>NZ_LXPC01000004.1:0-215009 GCF_003590275.1 Dehalobacter sp. MCB1 | reverse complement strand
TTCGGGAATACGCAGGACGTTATGTACAATTGGCTATTTAAGAAATTATTTGGAGTGTATGATTTTGAAAAAGATTTTATTTACGCTATCTATTATTGCAGTGGTATTTATGATTGTAGTTGGTTTATGGACTTTATCCAAATCACGGACGTTTCAATTTTTCGGTAATATATATTCCAGAATGAATACAACTGAAAAAGTGGTTGCACTGACTTTCGATGACGGACCGACTGATAAAACTGACGAGATCTTATCAATTCTCAGTAAGCTAGATATCAAAGCAACCTTTTTTGTAATTGGGAGTGACCTTGAGAAGGATATGTCTGAAGGTCAAAAAATTGTTGCTTCAGGACACGAATTAGGAAACCATACTTACTCTCATAATCGGATGGTATTAAAATCATATAACTATATTAAAAATGAAATTGAAAAGACAGACCAGCTAATAGAAGAAGCAGGTTATAAAGGGGAAATTGTTTTCAGACCACCGAATGGGAAAAAGTTATTCTTACTTCCTTATTACCTAAAACAACACAATCGTAAAACTATAATGTGGGACCTAGAACCTGATTCTTACCCAGAGATAATGAGTAGTTCTGAAAAGATTACAAACTATGTTATGGAGAATGTCAAACCGGGTTCGATAATTCTTCTACATGTCATGTATGACAGTAGACAGGTAATGTTGGAATCGGTTGAAGGAATAGTAAACGGGCTAAGAGAACAGGGCTATACGTTTAAAACTGTGTCGGAATTGCTTGAGTACTAAATAAGTATTTGTTTAGTAAAAATGGGGAAGCCAACTGTACATAACACGCCGTTCCCAAAACTTAGCATTGATGAATGTGATATGACGCTTCGGGAACGGCTGAACGTTATCTGCAATGGCTGAAGTAAAAATTATTTCTTTTTCCGAACAGGTATCCATATTTCGCTTCTAAAAGTGGGAGAAGAAACATCAAAATTCTCCATCCACAATATTTCTGGGCCTTCTGATTGCTCGTAGTTGGAGGAAGGGAACCATTCTGAATAGATGCGCCCCCAAGTATTTTGAAGTATATCAGGGAATGGTCCGACTGATTCAAATACAGCCCATGTTGAGGGAGGAACTTCAAGCTTGGTAAAGTTATTCGGGCAGACATTAGTTGTCGCAACGCCAATGTAATGATCAAGTTCACCTTTTTCCTCCATACGCCCTTCTGAAAAGTCCGTTGATGCTTGAATCAGCCCTAAAGGTTCGACGTTAGATAGATTTTTAAGTTGAATTATCTTTTCCTCCGTAAGGCTCTTCCACATAGAAGTAATTTCAGGATTAGTTCCGTTAAAAATTATGGGAACCCTTTTTTGAATACCAACAATACGAAAATCTTCTTTTTCTTCAATTCTATAATTCATAGCGCTTTCTCCTTTAACTGATATATGAAAGGTCATCCGTGGATAGGCTTTTAGTAATTGACCATTATTCTTGGCTTCTGCCGGAGTTATTCCATGCATATTTTGGAAAGCCCTAGTAAAAGAATCAGGTGAACTATAGCCATATTTCAATGCTATATCAATTACTTTTAATTCAGTATCATTTAGTTCAAATGCTGCAAGAGTTAGGCGTCTTCTTCGGATGTACTCCGCGAGCGTTACGCCAGCTAGAAAAGAAAACATTCTCATGAAATGATATTCCGAGCAAAAAGCCAGACGTGCGACTTCTTTATAGTCAATATCATTTGTAAGGTTTTCTTCGATATAGTCTAATGCGTCATTAAGATTCTTTATTAAATTCATTTGGAAGACCTCCCTTACAAATAGAATAGCAGAAAAACAACCTACATATCCGATAATTCGTGCACAGTTTTGTAGGATCTGTGTTACTAGTAAATAAATGAATTTGCGAGCACCTCATCGCCACTGCAGATAACAGAGTGTTCCCAAAATCTGGGAGTAAGATGAATGTAGTAACCAGACTTCGGGAACACTCGGGACGTTCTACGACATGGGAAGGTTGTCGCAACATCCTGTTGCGAGGATGATTAAGAAAGAAAATAAATATAAGAATGTGGGGGATAGAGTATGCAGCCACCAACACCTAAGTGTTTGGAATCTGTCTCAACCAGTAAACCTATAACTGATAGAGTTATAGCAAAAGTTGATGTGAATGATATTTCTGCCGAAACTTTTTTCAAATCATTAGATTTGACAGAGGAAGATGCAAAAGAAGTAGTAAAAATGGAACAATCAGATGTTTTGTTGATAGAACAAAATGTAGTTTATTTGAACTTTGAAGAGACTGTCTCAACATCAACAGGAAACATATCTGCGATTAGAAAAGAAGAAATATATCAGAATCACAAAATAAAGGTTATTCAAAGTGAGAAGCCTTCAGTTACCCAAGAAAATATTATACCATTACCAATTATTATTACAGTAGGTAGTTGGATCGGAAAACAATTATGGGATCTTATAAAAGGATTGTTCACCAATTATATTTATGACAAATATAAACGAAAAAATGATGTGTTTGTTAATGTGAAAATTGCTCAATTCGATAGAAATTCCAGTAATTTTAAAATGGTTGAATACAATGGGAAGATCGAAGATATAAATTATGTTTACGAAAAAATAAAAGAAACGTTTATCGATGAATAAAACTACACTTTTCTATAAGGGAGCGACATCCGTGTCGCTCTCTGGATTACGGGCCTTCCCACGTCGTAGAACACGCCGTTCCCGAAACTTAGAATAGATGGATGTGACAAGACGCTTCGAGAACGGCTGAACGTTCTACGACATGGGAAGCAAAATGCGCCATCCATGGCGCATAAATATAAGTGGTTATCTTATGATTAAGAGGAGAGAGGGGTAATATTATGAACTTAAATCCTACTATTGATCAGTATCTTTTATCAACTTGTCTTTTTATTATTGATGAATTTAATGGGCTCTATCAGAACCTGCCAAAAAGTGAAATTAAGAAGATAGCAGATGAGAAATATAACGAAATGGATATTTGCGTAAGAATTGGATATCCATTTAGACAAATGGCACATTATACTGTCGGCGATAGTAAAAGGCAAGATAAGAGTAAAGTTAATCATGATATTTATATTGAACCCAAAGATTTCAAAATTGAAGTAAAATATTTAAAGAATTGGAAGAGTGCATCTCAGACTAATTCGGCAAGCAAAAATTGGGATAAATACCAGGCAGATTTTGATTGGCTATTACATGAAACAAGAAGTGGAAATAAAGGGAAAAGAGCTTTTATTATCGGCTGGTTCAACTGTGTCGATAGATTCTCACAACTTATACAGTTAGGAGAAGGAGCTGGCAATAAACCTAAGGCGAGCGAAAAAAAACATTGTTATTTTCCTTTTTTGACTAAAATGAACGTTCCTGCGCTTACAACCGATTTGGTATATAACTATAACCATGCCTATAAACCCCTACCGGTTAACTTAATTGGAGATGTGAAAGAAGGTTACAATTGCTTATTCTTAGGAAATGAGCATGATGTTTTTCATTTCGCAATTTACTATTAATTTAATGAAATTATGTTAAAGGGAGCGCCGTCCATGGCGCTCTCTGAATCACGGGGCTTCCCACGTCGTAGAACAGCCGGTTCCCGCCACTTGGAGGATGATGAATGTGGTCAGGGCGCGGCGGGAACCGGCGAGACGTTAGACGACATGGTATGCAATAGGTCGCGCCGTCCTGGCGCGGATAAATTAAAGTTGTATTAGACGTTTATTAAGAAATAGTTTTGCAGATATTTTATAAAGTGATTAGTTAAGAGGTGCTATATGGGTAATAGAAGAGGATTTATTTTTATAGGTGATATATTAGAAGTGAATATTGACAGTGAGTTTGAAATAATCCCCGGACATTTATTAAAGAAAGCAAACTCTAATCAAATAGAAACAATTAAAATGAGTATACCCGAAACCGATAATACATTTGGCTTTACAAAAAGATATGAGTTAGACAAGAAAGAAGAGAGTAATGGTTCAGGTAGTTATATTGGGCTTGAAGAATCTGATTGGAAGTATTGGATAATTGAATATGATGGAAATCAAGTAGATGATAATATTGACTTATCATTATTATTGTCCAAAGCAGATATCCATGTTCTTTTTCAAATAATCCCGAGTGGGGGGAGAATGTATAGTATACAAGGTTTACATAACTATCTTTCAGATAATACGATGTTATTACACAAAAAGATTATTACTAAGGAAAACTTAATAGAGGTAAGGGAACTAACTTATTTAATAGAAAACTTTATTGAGATCAGAAAAGATATTTATTCATACATTTATAAATCTTTAGCGGACTTTAGAAGTCTGAAACAAATACCTCGAAAATCATCATTTATGATAGTTGCAATCTTTTCGATACTAGAAACTCTTTTAGTACATAACCCGCAAAAAGGAGATAGTAGTATAACTCATCAACTAAAAACAAAATTGAACCTTCTAAATAATAGATTTGATGAAAAAATTGATTTTAGATTATTCTTCGGTGGGCCAGATTCAAATACGTTTGAGTTAATAATTGAAAAATTATATTCATATAGAAGTGACATTGCACATGGAGACTTTTCAAATTTTAATAAAGAGTTATCTGCAATTGTTGGGAAAGAAAGGGCAATTGATTTCTTGTACTTTTTGTTAAAAAAAGTTATCATACATGCTTTGAAAGAGCCTCAATTAATTAGTGATTTAAAGATCTGTTAATAAGTTTCTGGGGGGCCCGGCGTCCGTGCCGGGCTCTGGCTACGTGGGGCATACCACGTCGTCTAACAGAGTTTTCCCAAAATATGGTATAATATGAACGTAGTAACCAGACTTCGGGAACACTCGAGACGTTATATAAAATCGCGCGCATAGACCGCGCATCCATGCGCGGATTTTCATTAAAGATTTATTTTAGACCTCTTGAATATGAATAGAATAGTTTTGTAAGGAGGGGAAAAGATGATTGTCGCATATATATTAGCAGGGTTGATGTTTGTATTATCAATAATCTTGCTATCAGGAAGAGGGAGCTGGCTAATTGCCGGGTATAATACGATGAGTAAAGAGCAACAGAGCAAATATGATAGAAAGAAGCTAACCCGAGCTACAGGTATAATGTTAATGATAACTTCGATAGCAATTATGGCCTTAGCTTTCTCACTTATTAACGCCATTGTCTATATTATTATTGTTTTTGTTTCGGTGGTCATGTTAGTCATTTATACGAATAAGTATTGTCTGAAACCTAGTTCTGATAACAAAGAAACCGATTTAAGAATTAATAGAGAAAAAGAATCTCAGTCCAAGTTGAAATGATTATAGTTATCGGATTTGTGATTTCGATAGATCCGATAGTAAATATTATGTCAGATTCCAGGGGCCGACGTCCTGTCGGCCTCTGAATCCGGGGACGCGCGACTTTACATAACAGCGTGTTTTCGACACTTTGTCAATATGAATGCGGTAAAGACGCGTCGCAAACACGCAAACCGTTATGTGAAAGCCGAGAGAAAATTTTTGGTTATCATTGTAGTAAAAAACTTTGGGGGTATTTTTCATTGAAATTTCATAAAAACCCAAAAACCATAATTTATGTATCTATCGGAATAGTAATTATTATTTTGATTCCTTGGCTTTTCGACAGTTTGATATTTGGAAACAATATAAAATCGAACTTAAGTAATGGAGAATGGGCAGGATTTCTTGGAAGCTATATTGGAGGGATTGTAGGTGGATTTGCCACTCTTTCAGCTGTATTAATTAGTTTAAACAAAGGGAAGACAATACAAGAAGAATCTGAAATTAGGGAAAATGTTTTAATTGTATATTATGATCTGATATTGGGGTTAACTGATTTAAAGAAAATTTATATTAGCCACAGAAATCAATCGTTTAAAGATGTACCAACAAGAATGTTTTTGAGTAGTAATTGGATTAGAAATGTAGCTATGATTGCAAGCAAATTAGAAAACATTGATTATATCTATAAACTATATGGTGATCTAGAAATGTTAAGAGATGATTTGAAAACACTTAATGAATTGGATTCAATTGGGGAATCTGTTATGTTTCAAGGTACAAGATACAAGGAATTCATAGATAAGTTATCAAAGAGAGTATTTTGTGATGATTTTCTTAATCAGGATATGATTAAGTATGTTAGTGTTAACGAACAAATTGAGTTAAATATAGATAAAGATTTAGACAATATGTGTAATAAAGTTATGTCGGATATAAAAAAGCTCAAAGAAAAGTCTATGAAAGCTGAATAGTGAGAACAATGCATCAATTAAGCTTAAGCACTTGCTCTGCGGGTCTCGGCCTTCACATAACACCACATTCCCGCCACTTAGAGGAAGATGGATGCGGAATGGCGCGGCGGGAATGCAAAACGTTATCTGTCATTTTAAAATAGTAACATTATGTTGAAATATGTATTTATTTTCCATTGATATCTTGGTACTATTAGGGTATGAGATTATACTGGGGGTCAAGTAAAATGGGTCATTTTGACGAAAGATTCAATAATCATCAAGTCATGAAAAGTCTTCAGGAAATTTCTAGCCTTATTGAAGAAGCTAGAAAGTTGCATATCAGTAATCCTTTCCATGAAGAAACTTTCCAACGAGTTGAAGGAGTATATCAACAACTGGGACGTATATTTGACAATGTAGATACCTCCATATTTTCTTTCAACGTTCTACAAAATTTACAAAATCCTATGATTCAGATAAATAGTATTATAAGAAATTATATTAATGACAGTAATCAATCTAATAGAGAGAATGCGATTGCGCAAATAAACAGCCATTTAGAAGGAGTAATTCAACAACTTGGTACTATATATTATCCAAGAACACCAGAGGACTTTGAGGGGTTTAAAGATATTATTGTTTCATTAAGACGTTCCGTTTCTCAGCACAAGTCTAATACCGAAAAAGACTATGAAGATTTGTTAAAGACGAAATTAGACATTGAAAATAAGCTAAATGACTTAGCCAAGAACATAACAACTGAGAAAAACCGAATCGATAATATAATCAACGATGCTCAAAATAGTATCGCAAATTTTAAGAACCAATTTACGGATTCACAAGAGAAAAGATCAGAAAACTATACAAAAGAGCTTGAGGTTTTACAACAAAAGAATAAGGAAAGAATCGATGAATGGAACGCTACTTTTAATGACCTGCTTAACACTACGAAAGATAATATAGAAAATTTCAACAATAATTTATCTACTTACATGGAAAATTTTAAAAACGAACTTTTAGCCAATGCACAAAAATACGAAAAAGAATTAGAGGAACAGAGAAGTTATATTAAGAATCTTGTTGGAACCTTAACAAATAATGGATTATCCTATGGATATCGAAAATATGCAAATCAATCTATGTGGACTAAAATAATTTGGCAGATTGTTGCTGTTGCAAGTATGATTGGAATGATTATTTTTGCAATAAAGGCAGCAGAACATGCTTTATACAATAAAGAGAATTTTAATTGGGTAGTCACGGGTACAAAATGGTTTGTTGCTGCTGCATTTGCTTCTATAGCAACCTATTCGGGGAAACAAGCAGGGAGTAATCATAAATCTGAAAAATATTATAGAAAACTAGAACTAGAATTAGCTTCATTAGATCCATACTTATTGACTCTTGAAAAGGAGCAACAACAAGAAATTAAACAAGAACTTGCAAAGAAAATTTTTGGAAATAATGATTTTTTTGTGGAAGAAGGGAAAAATTCTATTGACAATGATAAAAACCACAATAACAGTGTAACTGATGTTGTTGTAGCTTTAAAAGATATAATTACAAAGAACAATCAAACGAGCATATAGATAAGGCGCAAAACGACAGATAACAGAGGGTTTGCGACATCGGGGAGAAGTATGAAGGTAGTAACCCGACGTCGCAAACCCTCAGAACGTTAGATGAAATTGGTCGCAAAGACCGCGCCGTCCTGGCGCGGACGTAGAAATAAAGAACAATTATTGAGGAGGATTTTGGATGTCAATACAAAACTGTTTCGTGATTATGGCCATTAGTGAACAGAATTATCCGGATATTAGTATTTCAAAGGAAGAATTAAAACAAAGATATGATGATTTAATTAAAGAAGCGATATTAAAAGCAAGACCAGGAATTGAGGTTGTTCGAGCTGATGAGATTTCTCTGCCGGGAACCATAACTACTGATATTGTAACAAGAATTATGCATTCAAATTTCGTAGTAGCAGACGTGAGTTTTCCTAATCCAAATGTTTTTTATGAATTAGGGCTAAGACATGCATGTAAACCTGGGACAATAATAATTAGAGAAAAGAACGCTCCGAAAGTTCCATTTGATATTGCGCATTTAAGATACATCGAGTATGAAAATACTGCTACTGGATTGAAGGAACTCTCGGAAACGTTAAAGTTGTATTTTTCACTTTATGAAAAGGATCCTAATAGACCAGATAGCCACTTACTTGAATTAGCAAAGTTGACAAAATATAAATTTCCGGATTATTGTGAAGAGCCAGAAGTGCCGAAAGAAACAGAGATAATGATGGCAATGTTAGAAAGTCCTGAATTATTAGATATGTTATTAAAACAGCAAAATGGTGAGGCAATTAATGAAAAAGAAATGATGTCGATTATGCTTAGAAATCCTAAAATTGCAGAACCATTTATTTCAGCGATGGTAAAATCCGGTGACATTTCACTTAGTTCTAAGCAACCAAATAGAGAAACAAGAAGAAAAATGAGTAAGAATAAATAGATTTTCTAAGAATTTAAGCAATACTCGAGGGGCTGACATCCATGTCAGCCTCGGCTATGCAGGACGACCAACTTCATTTAACAGAGTGTTTACGACACTTTGCTAATATGAATGTTGTTGGGGCGCGTCGTAAACACTCGGGACGTTAGATGAAATTGGTCGCAAAGGGCCGCGCCGTCCTGGCGCGGATTCTGCGAGTAGATTTGAAGAATTTTATGATTTGAAGTTCCAATTATTTATAATCTTTCTCAGCGCGGAAAATAAGAACTTGAGCAAAGTTTAATAATGACACAAAAACCAGGAGTGATTTGAGTGAAACAATCTATCGAAATTTTTTGTTTTAGCGGAAATAGAAAAGAATAAAGAGATATCTCCTGAAGAAAGAAGCTTAAACGCTAAGTTGACAGTGAGATTATGAGTATAACCGTAAGCTAACAAACCGAAATTTATATGCGAGTATAGTCAGGCGCATTTATGGGTAATGAGTATAATACTCATTTGGCAAATCAGGATTATATAGAAGGCGGAGTTTTGAGCAGAAGAGATATTTCTCTCCGCTTTTGTTCAAATAATTTTATTCTCTGTAACGAAACATTCGTTTTCGGGATATATAAGTGGAACTGATTGAAAGGAGGCACGGTAGTGGGTGACCGCATTGAAGAAATATACAAAGAACACGCCCGAAGCGTATACAAGTTCTTGCTCTCCCTGTCTCACGATGTGGATACGGCGGAAGAACTGACTCAGGAAACTTTTTATCGCGCCGTTTATTCTATTCACAAATATAATGGCAGCTGTAAAATATCAGTTTGGCTCTGTCAGATTGCTAAACATGTTTGGTATCAGGAATTACGGAAGCGAAACCGAAACGCCGCGCAGGAACTGACTGAAGATATACCTGAGTCGTCGACGCCCGAACAATCGGCTCTGCTGACCAGTGATAAGTTATTCTTGTATAAGGCAATCCATACTTTGAGCGAGCCGATGAGGGAAGTTGTCCATATGAGGCTTTCCGGCGAGTTCTCCTTTTCCGAAATCGGGGAAGTCCTCGGCAAAAGCGAAAACTGGGCGCGGACAACTTTTTACAGGGCAAAGCAAAAAATAATGGAGGTGTTGTCATGCTGAAATGCTATATTGTCAAAGACTTATTGCCGGGTTATGTCGACGGACTGCTCGGCGATGAAACGACAGCGGAGGTTAAGCAGCATTTGAAGGAATGTGAGGACTGCCGCTCGGACTATGAAAAGATGAAATCTCCTGTCAAGACACCGCTGCCGCCAACAACTGATAAAGAGGTTGACTATTTGAAGAAAGTTAGGCGCAAGGCGTTGGGCATCGCTGTCTGCCTCTTTGTCATCGGTATATTGATTGGCATTGCAGGTATTTACATTGGCGAAACCGATGACGCGCCCGGAGCTGCTCTAATTGGTATCTTGCTGATGATAGGCTTAGTGGTGCTTGGTGTAAGAGCCGTTTGGCGCAGACGCTGATGGTAGAGGACGAACTTATACCAGAGAAAAAAAGAGGCACTATCCCTTTCAGGACGATGCCTCTCTCTGGTTTTTCTATATCGGTTTGGAGTATTGCCAATTAGCCGTATCCTTTGTGTTGCATTTGAAATAAATTTGAGGAACTATTTTACTTTGATTGACAAATTCAATTTATCGTTAAGATAATGAGCATAATGTGATATTTAAAGATTTCAGACGTAATCTCTCTATTTATTTTGCATGGTTATTTGAGATTTGAGGGGTCGCCCTCCATGGCGACTTCTGAGTATGGGGGCGACCAACTTCATTTAACACGGGATTACCGTAACTTTGTGAAGATGAATGTATGATGACGCTACGGTAATCCCGGGAACGTTATGTGAAATCGGAAATATCTGAGCAGAAATATATGGAATTTATTTTCATCTGAAGGTAGTTGGGGTATAATTAATAAGAGGTGTTAATATGCCAATAGTAAGCGAATTCTACGGTATAAAAATCATGATGTTTTGGAATGAGCATGTTCCACCTCATTTCCATGCAGAGTATGGAGAAAATAAAATATTAGTTGACATACAGAATGCGACCGTATTAAAGGGGATATTCCCATCAAAACAATTAAAACTTGTTCTTGCATGGTGCGAGATTCATAGGGAAGAATTAATAGTTAATTGGGAAAACGGCAGAGAAAACAATCAGTTTATTAGGATAGACCCGCTGAAATAAGGAGGTTGCTATAATGTTTCATAAAGTTATACAAGTAGTACCAACAAGTGATTTCAAAGTATATATTTATTTTGTTGATGGAAAGATTAAGCTTTTCGATGCTTCAGAGCTCATCAAAAAGGGAGTTTTTCAACAACTTCAGAATATCGAGCTATTTATAAATTCATGTACAGTTCTTAATGACACTTTGGCTTGGGATATCACTGGGAAGTTTGATCCCAATAACTGTTTAGATTTAGATCCCGAGGAACTATATAATTCATGTCCAGAGGTGACAGAGCCTAAAGTTAATATAGTCTAGCAATAAGAGGCTGACAGAGATTGTTGGCCTTTTATTTTTATGTTTGCTTTTGAGGATTTCCGACTTCACATAACAGGGGAGTTCCAAAACTTAGCGTTGATGATGGCAATACCTATGGCAAACCAAGCGATATTGTCAACTCTTCATATTTTTAATCATGTCAGTCATGTTCAACTTGATCTTCTGGAACAGATTTTATCATCCGGCTTTTCTGTGCAAGAGAGCGGAAACATCGTATAACACGCTGTTCCCGCAACTATGTCAATATGAATGTGGTTGGGGCGCGGTGGGAACCGGCGGGACGTTAGACGCCATTCCGGAGGTGGGAAATATGAATGTTTTAATTTTTGGTGGGACAGGTTTTGTAGGAAGTAATCTGGCAAATAAATTACTTGAGAATGGATACCAGGTATATATCGTAACGAGGAATCCTCAAAAAACTGCTAACCGATTAGGAAATAAAATTCAGGTAATCGAATGGGACAATTTTTCTTCTCTATCATTAACTTATAATTTGGATCAAATCGACGTAGTAATCAATCTAGCGGGTGAGTCGATTGGAAATCGTCGATGGACCAATTCAGTAAAAGAGGAGATCATTGCGAGCAGGATTAGAACAACTGGCATAATAGTTGCTGCTATTAATAATGGTGCAATTCAACCCAAAGTTCTAATAAACGCTTCAGCAGTTGGATATTATGGACCCCGCGAGGATGAAGAGATAACCGAGTCTGAAGAAGTGGGGCAGGATTTTCTAGCACATGTATGCCGTGATTGGGAAAATGAAGCATATAAGGCCCAAAGTGATTTAACCAGAGTAGTGACCATTCGGATTGGGGTGGTTTTAGGAAACGAAGGTGCACTAGAAAGAATGGCACTACCATTTAAATTCTACATAGGTGGCCCATTGGGTAATGGAAGTCAGTGGCTCTCCTGGATACATGTTCAGGATCTAATAAGTATGATAAGGTTTATTATCGAACATCAGGAGCTAGCTGGACCAATAAATGCTGTTGCTCCAAATCCAGTAAAAATGAGAGATTTTAGCAAGATACTAGGGAAAGTTTTGAATAGACCATCATGGTTACCAGTCCCGGAATTTTTATTAAGAATAGCATTAGGACAAATGTCAGAAATGTTATTAAATGGACAACGTGCTGTACCGGAAAAAATTCTAAGTACTGATTTTACATATAGGTTTCCAAAGTTGAAGGAAGCTTTAGAAAATGCTCTGGGGAACCGGAGCGGCGTCTAACACAAAGTTCCCTCAACTAGAGGATGATGAATGTGGTTGGGACGCTGCGGGAACTCCTGAACGTTATGTGACATCTATGCCTCGAAAGAAATCGTGATGAAAATTAAGGTAGAGTTTTTTGAGGATTGGAGAAGGTTTGATAAAGAAATTCGTTTTTTGATTTAATATTTCAGAATGTAAGGAGTTTAATTTTTGAATAAGAGATTAATCGAATTTGGAACTTTCTTAGGGATGCTTTTCCTGGTGATATTGGCTGTAATAGTATACATAATGAATTATAGCGATCTAGATAGTTTTGATAGAATAAATAAGTTTAATATTATTCTAGGCTGTTTAATTTTATTAAATATGGCCGTGTATTGTAACAAGGCTCTTAAAAGAGTTTATAAAAGAAATAAGGTTGGAAATATAATCTGTTTTTTAAAGCCTAACATTACTATGGAACCACTATTTTTAACAATTTCTTCAGGTATCGTATTAGTTCTGTGGCTACATATGTATTTTAATATACGACCTTCATTTACCGGACTAGCAATGATAATCCTATTTGCTATTATGACGTTTGATTCGTTTTCTGTATATTTATCAAAGACAGGTTTAGCGGAAAAGGGGATAGTAGATTGGAACAATTACTATAATTGGAATGAAGTTTTATCATTTAGCTATGACGATAATAAACTAATCTTCCGTGTAAAGAAGAAATATTTATTCTTTAGAATAAAAGGGAAAAGTAAATTCTATTTTAACAAAGAAGATAAGAATAGAATTGATCAGATAATTGAGGAACTGTCTGGGTTGTCTTAACCGACATCACATAACAGCGAAGTTCCAAAATCTGAGAGAATATGAATGCAATAACCAGACTTCGGAACTTCGCGAAACGTTATCTGCAATGCCACGAACGCCGCGCGTCCTGCGCGGAAATAAAATAGTAACATATATGGGGTCTGAGATGATTTGGTCTAAATTAAGGAAGAAAATAAAAGATTTTATTACTCCAGGGCTAAGAGATAGAATTGATGTTCATTGCACACGTTATCATGATGCCCATGATGATTATGGTGAAGCGTGGATTACTTTAGATGGTCAAAAAGTTTTGGGTGGAGGATATTATCACTGGTATATGGCTCATATACCTCAAGAATTAATCAATAAATTAGGTTTTCAAGGAGCTTATCATAAAGATTTCTATTTGCCACAAATTGAATTAAGAGAAGTAAAAGAGATTATGGAGTTAGGTATTCATGAAACAACTCATATTAGAGATGTTTTAGAGAATTATATCAATACACCGTTTGAAGATTGCTTGGAATCGAATAATCCGATTTACACAGCATTTGCTTTAATTGATAAAAGACTAGGTAAAAGACGATTTTTAAATATTGATATAAGTAATTATAAACACCCATTAGTTAAGTTGTTTTATGAGTTGCGAAGAGAATGTTTTAGAATCAGTGATAGTTAAAAATAACAAGCTGAAGAGAATTGGCTCCAAGGGGCCACCGTCCGTGGTGGCCTCTGAACAAGAAGCGTGGCAATGCAGATAACAGCGTTTTTTCGACACTTTGTCAATATGAATGCGGTTAGGACTCGTCGCGAACACGCAAGACGTTATCTGAAATTGGCGAAAAGGCCGCGCGTCCTGCGCGGTTTGAATAGGATCCATATTGGGGAGAGAAAATGGATAGAAAATATGAGCCGCTACCAATTCTTACAGAAGAGCAAATTAAGTGTATATTGGAATCAGATAATCTTGACAAACTGATTATACTTCCTTTATCTATTGGAGAATATCATTCAGATTGGAAGTATGCTCAGGATATTTGTGTAAGGTTAGCTGTTTATCCAGAACCAAGTGTCCGAGCAAATGCAATATTAGGTTTAGCGTATATCGCTCGGACGAAGAGGCAACTTGAAAAAGATGTTGTTAAACCAATAGTTTTAAAAGCATTGAGAGATGAGAAAGAGTTTCAATGGCGAATTATTGATGCAATAGACGATATTAATATATTTTTGAATTGGAATATTGAAGTTAATGTTTCTAGTGAATAATTATCGCAGGGCTTTGTTGTGTTGAAGGGGATGCCCTCCATGGCATCCTCTGAGTTACAAGTCGCCAACTTCAGATAACAGCGAAGTTCCGCAACTTAGAGTTTATGAATGAATTAAGACGCTGCGTAACTTCGCGGGACATTAAATGAAATTGGTCGCAAAGGCCGCGCCGTCCTGGCGTGGATTGATATAAAGTTTAATATTGTTGCAAAAGATTAAAGAGGAGTTTTTTATGAGATATATTGCACTACTCCGAGGAATAAATGTTGGCGGAAAAAACAAAGTTTCTATGCATGATTTGAAAAACTGTTTCGAGAATGCAGGTTTTATAAATACGCGGACTTATATAAATAGCGGTAATGTCATCTTTGACAGTGAACAACAAAGTATCATAGATCTATCAAATAATTGCCATGATATTCTGGAGAAGAAATTTGACTTTCCTATAGGCTTAGCATTAATTGATGTTCATACATTAAAAGAGGCATTAGAGCATGTTCCTGATTGGTGGGGAGATGATCCAAAGTCAAAACATAATGCCATATTTGTAATCCAACCTGCCACAGCGGAAGAAATTATTGAAGATGCAGGAAAAATAAAGCCAGAGTATGAACAACTTTATGCCTATAAAGAGATTATATTTTGGTCAGCTCCATTAAAAACATTTTCTAGAACCCGGTGGTCAAAGATAGTTGGAACAAAGGCATATCAATATATTACAATTCGAAACGCAAATACAACAAAGAAGTTATTGGAATTGGCACAATCATAAAATGTAATATGAGAATTTTCTGGGAAGGGTCGACGTCCTGTCGACCCTGGATCTGGGGGTGACCAACTTCATTTAACACGCCGTTAGAATATATAAATGCGACAAGAAGCTTCGGGAACGCCTGGACGTTAAGCGAAAGGTGGCCTTGCAAGTAATCTTACGGGTCTTGTTTTTAAAATAAAATTAATTATAAGGACAGAAAAATGAGTACAGATAGCAAAAGGCGAAGAAGAGAACGGGTAACGGTTGAGAAAATGATTAATATTTATTGCAAGAAAACCCATACCCCACAAAATAGAAGGTGTGAAGACTGTGAGAGATTATATAAATATTCAAGCAAGAAAATAGAACAATGCATGTTTGGTGAGAACAAACCAGTCTGTGCAAGATGTAAAATACATTGTTATAAGCTAGAAATGAGAGTAGAAATAAAGAAAGTTATGAGGTATTCTGGGCCAAGGATGCTGTTTAGGCACCCAATATTAACGTTATATCACATAATAGATTCTAAGAGGAGTAATAGGAAAGCATGATTGGCTCTTAAATTAACTGCCTTTATTGAAAAAGAACGGCTAGCAATCTATTACATAATCCCAAGGGGGTATAAAGGTGCGCGATTGGAAATCCAAACTTAAAGCAGACCCAATTAATTGGTTGCTGGAAGATGAAAACCCTTCTGTGCGGTATTTTACATTAAAGGATATTCTAGACAAGCCGGAACACGATCCAGAAGTACAGCAAGTGAAGCATAATATCATGCAATCCAGTATAGTACCATATATTCTAGGGAAACAGCAGGAGGCTGAGTATCTTAAAACATATTCCAAATTTTATCTTGATAAATATAAAGGTCTTGCATGGCAACTAATTGTGCTTGCGGAGATGGGCGCTGAGGCCAATTCACAGATTATAGAACAATGCGAATACATACTCAATAATTCGCAGGAAGCCGAGGACGGCGGTTTTGCTATGAATATGGCGGCGAAGAAGGGCGGCGGCAGGATAAGTGAAGTTCTCCCATGCCTTACAGGGAATATGGTATGGAGCCTGATACACTTTGGCTACCTTGACGATCCGAGATTACAGAAGGCGATTTATTGGATTACCCGCTTTATGCGTTTTAATGACGGTGTTGAAGATAATCCACAAAGTCCGCCATACGACCGACTTGAAATATGTTGGGGCAAGCACACCTGTTTTATGGGCATAGTCAAGGCGCTTAGAGGATTAAGTGCCATACCACAGGAAAAAAGGACAAGCAAAATAAATGATACCATAAACAAATCTGTCGAATTTCTCTTAATTCACCATATTTATAAACGTAGCCATAATTTAAGTAAAACTTCCAAGCCTGGATGGTTAAAATTCAGTTTTCCTTTGATGTACCAGACCGATGTGCTGGAAATATTAGATATTCTAACGGAGCTTGGTATAGCAGACGACCGCATGAATGATGCCTTAAATATCATCCTTACAAGACAGGATGACATGGGCAGATGGAGAATAGAAAACACATCCAACACTGACCGCTTGCTTATCCCATTGGAGCAAAAAGGTGAACAAAGTAAATGGATTACGCTTAGGGCTATAAGAGTATTAAAACGATATAAGAGGGGTTGATGCTAATATTTATAATGTGTGTAGCATCGTTGACAATATTATCCCCCAAAAAACCCCGATGCTTGTCAGATAATATCGGCAGAACAACCTTTACCACGGAGTATGAAGAAAAATGCGCCGCTTGCTGCAAAACGATCGCCGATACATTCTACGAACTGCTGACCATCCAATAATATATGCTTGGTCTAAACTACAGATTCTTCCTATAAATGACGATTACATTATATTTAATTCTTTCGCTATTTCCCTCAAATAGAAAGTTTCCGTTTTGTCCTTAAATCGTAAGATAACGCAATCATCCTGAGTAAATTGTACTTTATTGCCGTTATAAGTGGTACAGTGTATGCCATAGAAAAACTTGTTCGGATATTCGCCTCTGTCATCTAAGATACTGCTGAAACATTCCGTAAACTGAATCGTATTAACATGAATGTTGTCCGCGTCCAGATGAGTCCAAGCATTAAGAACCCTGCCATCTGTCAGTTCAAATTCAAATTGAATTTTGTCATCTTTATAAGCATATGAGATGTTCATATCATTGGAATTTACTCTCCAGCCAAATGCAAAGAAATAGAAATAAGATACTACCGCCAAGGCACAGACTGCCAGGGTGATGAGAACTGCTTTTAAAACTTTTCGATTCAGCTTTTTGAATGGTTTGATTTTTTCTTTGTTGTATTCGGTATTTTCTACCCTAACCTCTGCTTTCATTTGCTCAAAAATTTCCTTACACTGAGGACAATTATTAAAATGCTCTTCGATTTCCAGATTGCTTTCAGAGCTGGTCAAACCATCAATATAGCTTGGTAACAGGTCTTTTATAATTTCACATTTCATTTACGATCTTCCTTTCATAATTTTTTGTTTTGCACGATAAAAAGTGACTCTTGCCCAGTTTTCATTTTTGTTGAATACTTCCCCAATTTCTCTAAAAGAAAATGCACCCGTGATGCGTAAGAGAACTATCTCCTTTGCAGTTTCATCGAGAATATGTACTGCTTTGATAAGTTGCATTTTATCTTCTATCAGACATAATTCTTCCTCCGGATTCAATTTGTTGGAAACAATATTGTCATTAAGCATAGATGTTTCTTTGCGGCTTCTTTTATCAATTTCTTGATACCACAGATGTTTTGCAATTTGGCAAAGCCATGTCGAGACTTTGCATGTACCGTCATATCGATTAGCTGATTTTATTGCACGGTAAAAGGTCTCCTGCGTGAGCTCTTCCGCAGTATCCTCATCGTTACAAAGAATGATCAAAAATTTAAAGACTGTCTCTGCATATTCCTTATAAATGTCATCTATGTCGAACATGCAATTCACTTCCTTCAAAACATATATCCGATAACGCAGTGTTTCGTTACACCATAATTAAATTTTTTAAAAAGCTGTCCGCTTAAGCAAACAGCTAAACAAAGGTTACAATTACTATGGTGTAATACGAAACAGCAGAGGAATCAACGAGTTCTACAACATTAACTCAAAAAATCCTGTACAAATGGCTAAACCGAAGAGTTAAAGAAGAAGCTTCACCTGGAAAGAGTTTGAAGCAAAAATGAAATGGTATGGACGAGATAATATGTAGAAAGTCAATTTTTGGTGATATACTATTATTAGAGATGCTTTGAGAGGTGAAAAATATGAGTCAAGCAAAAGAGGGCTGCAATCAAAATAATCACTAACTTACCTGATCAAGCCACTTGGGATGATATTATGTATCAGCTTTACGTTAAGAAGAAAATTGAACTGTCTCGAATTTGGGAAGAAAGGTTCCTGAGGTTTTCTTTTGGGACAAAGCCATCGCCTAACACTGTGTTTAGCGACACTTTGCCAATATGAAAGCTGTATGGGACGCGTCGCAAACACATAAACGTTAGGCGAAAGACCATGCGGGAGACAGCGCCTCCATGCGTGGAATAGTCTCAGAATAATTTTCTAATGAATGCCATTATAAATGCGATAATAAAGGAAATTGTAAATACATAAATGAATGTTTTTATCCAAGTCTTACCTAAAATCTTTTGTTTGTATTGATATAAGGACATAACCAGACCACTTATAATAATTAATGCAAGCAGATCCCAGGGCGCTTCATTTAGTTTTAACGATCTATATACAACATCAAGAAGCAAAGCAAACGTAATAAAAACATATCCGAATTTATAACTAATATTTTCGATAAATGTTGTTCTTTCATCTTTCTCAACCCTATTACTGGCCATTTTCTATAACCTCCTCAAAATAGAATAAGTCTTCAAATTGTTTATTAAGAACTTTTGATAGGATTAATGCTAATTTTGCTGTCGGACAGTATTGACCTGTCTCAATAGAACTAATTGTTTGTCTTGTTACGCCTGCAAGAATTGCAAGATGTTCCTGCGAAAGATTCTTTTCTGCTCGGGCGACTTTTAATCGATTTTTAAGCTGAATATTATCATTCAAACTATCACCTCCTGACTAGATAGTAGCACAGAGAAAAGAAAATGTAAAGCATACTAGGCAAATAGACAAGTATGCCTATTAAGAGGAGTTGATTATTGTTAATTCCCGAAATCTGGGAGAATATGCAAGTAGTAACAGACTTCGGCAATTCGCAAAACGTTAAATAAAATCGCGCGCGAAGGCCGCAATATCGTGTCGCAGAAACTATCTTGTGAAAGACGATATTTTAGGCATCGAACTGGATTTTCGGAACACAACCTGATAAAGGAGATTGAGTTTATGAACTGGAGTGAGTTATTTAACGCCAATCAGCAGCCGACTTATGAAGACATAAAAGAATTTATTGGTCAAGGGGGACCATTTTGGTCTGAACTACTTGCATATATTGATTTCAGATATCAAGTTCAACCCAAAATGTCGTATAGTAAATGTTCTGCTCAGCCGGGTTGGAATGTAAAATATCAAAAGAATAGTAAATCATTATGTACCCTATATCCAATGGAAGGATATTTTATTGCGTTAGTTGTTGTAGGGGCAAAGGAGGAAGAAGAGGTAGAAATGGCACTAGGGACATTCACACCATATGTTCAAAACTTATACAGGAAAACGTCTTTTTCCTGTGGTGGACGTTGGCTAATGATAGAGGTAAGAGATAAGTCTGTACTCGATGATATTAAGAGCTTAATCGCAATAAGGGTAAAGACCAAAGGTACGGTGGGCTAACATATCAGATGCTGGCCGAATTTGCGGCCGTGGCAAGGCTTACCACAGTATGATGGTTAAAAAATTCTCATAAAGATTGGACCTGTTTTATTTTAGCAAGTTATCATACTTTGAAAAGCTAGCTGCTATAAATTACATAATATTCAGTATTAAAGTTAATAACTTGTAGTGACCGGAATATCTCTGTGTACTTAAGTGAAAAAACATAAAGAAAGAAGGCCGAATCTCAATTTATTATGATTCGGCCAAAACCTATACTTTTTCAAAGCCTATTGACCAAGGTTTATTATCTGGTACTGTCCACCAGACCATCCTAAACCACTTGAAACTTGTAATTTTAAACCTTTTAGGTTCTTAGGAATTTCAAATACAATATATCCACTTTTGCTTGTTCCCGGGTTTACCTGGGCTAGAAAGAAACTATTATCGGTGTTTACATACATGTCTGCTTCAGCCATTGCAGAATATTCTTTGCCTTCAGCATCTTTTAACTTAAATAAACTAGTATCAATAGTACGAGTCTCTTTATCGTTATTTGATACCTTTACTTTTATTAGTAAATATTCATTTTCGGTTGTTTTTTGCAAATATTGATTTTGCCCGATTTTAGTACTCCTTTTTACCTCGCTTGCAGCATACCCAATATTTCCTGCCTTAACCTCATCATTTAGCTTATATTCCTGGGGAGTGGAAGTTTGAGGGGTAGACGAATTTGGAGCGGGAGTCGGAGCAGGGGTAGACTTACCGCCACTACATGCTTGGACAAGTATGATAATTACTATGATACTTAATAGCCAAAACCACCATCGTTTATAGATAGATTTATTTGCCATCATATTTCCCCCTAACATTAATTTGTAATATTTATTATTTCTCAAAACATTTTTTTTGATTCAGAAACAATATCTTGGTTCCAGCCTAAATTATGCAAAGCACTTTGCAATTACTCTAAATAAGCTGGTTATAGAAAAATACATGCTAAGCTTTATATAAGTATTTTTGGACTAGGAAAATACTACTTGTGCTGCCACATGGTTCTTGTGAATAATCCCAAACGCAATTGTACAAGAAGAAAATAATGGAGGAGAAGTACAGGCTAAAAGAAAGGAAGAGAAAATGATGTCTAAAATCCTTATCCTAGGTGGGACAGGTCAAACTGGCAGATTGATATCGCGTCATCTATTGCAGTATTCCGAAGCTACCGTTACAATTGGGACACGATATCCCGACAAGGCACAGGTATTTGTTGATGAGCTGAATCAACAGTACCCCGGTTTACGTGCATCGGCTGTTTATGCAAACGCATCAGAAGCGGAATCCTTACGAACAGCGTTTAAAGACCAGTCTATCGTTGTGGTCGCAGCACCCACGACCGCCTATACCGAAATCGTGGCCCAGGCTGCGCTTCAGGCTGGGATTGATTATCTCGATGTGCAGCTTGGCTCTAAGAAATTTGCTTATTTGCAGTCCCTTGCTACAGAAATCAAAAGCGCTGGAAGAACTTTTATCACGGAGGCCGGGTTCCATCCTGGGCTTCCTTCCGCACTGGTTCGTTACGTGGCTACCCATATGGACTCAATTGAAAGCGCCATAACAGCCGGCTATCTCAATATGGGGAAAGATCTTCCTTATACCGAAGCAGTTGACGAATTGGTTGAGTGTTTCAAAGAATATCAGGCTCAGGTCTATAAGAACGGACAATGGACGAAAAAAAGCTCCTATGAAATACGTAAAATAGATTTTGGGAGCGACATTGGATTGAAACTGTGCTATTCTATGTTCTTTGAGGAATTGCAGCCGCTGCCGGAGTTATACCCCTCGCTCAAGGATCTTGGCTTTTATATATCGGAGTCACACTGGGTGACAGACTGGGTGGTTATGCCAGTTGTCTGGATGTGGCTAAAGATCATGCCAAACGCTGTCAGATCCATTGGTAAGTTTTTATGGTGGAGCATGGGTACTTTTCACAAACCGCCTTATCGGGTTGAACTTCTGGTTAGGGCATCTGGATCTAAAGATGGGCAGATGATTCAACCCCACGTCAGCGTTTCTCATCCCGATGGTTACGAATTAACAGCTATCCCTGTTGTTGCAACTTTATTGCAATACTTGGATGGTTCTGCCCGTAAGCCTGGACTTTGGATGATGGGACATTTGGCTGAACCCAATCGTCTTCTAAAGGATATGGAAAAAATGGGTGTGAAATGCATATCAAGCTTTTCATAAACGGCAGCTGCTTATTTGAGTTTCTATAATTGATTTTGAGAGATAGACTTAATGCAAATACATATTTATAGAAGGAGTAATCGCATGGAGAGATTAACAAAAGCATTAGAAAGCAATGGTCTTTTTGTTGTGGACGATTTTCAAATACAGCATAATAATACGGTATTAATTCTTTTGAAAACGTATGGATTGCAATAAATGGAAAAGATGCTAATAGAATTAATGATTCTCACAGTTGTCATTCATCTTGTCGATACCCTGGCCTACTCTGTACGCTTAAATTCTGTAAAAAGCGGACAGGTTGCTTTATCCTTTTCTCTTTTTAACATGTTTGTTCTTGTTTCCCGGACAGCCAACATGTTTCAAGGACCGTTAATTGCAAGCATTGTTGGTTTAAGTATAGCGCAAGGACTGAACCCGGCCAGTGATTTGCGGTCGGTTATTTTTGCAGCGACAGCAGGGACCTTATTTGGAATCTTGCTCATACCTACATTCTTAAAGATATTTGAAATTGCTGTTAAACGTTTAGAATTAGCCGGTTCTGTACCTTCCTTGGTTGTCGAGGCCCTGCAGGCAAATAATATTAAGCGAATTGTAAAAAGTGCTGTACGGCCTTCGAAGACAATGTTGGAAAGACTAAGGTATAGAGAGATACCCAAAAGGTTACTTGTTATCAATGTTTTGGTTACAGGCATATATACCATTGGGGTCCTTGCCGCTAATTACTCAGCTCTTCTGGTCCCGGAGCAAGCAGCACTAGCAGCAGCAGCTTCATCAGGAATCATTAATGGCATGGCAAGTATTCTACTTACTTTTTTTATCGACCCAAAATCAGCAATTATTACAGACCAGGCATTGAGAGGAATAAGGCCTTATGCTGATGTGAAAGCATTGGTCATTATGCTTATTGCTACAAAACTAATTGGCACATTATTGGGGCAAGTGCTGTTTTTGCCGGCCGCCCAGATTATTGCAAGCTTTTACATGTAGTAATAATGCCTGTTCATCATGAATATAAGCAAGGAAATAAGAGCCTGTTTATTAATACGATAGGAACTGAAATAGTTTTCACAGAAAATAAATATTGGAAGAAGGAATTAGCCAAATTGCCAAGAAATAAACAATAATTTAATTAAGGGGGGTCATTTTTTTGACGACAATGAGCTCAGTCACTGATTTTCTAGACCAGCGTACTTTAGCTGTGGTCGGGGTATCCAGATCCGAAAAGAAGTTCTCGCATAGGCTGTATAAATCGTTAAAAAAGAGAGGGTATAATGTTTTTGCCGTAAATCCCAATACGGACAGTATTGACGGCGAGATCTGCTATGAAAACCTTCAGTCTTTGCCGCAGAAAGCCGACGGCGTAGTGATCGTTATCCCTCCGGACCAAACCAATAAGGTCGTTAGGGACGCGGTAGAAGCCGGAGTCAAACATATCTGGATTCAGCAGGGGGCTGAATCCAAAGAGGCTATAGACTTTTGTACGGAAAATCAGATAAACGTCATCCATGACCAATGCGTCCTAATGTTTGCAGAACCATCGTTTCCTCATTCGTTCCACCGGTCCATACTGAAGGTGTTTGGAAAACTTCCAAAATAATAGGTTAGCCGGCCCAAAAAACATTTGAGCCGGCATTTTTTTCAAAAAATGGATCAGCTTCACTCGACAATGGATACAATAAAGGTTGTAAGATCTTCGACAAGGTTATATTCCTTAGCCTGGACATGGGCCAGCCCTTTGTCAGCGATTAATACCCTGATAATCGGGCGCATCGGCAAACTTTTATTCTGGTCAACTACAATCCCAACTTCACCTGTATTAAGTTTAACTGTATAGCCGGTCGGATAGGCCGCAACATGCTTTAAGAACGTTACAACCAATTGCTGGGAGAATAGTCTGTTTGCACATCCCATTACAATTTCACAGGCTTCATGCGGTACGATCCGGGAGTGGCCCGGGCCATCATTGACCAGATTATCATAAAAGTCGGCCAGCCCGACGATTTGGGCCAGGATATGGAGGTGCCGGCCGGACAGCTTCCGGGGATAGCCGCTTCCGTTCAGCCATTCGTGATGCTGCAAAGCAATATGCGCACTCAATAAGTTTAATTCGGGTTTGTTCCGAAGTATTTCATATCCGTGAATGGTATGCGTTTGATATAGGTCATTTTCCTTCGGAGTAAAGGCCTCACGTTTGGCGACAAGCTCTTTTGGCAGCTTGACAGTCCCGATATCGTGGAGCAAAGCCCCTACTGCCAGCGCCTCCAGGGTATCTTTATCCAGTCCCAAAGCTTTGCCCAAAATGGTTGCGAGGACGCAGACGCTGACTGAATGCGCATAAACTTGATTATCATAGCTCCGCATATCTGTCAGGCTCAGAAATATCTTCTCTTGAAACAGGATGTCTCCGATGATGTTGTTTACCGTCTTTTTTACTTGAAAACCATTGAGGTCTTTACCGATTCGTACTGCTTCCGCTGAATGCTCAATGGAGTTCATTGCCTCCCGCCTGTTTTCCTCGGAAATAACATCCTCAATAACGATATCCTTGGTTTCGTCATCGTCCACATAGACAATACTAATGCCCAGTTCTTTTAACCGGTCGATATATGGCTGGGTCAGCGTGACTCCTTTACCAAGCAATGAACGGCCGTTATGCGAGAAAATGGTTCTTCCCAACACGTCTCCCTTTTGAAGCCGGTTTACACTTACCTGACGCAATTGTAATCTTCCTTTCCAATAAATCAGTGCTGGCTGAAGCAACAAAAAAATCACCAGCAGACTGCATGGCGACATTCAAAACAAACCTGAGCGGATTCGGTAGCCTGGCAGTCATCAGAATTATTCTGGAAGACCCATAGCTTTGCGTCCCTGGCTTTCACCAGGTTTGCCATTGTCGTTGCTCCTGTATCCCTATTTGATTAATATTTCGGTCATAGAACCATTGTAGCACATTGCTTTCAGGTTCTACAGGGGTTATTTGGAAAATTATTCTTTATTTTGGTGCCAAATGATCAATGTCTCTTAATTTAGCAGAGGAATCTGCTTAAATTCATATAACTCATTAATGATATTTATATACGTGCGGATAACATTCTGAAAATAGTTAAAGGAGAAACTAAAAATGGGAACGGATAAAGTGGTTCATGAATCAGTTGATGGGTATATTTTGCAGTTTCCTGATGAGATACAGGAAATATTAAGAGCAATTAGAAATGTGATAAGAGAAGCAGCACCGGACGCAGTGGAAAAGATTAGCTATCGGATGCCTACGTTTGTACTGAACGGTAATCTCGTTCATTTCGCAGCATTCAAGAACCACATTGGATTTTATCCGACACCAAGCGGGATTGAAGCCTTTAAACAGGAACTGGCCGGTTATAAGGGAGCCAAAGGGTCGGTACAATTCCCGTTAAATAAGCCTATGCCGTATGCGTTAATAAGCAAGATCGTGAAGTACAGAGTTGCAGAGAACTGTTCTGCAGGGGTTGAAATCTGATCTTTATCAAATGATTATTGCCGGGAGATGCATGTGATGGTCAAATCAATGGTAAGTAAAGAATACAGGCGGAAATGCGCCGACTTTTCATTATGCGGATTAAATTGCTGTCTTTGTCCGCGTTTTCATACGGAAGGTTCTTCAAAGTGCCCCGGCTGCGGGGGCCCGGACTTTTTTTTGAAGCATCCTTCCTGTGCCGTAATTACCTGTAATAAAAAGCATCAAAATGTTGAATACTGTTTTGAATGCAGTGTCTATCCATGTGAGAGGTATCAGGCTCCAAGCGAGGCCGATTCTTTTATATCCTATCAAAATGTATTGCAGGATCAAGCCAAGGCTAAAATGGATCTTCAAAATTATCTTGAAGAACTGACGGAAAAACACAAAATTTTAGGGGAACTAATCGCGGATTACAATGACGGCAAATCAAAGGGATTTTATTGTCTGGCGGTGAACCTGCTGCCGCTTGCCGTCCTGAATAATATGATGGATAAGATCCATCATATGGATCGGATCAACTGTAAGGGCAGTGCTGAAGAAGCTGTCCGCTTGCTAAAAGCGGAAGCCGATAGTCTGAATATTCAACTGGTTCTTAGAAAGGCTAAAAAGGATTAAACAGACTATTCAAGCATCATTTCTGGGGATAAATCAAATGTTCTTTGTTTTGGAGGATCAAATATTGTCTGGAATTCGTGAACCAATAGACATTTTTGCTGAGCAGAGGCGCAGTCTGGGAACTGACTGCGAGAACTGCTTCGGGTTGTGCTGCACCGCGCTGTATTTTTCAGCTTCGGAAGGCTTCCCAAACGATAAAGAGGCTGGTCAACCCTGTCGGAACCTGCAGGAAAATTTTCGCTGCAGTATCTATCAAGATCTTCAGGGACTGGGTCTGAAAGGCTGCATAGCATTTGACTGTTTTGGCGCAGGGCCAAAAGTATCCAAGCTCAGTTACGGCGGCAGAGACTGGCGGCGATCACCGGAATTCCGGGAGCAAATGTTTGAAGTTTTCCTTGTCATTCGCCAGCTTCAGGAGATGCTCTGGTATTTGACAGAAGCAGAGACATTACGGCCGGCTCATTCAATTCATGAGGCGCTTCGTACCCTGCGGGAAGAGACGGAACGGCTGACACTGCTCAGCCCAGGCGAGCTTCTGAAAATGGATGTACCCTTATATCGTACCGAAGTAAATACCCTGCTGCTTCAAACAAGTGAACTGGTCCGTGCTTTTGTTTGTCAGGAACGGAATATTCAGGCTGGGATTCGGAAGACGTTTAAGCGCAGGAATAGTCTGATTGCTGCAGATCTCCGGGAAACAGACCTCAGAGGGGCTAACCTTAGAGGAGCCTGTCTGATTGCCGCAGACCTCAGCGGGAGCGATCTGGGCGGAGCTGATTTGATCGGGGCGGATTTGCGTGATGCCGATCTTAGCGGTACTGATTTAAGCCAAAGTTTTTTCCTGACTCAGGCCCAGCTGAATACAGCGAAGGGAGACAAGCGTACCAAGCTGCCGCCATCACTTTTTTATCCAAGACAATGGAGTATGGACTGATATGGAAATGGAAATTATCTATTCATTTGAACCGATCATCAATCAGGAGTCCCGGGTATTGATCCTCGGCTCGATGCCGGGAGTGCAATCGTTGAGGGAGCAGAAATATTATGCACATCCTTACAATCACTTTTGGCGGATTATGTATGCGCTTTTTGACGATGCCCGTGGATGGTCTAATGCCGCGGATGCCATGGATGATTATGATAGCAGGAAACAATTTCTTTTAGACAGAAAAATTGCCCTCTGGGATGTCATTCGTAACTGCTCCAGAGAAGGCAGCCTCGATAGCAATATCGTCAATGAACAGGTCAATGATTTTCAAAATTTATTTATTCAGTACCCAAATCTGGAATTACTTGCATTTAACGGAGCAAAGGGCTTTAATATATATAAGAGGAAAATCCGTCTGGAGTCTGCTTCCATTGCCTATCTGCTATTGCCCTCGACCAGTCCGGCCAATACGATGAAATTTGAGGAAAAGCTGACACATTGGAAAGCAATTTTGAAATACTTATGAAATCTTGAAGTAATACCCATGAAGTTTTAAGCAAGTCGTTGTGAAAGGTGTGAATTGATGGATAACAATCAGCCTGAACTGAAAGAAAATTATACATTTCTGATTGTAGGAGATTCCATTTCCAAAGGCGTGATCTATAACGAGGATCAGGGAAAATATTCGTTATTGGACAGAAACTATGTTTCTCTGGTTCAGAATAGCCTGAAGGGCATCGTTTATAATGCAGCCAAATTTGGCAACACCATAAAAAAAGGCATTGAACGCCTTCATCGGGATGTATCCAAAACGCGTCCGGATATTGTACTGATCGAATTTGGAGGCAATGACTGTGACTTTAACTGGATGCAGATTGCGAGTGATCCAATGGCAGAGCATGAACCCAAAACGGATTTTAACGTTTTCGGAAAAATGCTCACAGATACCATTATTTCGCTTAAAAACAATAATATTATCCCGGTGTTGATGACGCTCCCTCCGCTTGACGCTGATCGGTATTTCAAGTGGATTAGCAAAAACAGTAATGAGATAGGGAAAAATATATTAATTTGGCTGGGAAGCGTTACAAAGATATACTGGTGGCAGGAACGCTACAACTCCATGATTGTGAACATTGCAGAGGAAACAAAGACGAAATGGATCGATGTAAGAGGTGCTTTTCTGAAGACACCGGATTTTACGCAATTGCTTTGTATTGATGGGATCCATCCGAATGAAGACGGGCATAAGGTCATTGCCCAAAAGGTGACGGAATACCTCAGACAGAATTACAATTTTCTGCTCAAAGATTCTTCCGCGGACAGTCTTTCTTAGTATTTAGAAAGTATAAGCTTTTCACCCTTTACGGTTCTAATCATCAATCTATTTATCTTGGTACTATTCTCAGGAAGGATCAGAATATTGAAGAATTTGCTGAATACGCTCAAAAGAAACAAAACCCCGCTGATTGTGTTAGGTGTCATTATTGTGGTGTTGCTAATCATTAAACTGGTCCTGGTGGATTTTGTCTATATTGGCCACCAATACGAAAAGAACAGGATTATTACCCCATGGGGGGAAAAGATAAAATCCGCAAACCTTTCTGTAGATTATACAATTGAACAGGCTCTAAGCGATATAGACAGTCTCGGGCTGAATACCCTGAATGTCCCTGTTCAAATTGATATTCCGTCGTTGACGGCCAGTACGATGAGTATCAATGCGGAAAGCGAAAAGAAAGCGGTCCGGCTGATTAAACGCTTAAAATATAAAGGAATTAACGTCATTCTGGAACCTTATCCGTATATTCAAAACGGTGAGAAATATGAGACGGATCTCAAGCCGGATCATATCAATCAATGGTTCTGGAACTGGAAACAGGTCGTCCTCGCCGAACTTATCCGTGATGTGGCTAAGCCGAATAAAGTCTACGCCGTGTGTATCGGTTCCAACTTTGATCAATTCGAGGATCAATGCGGTTATTGGACCGATGTTGCGGATTTTGTCAGGGCGGAATACCAGGGCAAAGTGACTTACCGGACAAACTGGTGGTATACAGCTGAATGGAATACCGGGCAGGACTTGGCGTATGATACCTACATTGCCAAATTAAATAATCCGGTTCTTGGAAAAGTGGATTTTATCTCTGTAGCAGCTTATTTTGAATTGACCGACCAAGAAACCAATACCGTGGAGAACCTTGTAAGTTCAATTTATAAGACTCAGATTTTTGACAGAAACCAGAATATCTACGACGAATTAAAGCAATTGTCTGTCAAATGGAATAAACCCGTATTCTTTGGTGAACTGGGTTTTCCAAAAAGAAGCGGTGCCGCGGTTCATCCCTGGAACCCCTTGCCGTCGGACATTATCAATAACCAAGAGCAGGCAGATTGCTTTCTGGCTTATCAGCAAGTATTTGAAAAAGAGACCTGGCATCTTGGGTTTTCTGTTTTCGCTGTGGGCAAAGATGATGAAAACAAAAATTATTACCCAAGCGAGCAGAGCAAGAAAGTCATTAAAAGATGGTATGCCGAATACCAGCATACTAGCAAGGAGTAATGACGTGCCATGGACGGTACTATAGCCAAAAAGCTAAATAAAGTATTTGGCTTTTGCTCCGGGGAAATAACGGTTCATAAAAGCCAGAAAGAAAGTCTTTATTTCTTCCATTTCAACGGGTGGGTAGACATATTTGCCGTAGCCGAACTGCCCGAATTTAAATTTGCGCGAAGCTTCATCCATCGGTAGGCTTGTCTGCGGATAGATATTTAAAATATTGGACTTGGCCCGGGAAGAAAAACGATGTGTAATAAATTCAAACGTAAGCGCTGCAGGAGAAAAGTTTGCCGGAGAAGCGGCTTTTAACTGCTCTGCCAGGTCAGCAAAGAGCTTTTCGTATTGATCCATCCAATTCTCGAATCTGATAATCGGGGCAATAATAAAACCTAAAGGGTAGCCGGCACGAAGTACTTTTCCGGCTGCCCTTATTCTATTTTCAGCGGATGGTGTCCCATGCTCATAATTTCTGATGATTTCCTCGCAATTCAGGCTGAAACGAAACCTGGTATGGCCGTGATGTTCCAAATTCAAAAGGCAATCGACGTCAGTGAATTTTGTGACAAAGCGAAACCTGCCCTGAGGCTGTCTTCCGAAAAATTCAATGCTTTTTCTCAGACTGCCTGTATATTGTTCTACCGGGATTGGGTCGGAAACTGCGGCTCCTTCGAAATAAGTGATCTCGGGTAAACGTTCCTGGATTAAAGTTTGGGCTTTCTCAAGCAGTTCATTCATATTGACATAGATGCGGATGTACGGTCTTGTACCCAGCGTCGTGGCTAAATAACAATATTCGCACATCCCGGGACAGCTTGTGGTCAGCGGCAGCTGATAATGAGCCGAGGGTTTGCAGGTTTGAAACGTTTTTCCGCGTTTGACACCGATCACCAATGTTTTTTTGGCTTCAAAATAGGTTTCGGCAGCAGTATCTCCGCTCAGACCGGTTATTCTGTTATGAGAGCTTGTCGCTTTGACCGGAATCTTGGTTTGCCGAAAATAATCAACAAGCTTCTTTCCAAGTGGATAATTCAAGGCCTCAGGCTCATAAAAGACCTGTTTGGGCTCGAAATTCAAGTTAATCCCCCTTCTGGAGTACAACATATTCAGAGGTATGGACTTCTTCAGTGCCGACAGTAGAGGGCAATTCATATTTATACCCATTGATCATGGATGAGGTAGTACCATCATCATCCAGAAGATCCTGTCTGAATACAAGGTAGAGGTGAATCAACAAAAAGACCACATAACCCCAGGCGACAAGATGATGACTCATTCTAACCAGATTTTCGTTGTGAAAAGCCGGAATGACCCAGGAAAACAAATTTCCGGATATACCGTCCGGATTGGTGCCTATCCGCATAGCAAAACCCGTTATAATCATGAAAAAGCTTCCGATCCAGATGAAAAGAAGATAAGACAGCTGGGCTAGGGCATTATGCCCGAGATGTCCCTGATGTTCTCCTCTCATAAACAAATAGTAGCGGATTGTCGACTTGAGGTCCTGCCAAAAAGGCTTCTGCCAGAAACGTATCTTGGCATACTCATTACCTGCCCAGAACCAATAGAGGCGAAATAACAGATTGGCCGTAAAGATAAAAGCGGCTATTCCATGCCAGTAGCGAACGGATCCCATTAAAAACTGCTGGAAAGCTTCTCCGGGGGTAATAAAGACAGGATTTCCAATATACAGACCTGTAAGAAAGAGTACGGTGACGGCGGCTGCATTGATCCAGTGAAATATCCGGACAGGAAATTGCCAGACGTATACCGGTCTGCGTTGCGACATCGGGGCGGAACCCTTCTTTTCTTTGGATAAGGCCAATCGTAATCCCTCCGTATCACTTAGAATGTATTCTAGCGTCACCATGGCACGCAGATATTGTGGCCCCTAGATTTTCCCTAGCATAATAGTTTTCCTTGTGGTGTTATCAGGTGTGCTGCGCAGGCGATACAGGGGTCAAATGAGTGAATGGTCCGGAGCAGTTCCAGGGGCTGGTCGGTAGCGGCGACTGGTGTGTCGAGCAGAGATGCCTCATATGGACCTTTTTGTCCTGTAGCATCCCGCGGTGAGGCATTCCAGGTTGTCGGCACAACCGCCTGATAGCTTTCCACCTTGCCGCCGCGGATCTTAATCCAGTGAGCCAGAGCTCCCCGCGGGGCCTCAGCCCAGCCGACACCCTGGGCTTCTGTTGGCCAGCGGCTGGGTTCCCATTTTTCAGGATTGAAGGTTTGTGTGTCACCGGCTTTAATATTAGCGATTAGATCCGCATAAAAACCGGCGAGTTGATCGGCGCAAAATTTTGCTTCCAGTGCTCTGGCCAGCGTTCGTCCGAGCGTTGAAAACAAAGCAGTGAGCGGAAGGTCCAGTTTCCGCAGGGAGCTATCGACCATTTCCTTGATTTCCTTATTGCCCTTGGCATAAGCAACCACGGAGCGGGCCAGCGGGCCGACTTCCATCGCATGGCCCTGCCAGCGCGGTGTTTTGATCCAGCTGTATTTTTTTGATTCATCCAAATTGTGATAAGGTGGTTTGGGCCCGTCATACGCTGGATCCGTCTGCCCCTGCCACGGGTGAAGCCCGGCATCCTTATCCTCGTATTGATACCACGAGTGAGATACAAATTCTTGAATATGGCTTGGATCCTTTAGATCAAGATCATAGACTTTGCTCAAGTCCCTGTTGAGGACGATTCCGCGCGGGAAAAGGTAGCTATCCGGTTCATGGATATCGACGAGCGGTACGCCGCCGTAGGCCAGGAAGTTGCCGATTCCGCCTCCCCAAAGGTCTTTTTTGTAAAAGCCAGCAATGGCCAAAATATCTGGAATAAGGACCTGGTTGACAAACGTTTGGGCTTCATCAATCTTCGTTTTTACAAGATTCAGGCGTTCCATATTCAGAACATGAACGTCATCAAGATTGATGGTCGAAGCATGCCCGCCAACCAGATAGTTTGGGTGCGGATTTTTCCCTCCGAACACAGTATGGACTTTGGCAATTTCCTTTTGCCAGCTTAATGCTTCCAGGTAATGTGCGACTCCCATTAGATTGGCTTCCGGAGGCAAGCGATAAGCTGGATGACCCCAGTAAGCATTGGCAAAAATACCAAGCTGACCGCTTTGGACAATATTCTTAACTTTGTTTTGCATATCCCTGAAGTAACCCTCGGAAGAATTAGGCCACGAGGAGATGGACATGGCCAGACTGCTTGTTGCTTTAGGATCAGCCTTTAATGCGCTTAAGACATCAATCCAGTCAAAACCATGCAAATGATAAAAATGAATCACATGATCCTGGGTAAATTGGGTCAGCGTCATGATATTGCGTATGTAGTTGGCATTTTTCGGGATCGAATAATCCAAGGCATCTTCCACTGCCCGCACGGAAGCAATCGCATGAATGTGCGTGCAAACACCGCAAATTCGTTGGACAAATGCCCAGACATCACGTGGATCTCTGTTTTCGACAATCTTCTCAATTCCTCTAAATGTTGTTCCTGAGCTGACAGCATCACTGATCTTTGTCCCGTCAACAATGGCTTCAATGCGTAAATGACCTTCGATCCGGGTGACAGGATCCACAACAATTCTTGTTGTCATTGAGATTCAAAACCTTTCTGCATTAGTCTTCTTTATCATTCGTCTTAGTCTTCTTAGTTACTTGTCTTCTTTGTTCAGTATCCGTACTTCTGTTCGGGTGGTTCTTTTTCCCACGCCCTTTGGCAGCGGCCGTAATTCCCCCATGGGCAACAACACCCAGACCGGCCACACCTAAAGCGGCAAGACCGATATGGTCAGGGTTGCCGCCGATGGCCTGATTGGGGATCTCAGCCAGGTGAGCATAAAAAGGCGTGCTGGAATCATACCAATTATTCTCGGAACAGGCCATACAAGGGTGTCCCGATTTAACAGGAAAGCTGACTCCGTCATTCCATTCCGTTACGGCGCAGGCATTATAGGCGACTGGGCCTTTGCAGCCAACTTTATACAGGCACCAGCCTTTTCTGGCACCTTCGTCATCGAAGCGCTCAACAAACTGGCCGGCATCAAAGAAGGCCCGGCGGGTGCAGCCGTCATGGACACGTTTGGAGTAAAAGGCTTTAGGACGGCCCAGGCTCGTTAATTCCGGGATTTTCCCAAATGTCAGGTAATGAACGATTGTACCGGTGATGACTTCAGCAATGGGCGGACATCCGGGAACGTCAATGACTGGCTTGTTCTTGACAATTCTCCGAATCGGTACAGCCTGTGTTGGATTGGGGTGTGCCCCCTGGACACAGGCGTTAGTCGCACAGGAGCCATACGCTATCACGGCAGCTGCTCCATCGGCACATTCCTTCAGAAGCTCGTTGGCAGTCATTCCGCCGATGGTACAGTAAATGCCGCCCTCTGCCAGTGTGGCACTGCCTTCGACTACCAGAATATATTCCCCGTAATGTTCCTGCATTGTTTTCAGACGGACAGACTCTGCCTGTGTTCCGGCTGCGGCCTGCAGCGTCTCCATATAATCAAGGGAAATCATATTGAAGATCAGGTCCGAAAACAAAGGATGGGCGGACCGGATGAAAGACTCGCCGCAGCAGGTGCATTCCTGCAGATTTAGATAAATGACAGGTGGGCGTGACTTGTTTTCCAAAGCTTCCACAATTCTGGGGACAGCGGTTGCATCGAGTCCCAGCATTGCTGCAGTCATGGCACAGAACCTTAAAAAGTCCCGCCGGGATATTCCTTTCTGGCGGGCCCAGTCATAATAGCTGCCCTTTTTCAATATTTTCCCCTCCCGACATAGTATAATTGGCTACTGAATGAAAAAAAGCCGGTCTTTTGCTAATTCATCATTATTGTGTGTTCCATAGCATATTTTATACATTTCTTTACATATACAGGTATTTTGTAATACGCAGGAGATAGCCGGCAATGTGAGTGAAAAACAGCAACTCAGAAAAATTCGGAACAGCAGAGTAGAATTACCCTTAAATAGATCATAATAATATCAAAGAAATATCCAGTCTGAAAAAGAAGATTGGTGATAAGAATGAATCAAGCAGTCCTATTTGTTCTGCTGATCACGGCTATTAATATTACGTACGTATCACTGACAACGGTACGGTTTATCCTTGTGATCAAGGGCTTAAAGGAGTATGCTTCCATGCTGTCCATGATCGAAGTGCTCGTGTACATTGCCGGATTGTCTATTATACTGAAAAACCTGGACAGTTACTGGAACATCGCAGCGTATTGCATCGGCTATGGGATCGGAGTGTATCTGGGAAGCAGGATCGAGGAAAGACTTGCTCTCGGGTACATGACTGCAGAGGTCATTGTTGATTCGCTCGATGAGACGCTTCCCAAATTATTGCGTAAGAAAGGATTTGGCGTTACGACCTGGACCGGGGAAGGCCGCGACGGGAAACGCCTCCTGATGTTGGTTCTGGCCAAAAGAAACCGGCAAAAAGAACTTTTGAATATTGTTAATGATTCCTGCCCAAGCGCGTTTGTATTCTTCCAGGAACCTAAGAATTTTCATGGGGGGTTTTGGGCCGGCCGACGGTAAGATGTTAAGACAGTAAATGGCCTGCAAAGCTGATGTGGGCAACGACGATAAGAATATAATCAATAAAATAGCAGAGGAGAGGGCTGATGCCCTCTCCTCTGCTATTTTTTTCTGAAGGGTATGGATTAAATGAGGAACAGCATTTCCGCATAAGTCGGCAACGGCCAAAGCTCCGCGTCAACAAGTGTTTCAAGCTTATCCCCATAGATCCTCAATTCATTCATCGCGGCAAAGACGATGTCACGGTAGCAAACCGCATTGGCATGGACATCTTCAACGTCGGACGCACCTAGGACCGCTTTTTCCAAAGCTACAGTTTTGGCTTTAAAGGAACCTAAAGCCGAGGATACTTCTTTAATGACTTCTTCCTGCGCGGAGGTGTCCGCAGCAACTACAGCAGCTTTAACACTTTGTACGGACCCGGCAAGGTCAGCTACATATTTTGCAGCTGCGGGAAGAATCAGCCTGTTAGCCATATCAATCATCGTTTTGGCTTCGATATTGATCGTTTTGCTGTATTGTTCCAGCAAAATCTCGTAGCGGGAATGAACTTCCTGTTTGCTCAATACACCGTGTTTCTCGAACACATTAACACACTTCTCATCAATGAAGTGCTCCAAAGCTTCCACCATGGATTTGATGTTCGGCAGACCGCGTTTTTCTGCTTCTACGACCCAGTCTTCGGAATAGTTGTTGCCATTGAAGATGATACGATTGTGTTTGACCAGAATTTCTTTCAAGAGGGCCTGCAGTTCGCTGTTAAAATCGGCAGCCTTTTCAAGCTTATCGGCAATCTGGCAAATACTTTCAGCGACAATCGTGTTTAGGACCATGTTCGGACCAGCAATGGATGCACTGGAAGGAACCATGCGGAACTCAAATTTATTTCCGGTAAAGGCAAACGGTGAAGTCCGGTTGCGGTCGGAGTTATCCTTTGGAATTTCCGGAAGCGTGGACACGCCGACTGTCAAAGTGCCATTTGGTTTGGATGATACAGCACCGCCGTTATTTTGGATTTGTTCGACAATATCCGTCAGCATGTCGCCGAGGAACATGGAAATGATCGCCGGGGGAGCCTCATTCGCACCGAGACGGTGGTCGTTTCCAGGGTTGGCGGCGGACACCCTGAGCAGTTCGGAGTATTCGTCCACAGCTTTAATGACAGCACAAAGGAAAGTTAAGAACTGAGCGTTATCGTGCGGGGTATTTCCCGGATCAAGCAGATTCTGTCCATCATTGGTGCTCATGGACCAGTTATTGTGTTTCCCGGAACCATTGACGCCTGCAAACGGTTTCTCATGAAGCAGGCAGACCAGATCATGATGCAAGGCAACCTTTTTCAAAGTATCCATGACCAGTTGGTTATGGTCGGTAGAAACATTGGTTGTCGAGAAAATTGGGGCAATTTCAAACTGGCCAGGAGCAACTTCGTTGTGCTGCGTTTTAGCCAAAACGCCTAACTTCCAGAGTTCTTCATTCAATTCTTTCATAAAGGCAGCAATGCGCTCTTTGATGCTGCCGAAGTAATGGTCTTCCATTTCCTGGCCCTTAGCCGGAGGAGCGCCAAAGAGTGTTCTGCCGGTAAGGACTAAATCCATTCTGGCATCAAAAAAACTTTTATCAATCAGAAAGTATTCCTGCTCGGGTCCGACCGTAGAAATGACCCGGGTTGCTGTCGTATTGCCAAATAATTTTAACAGTCTTACTGCTTGTTTGGAGAGTGCTTCCATAGAGCGCAAAAGCGGAATTTTTTTGTCGAGAACTTCACCGGTATACGAATAGAATACTGTGGGAATCGTCAGCGTGACGTTGCCGTTTTTCTCTTCTCTGGCAAAAGCCGGAGAGGTGCAGTCCCAGGCAGTATAGCCTCTGGCCTCAAACGTAGCTCTAATGCCGCCGCTTGGGAAAGAAGACGCGTCAGGTTCGCCTTTGATCAGTTCTTTGCCGGAAAACTCCATAATGACTTTGCCGTCGGCAGTCGGAGAAATAAACGAGTCATGCTTCTCCGCAGTGAGTCCTGTCATCGGCTGGAACCAGTGGGTATAGTGGGTAGCTCCTTTTTCAATCGCCCAGTCTTTCATTGCATTTGCAACGATTTCTGCAACATCGGGGTCCAGCGCTTTCCCGTCCTCAATTGTTTTTTTCAAAGCTTTGTAGGTTGCTTTGGGCAGCCGTTCCCTCATGACGGCATCGTTAAAAACGTTCATTGCAAAGATATCCATTGTTTCGAAATCTCCCTTCAGAATTTAGATATTAGATAATGGTAAATAGTTAAATAACCATAAAAAGCAAAAAAAGCAAAAACAAACTTAGACCTCAAAGCGTTTGATCGAGGAATAAGCATCTTTGCTCAAATTACCTATAAAAATATATCAAAAAGTTAACATACTTTTTTAGAAATAACAAGTGTTTATTCCGATGTATACAAAATATATTCGGATAATAATTAATCCAATCCAAATAGAAGCAATGGCAGGATAAATGTGCATATAAAAAGAAAATATATAAAAAAATTAATCATAGATAAAATGAATTTTTAATTCTCAATATACCAGAAACTAAGGGGGTATTGCTATGAGTCTTGTCTATGTGGGATTTGTTCCTCATCCTCCGATTCTTGTGCCTGAGGTCGGGCATGGCGAAGAAAAAGGTTGTCAGCAAACAGTAGATGCTTATAGGACGCTTGTTCAGCAAGTCATCAAGATGAATACGGAGACGATCCTGATTGTATCCCCCCATGCGCCGCTGGCTGAGCAGGGTTTGGCGTATTTAAGCGGCGAGACGCTTTCTGGGAGTTTTAGCCGTTTTGGGGCTGGGCAGGTGAATTTGAGCTTTGAAACGGATCAACAGCTGGTAGAGAACATCAGGGAAAAGATTCCTGATGCTTTTCCTGTTCGGGCAGAGCTCGATCATGGTTCACTCATCCCGCTTTACTTTCTTCATCAAGCCGGATGGTCCGGAAAGATCGTTGTCTTAAGCATGCCGATGATCCGTCCGGAACATTACGGACAAAAAGTTGGCCAAATTTTAAATGATGCAGCCGAATGCTGCGCCTTGATTGCAAGCGGTGACCTTTCCCACCGGCTCAAAGAAGACGGGCCTTATGGGTCCCACCCTTCCGGCCCCAAACTGGACCAGCTTATAGTCAAAGGACTGAAAAGAGACACGACGCTGCTTAGGGCGATTCCCGCAAGTCTCTTGGATGAAGCAGCTCAGTGCGGTTATCATTCTCTGCTGTTTGCACTCGGGGCGAGAGAAGGCGCGATTAAGGTTCTCTCCTATGAAGGACCATTTGGTGTAGGTTACCTCATTGCTGAGATCTTCCGTTCTTCACCGATTGCCGGCTATGCCAGGGAATGCCTGACTTACTATCTTACATCCCAGCCTTTTGACAGGTTAAATATTCCTGGAGATCCTCTACTGAAAGAAAAGAAAGGCTGCTTTGTTTCCCTTAAAAAGGATGGGACTTTGCGGGGCTGCATTGGCACGATCCAACCGGTAAGAGAAGACCTGGCTTCAGAGATTAGACATAACGCCATAGCAGCAGGTACCCAGGATCCACGCTTTTGGCCGGTCCAACCGGAAGAACTGCCCTTAATATCTGTATCTGTCGATGTTCTTGGAGACACGGAGAAGATTACTGGGCCTGAAGAACTGGATCCTCAGCGTTACGGGGTAATCGTACGCCGGGGTGGAAAGGTCGGGTTGTTGCTGCCTCATCTTGAAGGGATTGATAAGGCTGAGGAACAGGTCGGAATAGCCAAACAGAAAGCTGGTATTGAGCCGGGGGAGGATGTCGAACTCTGGCGTTTTGAAGTCGAACGTTTTTTTGAATAACAGGAAAGAGGGATGAAGCATATGGCAGGATTTTCTGAATGTCCGCTATGTCCGCATCACTGTAAACTTAAAGAAGGCCAGTCTGGATTTTGTAAGGTCAGAGGGTGCCAAAATGGTGAAATCATACCACTGACTTTTGCTGAAGTCGCTGCGTTTCATCTTGATCCTGTGGAGAAAAAACCTCTTTATCATTTCTACCCGGGAAGGCAGATATTCTCGGTCGGCGGCTATGGCTGCAACCTGCACTGCTTCTTTTGCCAGAACTATGAGATTTCCCAGAAATATGAGCAGGGCCGCCGGATTTTCCCGAAGCAGTTGACGGAAATGGCCACGGAAGACCCGTCCATCGGGATTTGTTTTACGTATACGGAGCCTCTGGTCTGGTACGAAATGATCTTGGAGACAGCTCCTCTTATTAAAGAATGGGGAGGGAAGGTTGTTCTGGTATCCAATGGGATTATCGAACAGAAATACCTCGAATATCTGATGCCATACCTCGATGCGGTCAATATTGATATTAAAGGATTCACTCCGGAATTCTACGAGAAATACACCGGAGGGAAACTGGAGTGGGTATTAAAAACAGTTGAAACGCTGGTGCCAAACGTTCATACCGAGATTACAACGCTCGTTATCCCGAACTTAAATGACAGTCCACAGGAAATTAAGACGCTGGCCAAATGGCTATCCGGTCTAAATACTCCGCTGGCGTGGCATTTGAGCAAATATCATCCTATGCATAAAAGCAAAATACCGGCAACTGATGAAAAGAAATTAAAAAAACTATGGACGCTGGCCAAAGAAACCCTGCCCTATGTATACCTCGGGAATATGGCAGGAGGAAATACGACCTATTGTCCGCAATGCGGGCAGGAAGTCATCACCAGAGACCTTTGGGTGACCATGAAAACCACGGAAGGGAAATGCGGGCACTGCGGCCGGGATATCTGGGGAGTTGGACTCTTATGACCAATGACAGGTTTAGGGTTAACCAGGTATGCGTAATATTGAAGAATGTATACAGGAATGTATACATTATTTAAACAAAAAACCTCTTTACAGATTGGTTTCCGGATAATATAGTACAGATAGATCGTTTGTTATACACAAGTCAATTAGGCAACGGGGCCTCAAAAAAGTGCAATACTTTTTTGGGGCTTTTTTTATTAGTCGTCGCGCGTAGGTAAAGGCTTGTATCAAACTATCTATAAACCTATAAGAAATACACCAAGAAACTAAGGAGGAGAAGAAAATGAATTACACAACTGGGGATATCGGTTTTATGATTATTTCCACTGCACTTGTTATGTTAATGACACCCGGTCTGGCCTTTTTTTACGGAGGACTGGTTAAAAAACGCCATGTTTTATCCATGATGATGCAAAGTATTATCGCGATGGGTGTTGTAACAGTTATCTGGGTAGTTTTAGGTTATTCGCTTGCTTTTGGACCAGATATCGGTTCAGTCATCGGCGGTCTTGACCATCTAATGCTGAAGGGTGTAGGGCTGGAGCCAAGAACTGAAGGTGCTACAATTCCACATCTTCTTTTCATGGTTTTCCAGATGATGTTTGCAATTCTGACACCGGCTTTGATGACCGGTGCGACTGCCGAACGCTTGCGTTTTCCCGCATTTGTTTTACTGATGAGTTTCTGGAGTTTACTGGTGTACGTTCCGATCGCGCACTGGGTATGGGGCGGCGGCTGGCTTGGAAATTTAGGTGCACTTGATTTTGCCGGCGGTACTGTCGTTCATATCAGTTCAGGTTTCTCCGGTCTGATTGCAGCACTTGTGATCGGAAAACGCATTAATAAGTCCACAGATCCGACCATTCCGCATAATATTCCTTACGTGATTCTGGGCGGCGCCCTGTTATGGTTTGGCTGGTTTGGCTTTAACGCAGGCAGTGAACTGGCGGCTGACGGAATTGCAGTAATTGCTTTTGTGACAACATTTATTGCGGCCGCTTTAGGGCTTTTGGGCTGGGTCGTTGCAGAAAAACTGCATCGTGGAAAGCCAACTGTCCTGGGGGCGATTTCCGGAGCTGTTGCAGGGCTAGTAGCCATAACACCTGCTTGTGCCTATGTAACAAACGCCTCCGCCATGGTAATCGGCCTTGGAGCCGGCGGATTATGCTACTTTGCAGTTGCAATCCTTAAAGATAAGCTTGGTTATGATGATGCGCTGGATGCCTTTGGCATCCACGGAATCGGCGGAACCTGGGGAGCTCTGGCGACAGGTATCTTTTGCACAACCGCAATTAACCCTCTCGGTAAAGACGGTCTGTTCTACACTGGCGATTTCCATCAAGTCGGCATACAGCTCATCGCAGTACTGGCAACATATTTATACGCAGGTCTGGTAACATTTATCCTGCTGAAAGCCATCGGAGCGATCACTCCGCTTACAGCTACAGACGCTGAACAGGTCAGCGGTCTTGATACGACCCAACACGGAGAAAGTGCTTATCCCGATTTTGAAGGATTAACAGCAAATTCAATTTATAATTTATAAAGCAACAAGATTGACGTTATAAGTACAGACCTAAAAATATGATAAGCAGATGTAATCTTATGAAGATAATGAGACCGGAATTCAAAGTATGTCACCTCTAAGCTGGAAATACATTTGATTCCGGTCTCTGGTTTTATTGGAAATAAATTACAGATCTTACCATTGTTGTTTTGTTTTAGACCAACTAAAGCTATAATAGGATACAGGAAAAGACACAAAAGTATATATGACACGGACAAGTCAACGATACAGAGAGTTATTGAACACATGGCATAGAGAAGAGATAAGATATTGCAAGTTAAAACTGGGGCTGAACATGAACAAACGCTATTATACATTAAATGAACATTTCCGCAAATTTTTCGGCGAAAAAGTTATCAAAGTATCTTTGGATGCAGGTCTCAGCTGCCCAAACCGGGATGGGACGGTAAGTGACGGGGGCTGTATATTTTGCAGTGAAAAAGGTTCCGGCGATTTTGCAGGGCAAAGAGGTCTGTCCATTCACGAACAGTTTAACCAGGTTCGGGAAAGGACTCTAAAAAAATGGCTAAAAGCAAAATATATTGCTTATTTTCAATCGTTTTCTGCGACTTATGGTCCTGAAGATTATCTGGAAAATTTATACCGGGAAGCATTGGCACTGGAAGATGTCGTCGGCTTATCAGTCTCGACCAGACCGGATTGTCTGAACGAGGCAATCCTTAATGTTCTGGAAAACCTGAATAAACAGACCTATCTATGGGTAGAACTGGGTCTGCAGTCTGTTCATGACAAAACCTTGGACTGGTTGAACAGGGGACATGATTTTGATTGTTTCCTGGAGGGTGTGAAGAAGCTCAGACAAAGGAATATCCGGGTCTGTGCCCATATCATTATGGGACTGCCCTGTGAAACCCGGGAGGAAATGTATAGGACAGCACAAGCGATCAGCCAAATCCCGATCCAGGGGGTAAAGATTCATTCGTTGCATATCTTAAGAGGGACTCCGCTGGCTGATCTTTACACCCAGGGCGGTCTTCAGCTGCTTTCAATAGAAGAATATATAGACCTCGTAGCCGATATTCTGGAGATTCTTCCTCCCCATATGATTATCCACAGACTCATGGGTGACGGACCACTCAAAGATGTTATTGCCCCAATGTGGACCCGACGTAAATGGGAGGTCTTAAACGGTATCGATCAAGAGATGGAACGAAGAGGAAGCTTTCAAGGAATTCATTATAACGCCAAAATCCCGCTAACCTGGTAAATGCGGTTAACTTAGCCTTCATCAGCGCAATGATTCTCATAATAAACAATTTTCCCTTCCCATGTCTTCAAAATAGCCTGGTGCTCATCGAGGGAAAGAAGATATTGAGGGAGAAGCGGGGTTTTGCCGCCTCCTTTTGGTGCATTGATAATATAGGTAGGAACAGCCAGGCCGGAGGTGAATCCTCTGAGGGCTTCCATAACGGTAAGCCCTTCCTGAATAGACGGAATAAAATGCCGCGTTCCTTTGACATTTTTGGCATGAAAGAGATAGTAGGGACGAACACGAATTTTTAGCAATTCCTGATTCATTTTCTTCATGACATCCGGGTCCGTATTAATGCCTTTAAGCAGTACGGCCTGGTTGCCAAGTACAACACCGGTAGAAACAAGCTTATCTGCGGCTTTTTTAGCTTCCAGCGTCACTTCTTTCGGATGATTAAACTGGGTATTGATATAGATTGGCGGATATTTGGCAAGTATGGCCAGAAGTTCATCGGTAATCCGCATCGGTAGGGTTACAGGGACCCTGGTTCCAAGGCGTTTAATTTCAACATGTGGAATACTATGAAGTTCAGCAAGCAGCCATTCGATGGTCTGGTCACTTAAAAGAAGCGCATCCCCGCCTGTGATCAGCACATCCCGGATTTCTGGGTTCTCACGGATATAATCCAGAGCGGCTTTAAGATCTTCTTTTTCTTTATGTCCGTCCGTTTCGCCGATATTGCGGCGGCGCTGGCAGTGACGGCAGTACATGCCGCACATATTTGTAACGTTAATGATCAAACGGTCTGGATAACGTCTGGTAATACACGGAGCGGGAGAGGTTAAGGCTTCTCCCATCGGATCTTCCTCTCCACTCTTATCGAAAAGCTCTTCTATTTTGGGTATACCCTGTAGTACGATGGGGTCTTCAGGGTTGCTAAAATCCATTAAACTGAGGTAATACGGTGATACGGCCCAACGGTATATCCGGCCAACTGTTGAGATCTCATTTTTTTGAGCTTCGGTTAACGGAAAAAGAGAATCCAGTGTGTTAACATCCATGATCCTGTGGCTCATTTGCCACCGCCAGTCATCCCAAATTTCCTGGGTTGCCCCAAAGTATTGAAGGATCCTTTCCTTTTGGGCAGAATATAAATCTGTCAAATTAAGTCCGGCAGGTATCTGGTTAGCTTTTTGCAGATAGGGTTCAATTCGTTCCTTTAATTCCTCGGCACGTTTTATAGAAAAATAATGATAATCACGATGCGGTCTATATAGTTCGATTGCCATATTTATCCCTCCTCCAAACGCTAATAACAAAAAACCTCCATACTATGAATAAAGTAACTTAATTATACTGCCAACCAATCATATCATTGCAAGTTGTCGGGTGTCAAGAGGGTTAAAATGTCCGATTTAGTCAAATAATGGAAAGATATTAGCGGGTATGGCGCTACTTCAATATTGCCTGGAAATGGTCTTTTTTATAGAAAAGATTGTCTTCCCCAACTACCTAGGGTAGAATTACGTAAAAGGCAAAAAATTTGATGCGTGCATCATAGAAGATATAGAATGATTGGCCGCTTAGTATCTGAAATCAGCAAGGAAAGAAAGGGATTATCTTAGAACAGGCCAAATATCAGGAAATTGCAAATGAGATTGCACATGCTATTGTTCTCGGTGAGTTCCGCGAAGAGGAAAAAATCCACGGAAGATCGACCCTGGCAGGAAGATTCAATGTTTCTCCGGAGACGATCCGCAGGGCAATTGCTATTCTTCAACATGAAGGAATCGTCAGGGTTAAACCAGGTATTGGTATTATTGTAAACTCCAGAATAGAGGCCGAAAAATTTTTAAAGTCTTTTAACCAAAAAAATGAGGTTCAAGCCTTTATTGACGAGTTGAAAAGCCTGATGGAACAGAGAAAGGAAATTGATAAGCAAATTGATGCGCTGCTTGCAAAAGTTTCGACCTATGCCGATCGATATATCTCTCGCTGGAATGATGTCGAAGAACTCAAAATCCAGTCAGAATCATCCGCAATTGGCTGTTCTCTGAGAGAACTTAAAGTCAGAGAAAAAACTGGAGCAACAGTCGTAGGGGTTGTCAGAAACGGTAATGAGAATTTTTCTCCTGAAGCCGACTTTCTGCTCGAAGAAGGAGATATTCTTCTCGTAGTCAGCTCGGAGAATGGCAATAAAAAAGTCCGGAGCTTATTAAAATAATTTTTTGGGGGAGATGTGACGATGAAAAATAAGAATATAATCCTTATTGTGGTCATAGCCCTTGAAATTTCCCTAGGCCTTTATTTACAGAATGCTTTGCTATTGGCCGTTTTTATGGTAATTGATGCCGGATATTACTTCTGGAATATGAAAAATTTAGAAAAAAAGGTCGTGCCGCAGCAGACGTTAAGCAGGGCAGACCTGAGTGTAAAGATTGCTAACGAAACACTTCCTTACCTGCGCGGTGGTTTGAATAAACAAAATGCCGAAGCCATTGCTAAAATCATTCACGGGATTGCTCAGGTGGCCGCAGTCTCGATCACCGATTGTGAGAAACAGCTTGCCTATCTTGGGGCAGGCTGTGACAGACACCATCCCGGCGATAAGATTCTGACGGCAGCGACCAGAGAGGTCATAAACACTGCAAAATATAAAGTTGTTCAGACGCAGGAAGAATTAAACTGCCCGATGTCGGAAACGTGTGACTGTCCTTTGGCGGCGGCAGTCATTGTTCCGCTCGTATGCAAAGGAAATGTTGTCGGAACATTTAAGCTCTATGAAACGAAGGGAGGAAATATTTCTCCTGACCTGATCAGACTTGCACTTGGTATGGGCCAGATTTTAAGCCTTCAGGTGGAAGTGGCTGAACTGGACCATCAGACCAATCTGACGATGGAAGCCAGACTCGATGCGCTTCAAGCTCAAATCAATCCGCATTTCTTTTTTAATGTTCTGAATACAATTATTGCCACCAGTCGAACCAACCCTAACCGGGCCAGAAGGCTGCTGATCCATCTTGCCGAATTTTTCCGAAAGTCTTTAAAATCTAAAGGCGCACTCATTTCGCTTCGGGAAGAGATGGAATTTGTTAATAATTATTTTGTGCTGGAAAAAGCCCGCTTTGGAAAAAAGCTGAAGATTAAGCTGGAAATTCCTAAGGCACTGATGGATGCCGAGGTGCCAAGACTGAGTATTCAACCCCTAGTTGAAAATGCGGTCAAACATGGGATTACCCCTATGATCATGCCGAGTGGTGTTGTAACGATCCGGGTCAGGGAACTCGGGCTGGTAGATGGTAAAAGCGAGCTTTTTGTAGAAGTCATTGATAACGGGATGGGGATTGAAGAAGACCGGCTAAAAGATGTGCTGCTGCCCGGTGTAGGTTCAGGCAATGGTGTAGGGCTCGCTAATGTCCATGCCCGCCTAAAGGGTTTATATGGTTCAGAATACGGATTAAACATTGAAAGCAAAATAGGTGAGGGGACGACTGCGGAAATGAGGCTTCCATACAAGCAGATCAGTCCACAGCAGCCTTCTGCTGAACCCTAAATTCAGGACGCTATTCTTAGTACCGGGGACAGAAAAGGTATTTGATTTTACGAAGAAACGGGGAAGTCCATTTGTATCCAGGTATAGATATTATTGAAATAGCCAGATTTGAGCAGGCCTGCCGGAGACATTCGAAACTGGTTGCCAGACTGTTTACCGATAGGGAACTGACCGAACTATCAAAAAAACATGTGTCTTCCCTAGCTGCTAGGTTTGCAGGCAAAGAAGCGGTGCTTAAGGCACTGGGAATCGGACTCAGGGGTCTTAGCTGGCATGATATTGAGATCTTGAGGAATGAAGTGGGAGAACCAGTTGTATATTTGAGTGAAAGGGCACAGGCTGCAGCACGGTTGAGAGGAGCTGAGACAGTCCGAATAAGCCTCTCTCACAGTAAAGATACGGCCATAGCATCTGTTATTCTGGAATAGATATTGTTGGTACCCCAAATATTAGACAGCAACCAACATTCATTTTGAAGTTGACAAGGTTCTAGGCTGTGTTCATTATAATGAGTAGGAAAAGTTTTTCCGAGGAGGATAGAAAAATGCGTATTGTAAGTGCCGGACAAATGCGCAGCATTGATTCCAACGCAATCAATCATTTTGGAATCCCCGGGGCAATTCTTATGGAGAATGCCGCGTTGGCAGTGGTAAGGGAAATAAAGATTATTTTGCTGAAGGACGAAAAGAAGTCGCTTCACGGTTTGAGGGCAGTTATTCTTGCCGGAAAAGGCAATAATGGCGGTGACGGTCTGGCAGTGGCCAGGCATCTCTGTGTATTGGGGATGGAAGTGACCGTTTTTCTTTTCGCAAATCCTACTGAGCTTCAAGGGGATGCCAAGCTGAATTATGAATTGTTCCAGAAAATGGGGGAAAAGATTATTCCTGTCGAAGACGAAAAACAGCTTCGTCTATTCAAGCTTGCCCTGATGCAGTCTCAGGTCGCTGTTGATGCGCTGTATGGAACAGGCTTTCAAGGAGAAATTCCGGAATCCCTAGCAGGTTTTATTGAAGACTTAAACAAAGCCGACATGCCAGTGGTTTGTGTCGATATTCCCAGCGGTCTGGAAGCAGATACGGGGAAAGTTCATACGATTGCAGTAGAAGGAGATGTGACAGTTACATTTGGCTTACCAAAGCTTGGACATTTTCTTGGAGAAGGATTAATCTATACAGGAAGGCTGGTCATTGACCAAATTTCAATTCCCGAAAAAGTGATAGGCGAAGAAAAAATATTTGCCTATCTATTGACGGATGAAGTCATCCGGCCTTTGATTCCAGTAAGACACATAATGGGCCATAAAGGTACGCATGGCCGGGCGGTTCTGATTGGCGGATCGCTTGGAATGAGCGGGGCTGTCATCCTGGCAGGAAAGTCGGCTCTACGCTGCGGGGCAGGGCTTCTTCAGATCGTTACCCCTGAAGCGATTGCTGAGACGGTCGATTTGGGAGTCATTGAAGCTACGGTTTGGCCAGCAAAGGATTATGAGATGTTAAGCGTCAATGCCTGGCCGGTCATTCAGGAGCGGTTACAAGGAGCTGACGCTTGTGCAGCAGGTCCCGGACTCAGGCAAACGGGGTCATTTCTTAATGTCATAAAAAATATACTGATAGAGACCGATGTACCGGTAGTTCTGGATGCAGACGCGTTGAATCTAATTTCTCGCGAACCGGATGTACTCAGCTTAAGGAAAGGAAGAGGCAATCTTATTCTGACGCCTCATCCTGGGGAAATGGCTCGCTTATGCGGCTGTTCAATTGACGAGGTTCAGGAAAACCGCTTGAAGATAGCACTGGCCAAAGCCCTGGAATGGGGTGCCATTGTTGTCCTGAAAGGCGCAGGTTCGGTCGTTGCTTCGCCGGACGGCAGAGTTTTTCTGAATCCGACAGGTAATGCAGGACTTGGCACAGGCGGCACAGGGGATGTACTGACCGGAAGTATTATGTCCTGGATTGCCCAGGGTGTCCCTCCGTTAGGGGCGGCTTGCATGGGGGTTTATCTTCACGGCAAGGCTGGAGATGTTTTAAAGGATCAGTTTGGTTTATCAGGTTTCACAGCTTCGGAAGTAGCTGATTGCCTCCCGAGGGTCAGAAAAGAGATAGAGCAGTGAGGAGATTTTTAGAATGAATATTTTTCGTCCGGTTTGGGCAGAAGTTGATTTGGGGGCTTTAAGACGCAATTTAAAAAGGATACGGCAGTACGCCGACAGTGAAATAATGCCCATAGTCAAGGCAGATGCCTACGGACACGGTGCAGTCGAGGTTGTTCGGACTCTAAAGGAAGAAGGGGTTACCAGATTCGGGGTTGCTATCCTGGAAGAAGCTTTGGAGCTCAGAAGAGAATTCCCGGATATTGCCCTAATGATCATTGGGCCTACATTGTCGAAGTATTCAGAAACACTGGTCAAAGAAGAGATCATTCCCGAAATATTTCAAATCGAACAGGCTGAAGCGCTTTCAACCGCAGCGCTGAAGCTGAATAAAACAGCAAGACTCCATATCAAAGTGGATACGGGAATGGGCAGGACAGGTTTTTGCGAAAATGCACTTGAGGATATCCAAAAAATTTCAAAGTTTCCAGGCCTTTATCTGGAGGGAATCTATACCCATTTGGCTACGGCCGACAGCACTGATTTGTCTTATGCAAACCAGCAGCTAAAGATCTTTGATGACTTATATGAAAAGTTGTGCGCGGCTGGAATAAAAATTCCGCTCCGTCATGCCGCAAATTCCGCAGCAATCATGCAGATTCCCGAAAGCCATTACGAACTTTGCCGTCCGGGTATCATTTTGTACGGACTTTTACCGATGGACCATGTTGGACAGGAAGCTGGCTTTGAACCGATCATGTCTTTAAAAGCCCGCATTTCCCAGCTGAAGACGATTGAAAAGGGTGGAAGTGTAGGTTACGGACGTACGTTTATTGCCGATAGACCCACAAAAGTGGCAACGCTGCCGATCGGTTACGGAGACGGTCTGCGCCGTTCTCTATCCAATGGTGCTGAGGTCTTGCTGAAGGGAAAGAAAGCCAGGATCATCGGTAAAATATGCATGGATCAGACCATGGTTGATGTAACAGAAATTGAAGGGATCCAAGAAGGAGATGAAGCTGTTCTACTTGGCAAAGACGGTGACTTGTTTATTTCCGCAGATCAGATTGCTGAACGATGCGGAACGATCAGCTATGAGATCCTGTGCGGTATTTCTAAGAGAGTGCCGAGGGTGATGGTTGAGAGCAAATAGTTATTTGAGCAAGTCTGTATGTTTTTTTATTCTGGGAGATAGAAAACTTACATTTGTGGACTAAATTATAGACTGTTTTTAAAAAGAATTGATTACTTATATTAATAAAAAAGACCTTTTGGGTGCGAGTTGTTTGAACATACTCAGTCCCCAAGAGGTCTTTTTAATTTCAATGGTATCAAGACTATATTATGGGTATACAAATCGTTAGGCAGCTCCAGCTTAGATCACGCCGTGAGCCATCATAGTGTTAGCAACTTTCAGGAAGCCGGCAATGTTGGCGCCGACAACCAGGTTGCCTTCACAGCCGTATTCTTTGGCAGCTGAGCTGGCATTGCGATAGATGTTGACCATGATGTCCTTAAGTTTGGCGTCAACTTCTTCGAAAGTCCAGGAATAACGCATGCTATTCTGGGACATTTCCAGAGCGGAGGTTGCAACACCGCCGGCATTGGCAGCTTTACCAGGAGCAAAGATAATTTTATTGGCATGGAATACTTTGACTGCTTCCGGAGTAGAAGGCATATTTGCACCTTCACCGACAGCAAAGCATTTATTGGCAACCAGAGCCTTGGCGGATTCTTCGTTCAATTCGTTCTGCGTAGCGCAGGGAAGAGCGATATCGCAAGGAATGGTCCAGATGCCTTCGAAGCCTTCTTTGTATTCGGCCTTCGGATGGAATTCCAGATAATCCTTGATTCTTCTTCTTTCAATTTCTTTGAGCTGCTTAACGGTCTTCAGGTCGATACCGTTTTTGTCGTAGATGTAGCCGTTGGAATCGCTCAGGGCAACAACATTGGCACCCAGATGCATGGCTTTTTCGGCTGCATAAATCGAAACGTTGCCTGAACCGGAGATAACAACGGTAGCACCTTTAAAGGATTTGCCGATATCTTTAATTGCTTCGTCCATCAGATAAACCAGACCATAGCCGGTTGCTTCGGTACGAACTAAGCTTCCGCCATAAGTCAGGCCTTTTCCAGTAAGTACGCCTTCAAAGAGATTTCTGACTCTCTTATACTGGCCGAACATGTAACCGATTTCTCTGCCGCCAACACCGATATCACCCGCAGGAACGTCAGTGTCTGCACCAATATGTTTGCAAAGTTCGGTCATGAAGCTTTGGCAGAATTTCATGATTTCGTTATCGGATTTGCCTTTGGGATCAAAGTCACTGCCGCCCTTGCCGCCACCGATTGGAAGTCCGGTCAGGGAGTTTTTGAAGATTTGCTCAAAACCTAAAAATTTGATGATGCCAAGGTTAACAGACGGGTGTAAACGCAGGCCGCCTTTGTAAGGACCAATAGCACTGTTGAATTGAACACGGAAACCACGGTTAACCTGAACATTTCCTTTGTCATCGACCCAGGGAACTCTGAACATGATCACGCGCTCGGGCTCGACGAGCCGCTCGAGGATACCAGCTTTTTCATATTCGGGATGTTTGGCAATTACCGGTTCCAAAGATTCCAGTACTTCTTTGAGCGCTTGGTGGAACTCAGGCTCGTTAGGGCTTCTTTTAATAGCCTGTTCCATGACTTGTTGGACATAAGACATATTTTTACCCTCCAGAAAAAAATAGTGTTTTTATCAATAACCGTATTCTACAATATTAATTTGCGTTTGAATATAACAAAACAAACAATATACTGTATTCATTATAAGATATTAGTGATGCAAAATAATGAATTTTAAATATTAAATTTTAATATTTAAACATTGGCAATAAATTGATAAAAAAATAAGAAATATTGAAAAAATTAAAATGAATACAATATTTTTTACTTAAAACAGTTATGTTATTGATGGATTTTTGGTAAAATCGTAAAGAAACTATCGATGTAAACTCCAACAAAGGGTGTGTAATATGGAATACAATCAATTGCCAAGAAAACAGGGTCTTTACGATCCGGCCTTTGAGCACGATGCCTGCGGTATGGGATTTGTCGTGAATATCAAAGGTGAAAAATCGCACGACATTGTCGAGGAAGCTTTAACAGTTCTGGAGAATTTAAACCACAGAGGTGCCAGTGGTGCGGATGAGAATACGGGTGACGGCGCTGGTATTTTGGTACAAATACCCCATGACTTCTTTAAACGGGAATGTGATGTTCTTGGTTTTAATTTACCGGAAAAGGGCAAATATGGTGTGGGGATGATTTTTGCCCATAAATATGAAGATTTTCGGGTTACCCAGATGGATTCTTTTGAAAAGATTGTTCGTGAGGAAGGACAGAAGATTCTTGGGTGGCGGGAAGTCCCGATTGACAAATCGACGGTCGGCCATAGTGCCAAAGCTGTTATGCCTCGGTTTATACAGGTTTTTATCGGAAGAAGCCCTGATCTGACCGATGATATGGATTTTGAAAGAAAGCTCTATGTCATTCGGAAAAGAGCGGAAAAACTGATCATCCCAATGTGTGAAGACAAGGGCGGCTCCTTCTATATTGCCAGCCTTTCCAGCAAAACCATTGTCTATAAAGGTATGCTTACAGCCGAACAACTTAGGAATTTTTATCTGGATCTTTCCGACCTTGATTTTGTTTCGGCACTGGCCATGGTTCATTCCAGGTTCAGCACCAATACCTTTCCGAGCTGGGAGCGGGCGCACCCGAACCGGTATATTGTCCATAACGGGGAAATCAATACCATCAGAGGTAATGTGAACTGGATGAAGGCCAGACAGAAATGCATTGATTCACCGTTGTTTGATGATATTTCCAAGGTATATCCGATTGTTGACGAGTCGGGCAGCGATTCGGCCATGTTTGACAACAGTCTTGAGTTTATCCATCTTACCGGCAGATCGCTTCCTCATGCTGTCATGATGATGATTCCTGAGCCATGGGAAAAGAACGATCTGATGTCCAAAGAAAAAAAGGACTTTTATGAGTTTAACAATTTTATCATGGAGCCCTGGGACGGACCGGCTGCCATGGGCTTTACGGACGGAACGGTTATCGGTGGCGTACTGGACAGGAACGGACTCAGACCATCACGTTATTATGTCACCAAAGATGATAAAGTCATCCTCGCCTCTGAGGTGGGGGTTCTCGACATCAAACCTGAAAATGTCAAATATAAAGGCCGTCTAGAACCGGGTAAAATGCTCCTGATCGATACGGAAGCACAAAGGATCATCTCTGATGAGGAAATCAAAAAGAGTGTTTCCCTGATGCATCCGTATGAAGAGTGGAATAAGAAGCATATTGTCTATTTAAGTGATCTCCCTGCTGACGACGAGTTGGAAGCACCGATGCTGGAAGATATTATCTCCCAGCAGAAAGCATTTGGCTATACCCATGAGGATATCAATAAAATGATTCTGCCGATGGCGACTGATGGCATTGACCCTGTTGGATCGATGGGTATGGACTCACCGCTGGCGGTACTTTCAGACAAACCTCAAATGCTGTACCATTATTTCAAGCAGCTTTTTGCCCAAGTGACGAATCCCCCGATTGATGGCATCCGTGAGGAAATTATTACCTCCGGCACAATGCTCCTGGGGAATGCGGGAAACCTTCTGGATCCTGACCGGACGCATAGTTCCGCAGTGTATTTGGAATCACCGATCCTCACCAATACGCAGTTGGATACCATTATGAAATTAAATAACGGGAAGTTTAAGACAGCCAGGATTTCCATTCTTTACAAGGCGACTGGCGGGCTTAGAGCAATGGAAAGAGCTTTAGACAAAATATCCCGGGAAGCAGATAAAGCAATTGCTGATGGCGCAAATATTCTTGTTGTTTCGGATAGGGGCGTTAATAAAGAATTTGCCGCTATCCCCGCTCTTCTGGCATCTTCAGGTCTGCATCACCATTTGATATGCCGTGAAATCCGGACAAGTGTAGGTATTGTTCTGGAGACCGGAGAAGCCAGGGAGGTACACCATTTCTGTGCCTTGATCGGGTACGGTGTTACCGCGATCAACCCCTATATTGCTTACGAAACGATCAGAGACTTGGCAGCCAAAGGAATGACGAATGGTCTAAGTTATCGGGAGGCAAAAAAGAACTATATTAAAGCCTCGATCAAAGGCATCTTAAAGGTGCTTACGAAAATGGGTATTTCGACGATGCGCAGCTACCACGGTGCCCAGATATTTGAAGCTGTCGGCCTAAAAAGAGATCTGATTGACCGCTACTTTACTCAGACACCATCCCGCCTGGAAGGAATCGGTCTGGAAGAAATTACGATGGAAAATCAAATGCGGCATGAAAGTGCTTTTGATGAGAATGCACTCTACACAGATACACTGGAAATCGGCGGTTTCTACCAATGTAAAGATAGTGGGGAGATTCATCTCTACAACCCGGAAACGATCTACCTGCTTCAGCGCGCCTGCCGGGAAGGCAATTACAATCTTTTCAAAGATTACTCCAGAAAAATTAATGACGAGGAGATCTATACACTCAGGCAGCTGCTGGATTTTAAAATAAGCGCCGGAGATACGATTCCAATCGAAGAAGTCGAACCGGTCGAGTCTATCGTCAAAAGATTTAAGACCGGGGCGATGTCCTATGGCTCGATCAGTAAGGAAGCCCACGAATGTATGGCGATTGCCATGAACCGTTTGGGCGGCAAAAGTAACAGTGGTGAAGGTGGCGAGGATCCTGAAAGATTTAAAAAACTGCCTAATGGCGACAGTCTAATCAGTGCCATCAAACAGGTTGCTTCAGGTCGTTTTGGTGTTACCAGCAGCTTTCTGGTAAATGCCTCGGAAATACAGATCAAAATGGCACAAGGAGCCAAGCCTGGAGAGGGCGGGCAGCTTCCAGGCCGGAAGGTTTTTCCGGCGATTGCCAAAGTCCGACACTCGACACCAGGCGTTGAACTAATTTCCCCCCCGCCGCACCATGATATCTATTCGATCGAAGATTTGGCGGAACTGATCCATGACCTTAAAAATGCCAACCGTGATGCCCGAATCAATGTTAAGCTTGTTTCTGAAGTGGGTGTCGGTACGATTGCGGCCGGTGTGGCCAAGGGCAAGGCCGACGTTATTCTGATCAGCGGCTATGATGGCGGTACAGGTGCTTCACCGCGAACAAGCATTAAAAATACAGGATTGCCGTGGGAATTGGGTCTTGCCGAGACCCATCAGACCCTTGTGCTTAACCGCTTGAGGGACAGGGTCGTCCTGGAAACAGACGGTAAGCTTCTGTCAGGCAGAGATGTTGTCATCGCTGCGCTCCTTGGCGCTGAGGAATATGGATTTGCCACCACTCCACTCATTTCCATGGGCTGTGTGATGATGCGCGTCTGCAACCTGAACACCTGTCCGGTAGGTATTGCAACCCAGAATGAAGAGCTCCGCAAGAATTTTGCCGGCAAACCTGAGCATGTTGAGAATTTTATGTTGTTTGTTGCACAAGAAATGCGGGAGATCATGGCGAAACTTGGCTTCAGGACCATTAATGAAATGGTTGGACGTACAGACAGGCTCAAACACAAAGAAAATATTAAGAATTGGAAAGCAGCCCAGGTTGATCTTTCCCAGGTTCTGTATCAGCCCTACGCCGGTGCAGATGTCGGCAGATTTAAGTCACAGCAGCAAAACCATGGACTGGAAGAATCCTTGGACATGCGCAAGCTTTTAAGAATGTGCAAGCCGGCCCTGGAACACAAAAAATCAATCCGGGCCAAACTGAAGATCAACAATGTGGACCGCGTGGTTGGAACCATTGTCGGCAGTGAAATAACCAAGCGTTTCGGGGAAGAAGGGCTTCCGGAGGATACCATTAAGCTGACCTTTGTAGGTTCTGCTGGTCAAAGCTTTGGTGCATTCGCACCCAAGGGCATGTCTTTGGAACTTGAAGGTGATGCTAATGACTATATCGGCAAAGGCCTTTCGGGTGGTAAAATTATGGTCTATCCGCCAAAAACTTCAGATTTTGAACCAGCGAAAAATATCCTGATCGGCAATGTCGCCTTCTACGGCGCAACTTCAGGTGAAGCCTATATCAACGGAATTGCCGGCGAAAGATTCTGTGTCCGAAACAGCGGCGTCAATGCGGTTGTTGAAGGTGTCGGCGACCATGGCTGTGAATATATGACCGGAGGAAAAGTTGTGATCCTGGGTAAGACAGGACGGAACTTTGCTGCGGGTATGTCCGGCGGTGTTGCCTATATCCTTGATTTTGAAGAAATATACTGCAACAAGTCCCTGATTCTCATGGAAAAAATCACTTCGGAAAAGGAACTGAAAGAAATCAGGGAAATGATCCGTAAACATGTAGCGCACACGGGAAGTCCCCTAGGCCGGAAAGTACTGGATGATTGGGCGAATTACACGCCAAGATTTACGAAGATCATACCCAGAGATTATAAAAAGATGATGGAAAATATCGATAGAGCTCATAAGGCTGGCTTAAGCGGTGAAGAAGCCCTGACGGCTGCCTTTGAAGGGAAGGTCTGATCATGGGAAAAGCAACAGGATTTTTAGAGTATAACAGAATCGATCCGAAGAAAAGGAAGCCTGAAGAGCGGATCAAAGACTACAATGAAGTCAAGCTTCCCCAGGATCCCGAGATTGTTCGGACACAGGGTGCGCGTTGCATGGACTGCGGGGTACCTTTCTGCCATGGCGGTGTACTCTTGAACGGCGCCGCTTCAGGTTGCCCGCTGCACAATTTGATTCCAGAGTGGAATGAGCTCGTCTATAAAGGACAATGGCGAGAAGCGTACAAACGGCTGAGTAGAACAACGCCGTTCGCGGAATTCACCTCAAGGGTTTGCCCTGCACCTTGTGAAGGGGCTTGTACCGAAGGCTATATCATGGACGCTGTAACCATTAACAGCATTGAATATGAGATTATCGAGAAAGCGTTTGCCGAAGGATGGGTGACCCCTAAGAAGGCCAAAGCCACCGGTAAAAAAGTCGCTGTTGTCGGTTCAGGCCCGTCCGGACTGTCGGCGGCCTATTATCTGAATGCCGTCGGCCATAAGGTCACGGTGTATGAACGGGATGATCGGGCCGGGGGACTTTTGATGTATGGGATCCCCAACATGAAGCTTGATAAACGATTTATTGAAAGGCGGCTTGATGTACTGAAGGCGTCCGGGATAGAGTTTGTTTTGAATACCGAAGTCGGCAAATATATGAAGGCCCAGGAGCTCGTAGAAAACTATGATGCCGTTGTGCTGTGCACAGGGGCTACCAAGCCCCGGGGGCTGGATGTGAAAGGCAAAGATCTGAAAGGGGTTTATTATGCCGTAGACTTCCTGAAAGCGACCACCAAAAGTCTATTGAATTCCAACCTGAAGGATGAGAGTTTTATCAGTGCCAAGGGTAAGAATGTCATCATCATTGGCGGCGGGGATACTGGGACAGACTGTGTGGCCACGGCAATCCGGCATGGCTGCAAAAGTGTTTTCCAGTTTGAAATTCTGCCTGAGCCGCCTGCTCGTCGTATTGAAGCTACGAACCCCTGGCCGGAATGGCCGAAAAAGCTAAAAGTAGATTACGGACAGGAAGAAGCAATCACTCTCAATGGCAAGGATCCGAGAAATTATTGCATTTCCACCACAAAGATTGTGGGCAATGAGAACGATGAGGTCAAGGAAGTCCATACAGTCAACCTGACCTGGGTTAAAGACGCTGCCGGCAGAATGGTTCCGCAGGTGATTCCAGGAAGCGAAAGGGTATGGGAAGCGGACCTGATCCTGCTTGCCATGGGTTTTTTAGGGCCGGAAGACAGTATACCTGAAGAGCTTAAGCTGGAGCGGGATGCCCGCAGCAATGTCAAAGCGGAATATGCGTTTTTTGAGACGAATGTCGACAAAGTTTTTGCTGCTGGCGACATGCGCAGAGGTCAGAGTCTGGTTGTCTGGGCTTTCCAGGAAGGGAAGCTGGCAGCCAGAGAAGTGGACAAATATTTGATGGGCAAAAGTATAATTATCTAGCCACTTGTTATGATAAACAGAGTGTAATGTTCATGCCGGATGTGATAACATGATATTACACGGCATCTACCGTTATGCTTTATCATACCGAATAGTAAAGCCAAGTAATGGATAGATGCCAGGATTCATTGCTTGGTTTTTGCGTATCGGTTATTGGCTGCTTGCACATATAGATTTGAATGTCAGCAATTATTAATTTTAAGGATAAAATGATAGCTAAATTGGCGTAAGGAATGATGTGTAATGGATCAGCGTAAGAAAATAAGGTCCGGCCTGCCGGGGCTCGATGAGATCATCGACCATCTCAGGATTGGTGATAATGTTGTTCTGCAGGTTGACAATATCGCAGATTATGAATCCTTTGTGCTGCCTTTTATCAGAACGAGTCTGGACGAGGGCAGAAAAGTGATTTATATGCGGTTTGCGCGTCATTCTCCAATTATTGACGACAATGAAAATGTTAAAGTGTACCATATTGACGCCGAACACGGTTTCGAAGCTTTTTCCACGCAGGTCCACCAGATTATTGCAGCTGAGGGAGAAGAGGCCTTTTACGTTTTTGATTGTCTGTCCGATCTTTTGTACACCTGGGCAACGGATCTTATGATCGGCAACTTTTTCCAGATCACCTGTCCGTATTTATATGAACTGAAAACGGTAGCTTTCTTTGCAATTTATAAAAATATGAATTCGTATGAGACGATTTCGGCGATTCGGGAAACGACTCAGGTATTGATCAATATCTATAATGTCAGGGGACAGACCTATATTCATCCGGTCAAGGTGATTGACAGGTACTCACCGACGATGTTTCTGCCGCATATCAAACAGGCGCAGGAATTTATTCCGTTAACAAGCAGTAGTGATGCTTCAAAGCTGTTTGCAGATATGTCCCTGAATGTGTTTGATGCTCCGCGAAGGCATTTGGATTATTGGGATCGGATGTTTTTGAAGGCGTCAGACACCTATGAAAAGGTAAAATTCAGCCGTATGCCGTCTGCTGAGGAAAAAAACCTGGTAGAGAAGCTCTGTCGGATGGTTTTAAGTCGCGATGAAAGATTCCTTGAGTTGCTGACGAAGGTCTTTACCCTGGAAGATCTGCTTCAGATCAAGTCAAGTTTAATTGGATCTGGATTTATCGGTGGTAAAGCAGTCGGAATGCTTCTGGCCAGAAAAATTTTGCTTGAAGATAAAAATTTTGATTATAAAAAAATTCTCGAACCCCATGATTCGTTCTACATTGGTTCCGATGTCTTTTACACTTATCTTGTTAAAAATGGTCTCTGGAAACTTAGAATGGAGCAGAGAAAACCTGAAAAATATTTTTCTCTGGCCAGAGTCATTAAAAGCAAAATACTTAGCGGTATTTTTCCAGAGAATGTAAAAAACCATTTTTTGCGGGTCCTGGAGTATTTTGGACAATCACCAATCATTGTCCGCTCCAGCAGCCTTTTGGAAGATGGATTTGGCAATTCTTTTGCTGGAAAATATGAAAGTGTTTTTTGTACGAACCAAGGTACGCTCGAACATCGCTATCTTGAATTTGAAAACGCTGTGAAACAAGTCTTTGCCAGCACGATGAGCGACGACGCGCTGATGTACCGTTTGAAACGAGGAATAGCCGACCAGGATGAGCAGATGGCTTTGCTTGTGCAACGCGTATCGGGTTCTTATCGTAAAGAATATTTTTTTCCGGATCTTGCTGGGGTCGGCTACTCAAACAATATCTATGTCTGGGATGAGAAAATGTCTCCGAAAGCGGGCATGCTGCGGGTAGTTGTAGGTCTAGGCACCCGGGCTGTAAACCGTACGGCGGGCGACTATGCCAGAATTATAGCGATTGATGAACCTTTGTCATCACCTCTAACGGATTTTGACGATTACAGGCAATATGCCCAAAGAAATATTGATGCGCTGATGGTAACCAAAAACAGTATGATTGGTATCGCGTTCAACGATCTTTTAAACGAAATTGACGATCCCAAACTGCATTATTTTGCGCAGAGAGATTATACTGCAGAAAAAATGATGAAAGAAATAGGCCAGCAAGACCGGCAGGCCTGGATTATTAATTTTGATCAATTTCTGTCCGATTCCACTTTCGTCGGGGTCATTCAAAAAATGCTTAAATCCCTGGAAAAATTCTATGCGTATCCAGTGGACATTGAATTTACCGTTAACTTTAAAGATATGGATCATTATCAGATCAATCTCCTGCAGTGCAGGCCGCTGCCCGCAAAAGGTCTCAAAAGTAAGGTGGTGTTCCCGAAATATATTGATTTCCAAAAAACATTCTTTCAAAGCCATAATACTTTTATGGGTGGGAATATCCATTACGGTATTCAGCGAATCATTTATGTCGAGCCTGAAAGCTACAGCCGGCTGAGTGATCTCGAAAAATACAGGGTAGCCAGATGTATCGGCAAATTGAACAGCCAGATTGAGAAAGAAAACATGACCGTGCTGCTGCTCGGCCCTGGACGATGGGGAACCAGTACACCTTCGCTCGGCGTGCCTGTTTATTTTTCCGAAATTAATAATATCACCGTGCTTGGTGAAATTGCAGTCAAAGAGGGCGGGTTCACCCCAGAAATATCTTACGGAACGCATTTCTTTCAGGATCTTATTGAAAGTGATATTTTTTATGTGGCGCTTTTCCCGGAAGGCAGGGGAGGAGTCCTTCAGACAAAATTATTAAACCACTTTCAAAATTTGCTTCCTGAGCTGCTACCACTGAGCGCCTCCCTTGGAGAAATCATTAAAGTATACGATGTCAATAAAGGAACGCATAAAGATCTGGAGATTATTGCTGATGTCGGGAAACAAAAGGCGGTATGTTTCTTTAAATAGAATCTGATGCTGACAAGATAAAAAAGTAGCCCTTCGGGGTCATTACTTTCCCTTAGGGCTAAAAAATATCTATCAAGGTTAGTGGCATCCGTGATGGCTGCAGCTGTTCATGGCAGAGAATTCCGGAAGCTGGTTATCCAGGAAGAGCTGGATGTTAACCGAAACGGTGGTATTATCAACCCGAAAAACACGAACTCCTTGCGCATTAAGTTTCATCAGGGCGCCTGCACCGATTCCGCCGACTAATATCGCGTCCACCTGTTCTCCGCCCAATGCCTTCAAAGGCTGGCACATCCCGTGTTCATGATGAGAATCTCCGTTGCCGATGACTTTTATCTCTTCTTTACCCGGGTCGTAGATAAGAAAGAATGGGGCTGAGCCAAAATGATCATAGGGGATACTCTCAAGTCCTTTGTCTTCTTTTACAGGGATACAAATTTTCATATTTAGCTCCTTTTCTGAAGTTTATTTATTGCTTGAACGCTCACAGCACTTTTCACGCTGGGCCTTACAAGCATATTGACAATTAAATGGGACGCTGAAAACATCTTTGTAGTGACCCGCGGTGTGGGTGCCTGATATCTGCTCAATGAATCCGATCACATCTTCAAAAACAGATTGCTGTAAATTGTATTGTACAAAGTAGCCTGTTTTCTCGCCAATCAGAAGGCCGGCTTCCTTTAAAATTTTAATATGTTGAGACACCGCTGCTTCGGAAATTTGAAGATGTCTTGCAATTCCTTTGGCACAGATGCTTCTTCTAGACAGGATAAGCAAGATCTGCAGTCTTGTTTCATCAGAGAGCGCTTTGAATACCTGCACAATTTGATCCATATATCCTCCGGGTATTTTTAGTTAACTGAATACTTAACTAAATTATAAAATACTTAAGTAGTTAAAGTCAAGCAAAATGTTTTCTAACCTGGTTATAAAAGAAACTCTTATGAACATGGCATTTTTGTCTGTATGTTATAATGATATGAGGTACTTTTATGCCTTCATTAAAAGCGTTTATTGCAAGTTACTGGCAACCCAAAATGATTACAGCCATAGAAAGAAGGGGACAGCATTGAAATATATAGAAGCGACATTGGGGAGAATATTCATCCTGAGATTGGAACACGGAGAAAAAATCCCGGCCATTATTCAGGATTTTGCCGAAAAACACCAGATCAATTCCGCACTGGTTCATTTTCTGGGAGGGGCGGACAAGGGCAGCAAGGTCGTCGTAGGACCTGAAGACGGACAGGCCCTTAAACCCCGCAAGATGATGACAGAGCTTCAAGGCGCCAGCGAAACACTGGGAGTCGGAACTTTGTTTCGAAACGAACAAGGGAACCCGGTCTTGCATATGCACGCCGCTTTTGGCAGAGAGGAAAAAACAGTAGCAGGCTGTGTACGTGAAGGGGTCGACATCTGGCAAATCGGCGAGGTCGTCATGATTGAACTGAATACAAGTGATGGCTCTAGAAAGATTAATCCTACCACAGGTTTTGAGTTGCTCGAAATATAGTAGATACGCCAACTGATTCTTGGCAGTATTTTTTCATTTTGAATGCGCCGTGGGCGAATACAATGCTTTATTGGGACAGGGAGGCATAAAATATATCGATGGAAAAACGGTATCGGGTTCTGCAGGATATTGTAGAGAAAGAGCTGTCTTATGCGGCCCACGATCTGGATCATGTTATGCGGGTCTATCATCTTTGTTTGATTCTGGCCGGGCAGCGGGATGATGTCGATACGGAAGTATTGATTCCGGCCGTCCTGCTTCATGATATTGCCAGAGCCAAAGAGGATGAAGATAATTCCGGAGAGATCGACCATGCCGTATTGGGTGCGGAAATGGCCGAGAAGATCCTTCAAGACCTAAATTATGATCCGGATTTGAGGCAGGAGATCACACACTGTATTTTAGCGCACCGGTTCAGGACGGGCCATCAGCCGGAGAGCATCGAAGCCAAAATCCTCTTTGATGCCGACAAACTTGATATTATCGGAGCAACTGGGATTGCCCGCTCTTTCATGCTTGCTGGACAGCACGGGGAAAGACTATATCATGAGGTTTCTGTCGAAGAATATCTAAAGGAAAATATCGGTGAGAACGGCAGGATTAAAGATGCTTCCAAACATACGACCAACCTGGAATTTGAGCTTAAATTGAGAAAAATACCGGACAGGCTGTATACGGAAGAAGCGAAAGTAATCGCCAGAAAAAGGGTCAGATTTATGGAGTTGTTTTTCGAGACTTTGGTGGAAGAAGTAACAGGAAATAAATAATCGAAATAAATAGTCCTTGGAACGAATCTATAAACCGTTGAAATTGGTGGCAGATGAAGAATAATTTACATAAAAAAATTAAAAAACGATAATAGAAAGTATTTTAAATAGGTTGTATACTTAACTCAGATATTGTTTGGCATGAATCTTGCCGTGAGGGTCAAGTGATGTATCATGCCCGAGGAAATCCCGGCTTCTAATGTGAAAAGAATATGAAAATGCCGTCTGTCCGGGAATCTGTATAGTATTTTGATTTGATTCAGAAGGTGGATGGAAAATATGAGGCAGATACGCCAAGATATATTTCTTGAACAGCAACAGAGATTGTTCATGACCACTGAACTGCGTCAGGCAATTTTTGTATTGCAGATGTCGACTCTGGAGCTAAGCGAGTATATCACAAAAAAAATTGAAGAGAATCCTTTCCTGGACGAAGATGAACCCGTTGCTGAAAACAATGAGGTTGTCAGCAAAACTGCAACCCGGGTTAATATGGACGACCTAATTGAACATTTCAGCAGCGACAGTAATATTGGTTATATCTGGAACGAGAAGAATGAAAATAACACCGGATACGAACAATATTTGTCTGATCGGCCAAGTTTATATGAACAGCTTGAATTACAATTGAATTTAGAGATCAAGAATCCTGCGGATATTGTCATTGGAAACTTTCTAATAGGAAGCATTGACCGGAACGGCTATTTTACAACAGAACTGGAATATGTTAGCCAAAAGTTGAATGTTGCCGTTGAGAGAGTGGAAGAGGTCCTGAGGGTCATTCATACCTTCTATCCTATCGGTGTAGGTGCCCGTAATCTCCAGGAATGCCTGCTTCTGCAAATGAGAGCAAACGGCAAGGACAGCGAGTTTGCGGAACGGGTTATTCAAAATTACTTCCAGGATCTTGCCGACAAAAAAATGATGAAAATAGCCAATGCCCTCTCCGTATCTGCGAAGCAGGTCCAAGAAGTCTATGATCTTATCAAGACGCTTGATCCGAAACCCGGACTGCAGTTTGGCGCTGAAAGAAATCCTTTTATCTGGCCTGATGTTACGATTATGAGAGACCAGAACGATTATTTGGTTATTGTGAACGACCTCGATTTTAACTATTTGAGAATCAATCAGACGTATGTGGCTATTCTCCGTAATTCGAATGCGTTATGTGATGATGTAAGAAAATATCTTGAAGAAAAGTTTGATTCCGCTTTGGGACTCATCCGCGGAATTGAACAAAGAAGACTGAACATTTACAAAGTTGTGCAAAGTATTGTTGATATTCAAAGAGAATTTTTTGACAATGGCATTGAATATCTGAAGCCCTTGACCATGAGTCAGGTTGCGGATTTGGTCGGTATCCATGAATCTACGGTAAGCCGGGTCACCTGCAACAAATACGTTCAGACGCCGCGTGGACTGTTTGCTTTGAAGTATTTCTTTAACTCCGGTGTGGGTTCTTATGACTGCGACAAAATAAGTTCGAAAAGTGTCAAACACTTGATTCAGGATATCATCAATAAAGAGGACCCGAACCAACCACTGAGCGACCAGGATATTATGGACATGCTTGTGAGCAAGGGGATAAAGATATCTCGGAGAACGGTCAATAAGTACCGTCAGAGTATGGGGATACCGACAAATCTACACCGTAAAAGATATTAATTGTCCAAAGCCTATAATTCCCTAAGCTTACGGGGCATGAAATTCAAGTGGCATTGATAATTTTGATTTGGGTGGAAGATTAGTCAATAAATGCGAAGGAACCGCGGGTATTTTAATAACATCTGCGGTTCCTTCGCATTATATTCGAATAGTAATTCAAGGGAGGGTGCGCTCAGAGAGAAGGTATAGTCAGATAAAGAGTGTCCATTGGAAGGAGTGTTCAAGGAGAAGGTACATTCCAGAAAAGGGTGTTCATGGACGGGGGGGCTTTTGCTTCGGCATCATTGTTTTAACTGCGGCTGCAATATTGGGTGTGCAAAAGCCTGTGAGATAATTCTCCGAGGGGCTCAAGCAGAAAGTCCTGATAGAGTTCCTGTACTGCCGGATTTTCATGCGACTTGCGTAGCGGCATATTTTCATCGACCTGGTACAGGGCTTCGATCCGTCTGGCTCTGATCTCATTGGTCGTACCGTAAGGCTGACCTCCTCCGCCAATACATCCTCCGGGACAGCACATGATCTCAATAAACGTGTAATCGGACTGGCCGGCTTTGATCATTTCTAAGATTTTCTTGGCGTTGGCAAGCCCGTGGGCGATCCCCGCTTTTACTTCCATTCCGGCAAGATCAACCGAAGCTTCTTTTACGCCGGTCATTCCACGCACGGTTGTAAAGTTTAAGTCAGTCAGGGTTTTACCTGTAACAACTTCATACACGGTGCGCAGGGCTGCTTCCATAACTCCGCCGGTTGCTCCGAAAATAGCGGCTGCACCTGTTGATATGCCGAGGGGCGAATCAAATTCAGCTTCAGGGAGCATCCGAAAATCAATTCCCTCGTGCTGCAGCATTCTGCCAAGTTCGCGGGTCGTGAGGACGATATCTACATCCTGGCTGCCGCTTGCATCCATTTCCGGGCGCTCGGCTTCAAATTTTTTGGCGGTACAGGGCATCACGGAGACGACAATGATATCCTTGGCTTCAAGGCCGCTGGTCTGAGCATAGTACGTTTTGGCCAGGGCCCCAAACATTTGCTGGGGAGATTTGCAGGTCGACAGATGCGGAATCAATTCCGGATAGTAGTGTTCCATATATTTGATCCAGCCGGGGCTGCAGGAAGTAATCATCGGCAGGACACCGCCGTTTGCTATCCGGTCCAGTAATTCATGGCCTTCTTCTATGATGGTTAGATCTGCAGAAAAGTCTGTATCGAAAACCCGGTCAAATCCCAGACTGCGCAAAGCAGAAACAAGTTTCCCTGTCGCGATTTCGCCTGATGGGAATCCAAATTCCTCAGCTAGTGATACCCGGACGGCCGGAGCGACCTGAACGACGACATGTTTTTGGGGATCTGCAAGAGCTTCCCAGACGCGGTCTGTATCATCCCTTTCATGAATTGCACCTACCGGACAAACCAAAGCACACTGTCCGCACAGCACACAGGCAACATCAGCCAGCTGTTTACCGTATTCCGGTGAAATGCTGATTTCCGTACTGCGGTTATGACTATAGAGGATTCCAACGTTCTGAATATAGTGGCAGGCTTCTGCACATCGACCACATTTGATGCATTTATCCGGATTTCTGACCAGCGAAGGGGTTGAGAAATCCTGAGAGAAACTGTGTTTTCTTTTTTCTCCTTGGATATCCCTGACTCCAAATTTAGCTGCGATTTGTCTGAGTTCACAGTTACCGTTACGGATACAGGTCAGACATTCCTGCGGATGGTCAGCAAAAATTAATTCCAGAATGGTGCGTACAGTTTCTCTGACTCTCGGAGAATTCGTCGTGATGTTCATTCCGGCTGTTACCCTAGTGGAACAGGAAGGTACGAGGTTTTTTACACCTTCTACCTCGACCACACAAATCCGGCAATTTGCCTTGACGCGCTGATCAGGATGATGGCAAAGGGTTGGAAGATCAATGCCCTGTTGTCTGGCTGCCTCTAAAATAGTGATTTCAGGTGCAACTGCCGTTACCTTACCGTTTAGCGTAATATTAATGTTTTGCATCAGGCGGTCTCCTCCTCAATGAATGATGGTTTGTTATCACGGCAGGAAGCAAGATATTCATCCCGGTAATAGGCCAGGGAGGAACGAAGGCTGTTGCCGGCTGCTTGGCCGAGACCGCAAAAGGAAGCTTCTTGAATCGCCCGGGTATACCGTTCCAGCGTGCTAACATCCTGACGCACGGCTTCTCCGGCGAGCAGTCTGTCAAGGATCAGATTGGCCTGACGCAGTCCTTCCCGGCAGGGCGTGCATTTGCCGCAGCTTTCATGTAGAAAGAAGCGCAGCCGGTTTTGAACGTTTGACAAGATCGAACGGGTGTCGTCCAAAACAAAGATAGCCCCTGATCCGATCGTAATCCCGGTCTTGGAACAGGCCAGATATTCCAGTGGGGTAAAAAGCATCTCAGGCGGTATCAGAACACCGGAAGCGCCGCCAATGTTTACAGCTTTTATGGCTTTTCCGGTCTTTGCTCCACCGCCATATTCGCTGATGATTTCAGCAAAGGTCATTCCGAATGGTACTTCAAATAAACCGCGGTTTTGGACATCGCCGGAAAGCGAAATCAACTTGGTTCCGGGACTGTCCGGTGTACCAAAAGAACGATACCAGGATGCACTTTTTTCAATGATTTTGGGGATATTGGCAAGCGTTTCAACATTGTTAATCAACGTGGGTTTTTGCCAGAGACCGGCTTGGGTCGGGTAAGGGGGTTTCAGACGCGGACGGCCTTTTTTGCCCTCGATGGAGGAAATTAAAGCGGTTTCCTCACCACAAAGATAGCTTCCGGCACCGGAAAATAGCTTTAAAGACAAGCTGAAACCGCTGCCAAGAATATTTTCTCCAAGGAATCCGCGGCGCTCGGCTTCTTCAATGCTTTCGCGCAGGATTTTCTGCGCTTCAGGATATTCGTGCCGAACGTAGATATAACCCTCAGAAGCTCCGGCCATAAACGCCGCGATGGTGATGCCTTCCAGCAATTGAAAAGGGATATGGGTCATAATGAACCGGTCCTTAAAGGTGCCTGGTTCACCTTCGTCGGCATTGCAAATGATATAACGCAGTTTTTCCGTGTTGGCCCGTAGCATTTTTATTTTTTCAGCAGTAGGGAAAGCAGCTCCGCCCCTGCCGCGCAGTCCGGCATCCGATATTTCTTTCAGGGAAGTTTCAGGACCCTGGGCCAGGGCTTTGGCTAACGCGGAATATCCGCCGTTTTGACAATGATGGTCCAAGTCAACATGCCTGCCCGGAGAAATATTAAAAATCTGATCGTCATCAAGCATTTTGTTCATTCTGATATTCCTTTCTTAAATTACGGATAATGGCGACCGCAGCTTCCGGAGTCAGGTCACCATAGACCGCATCATCAATTTTGATGGCCGGAGACATATAGCAGGCACCAAGGCAATTGACGCTTTCCAGAGAAAAAAGCCCGTCCGTTGTTGTTTGTCCGATCTTAATCCCGAGTTCCTGTTTAATTGCAGCGAGGATGGAAGCTTTGTTGGCATTTTCACACGGCGCATTGGTACATATCCGGATAATGTGCATGCCCCTCGGTTTCAAGGAGATCTCACTATAGAAAGATGCCGTGGAATAAACCCTGCTTCGGGAGATATTCATTTCCCGGGAAATTTCATTTACGGCTTCTTCACTCAGATGATTCTGGGGGTCAGCATCCTGAACGGCTAAAATTACTTGAAGCAACAAGGCTTCTTCTTTTCCAAACCGATTGACAACTTCTTTGATTGCCGTCATTTGATCACACTGCCTTTCTGTAACCTTTCTGCAGGAAAGTTTACCTGTGCTTGCTTTAGTGTAATATGGGGCAAAATGTAAATCAAGAATAGTTATTTATTTGACAAAATAACAGAATAACAATGCAAAATAATAGACATTGCTAGCAAAGTTATTAATATATTTAACAATGCCGTTAATTATTTAACAATAAACAAAAATCTCCCGGTTCAGTTTTAACAGGGAGATTATCAGGACTATTTGTTATTTCTTGGAATCAATTATTCTATTTTTATATGCCTATTTGTTCGCCTAATTGTTGATTGCTTTATGATCTACTCAACAATAACTGCTGTTTATGGTGTTTCTTTCAGAGACTCTTCCCTCAGAGACTTTTCCTGAAGGTTATATCCAAGCACCATCAGACAGTCAATCATATGGGTATTTTCCACAATAATATCTTCCGGCATCATCAGTTCGACCGGAGAGAAATTCCATAAAGCTTTAACGCCTAAATCAGTAACCAACCTGGCGACTTCACCGGCACAATTTTCCGGAACAGTCAAGACCGCAATATCCACAGAGTTTTTGCTTAAAAAATTCGGCAGGTCATCCACGGGCTGGACCTCAACGTTCCTAATTTTTTCGCCGATCAGATCAGGCTTGACATCGAAGATTCCGGCAAGTCTAAACCCGCTTTTTTCAAAATTCGTGTGTTTAGCCAAAGCATGGCCCAAACTTCCGGCCCCTATAATGATCATGTTATGAGAATGCTGCAGTCCAAGTAGTTTGTGTATTTCCTGATGCAGAAAGCTGACATCATAACCATATCCCTGTAGGCCGTTGCCACCAAAACAAAAAAAGTCCTGTCTTACCTGAGAAGAGGTCAGACCCATTCGGTTGCCTAAATCTTTAGAGGAAATCCTGCTGATTCCCAATTGCAGCAGCGTTGAAAGATACCGGTAATATCTGGGCAAACGTTTTACAACCTGACTGGATAGTTTCTTTTCGTCCATTGCTAGCTCACTCCGAAATAAAATAATATGCAGTATAGTATACCATAATTGCATATTCCCCTTCTACTCCAATTTCCTTAATTTTTTTTGTAAATTGAATATTATTGATTTAGTCTCCCGATAGTAGTTTACCCAAAAGTTATATGTATTATCTGATGCGTTTTTCAACTTTAAGAGTTAAATTAAAGATTAGTAACGCGAATATCCTGACCAATGATGATTTTGAAACTTCTGACCCTTTGGTTGGAACTTGGACATATAATGGCTTGAACTGCCGGGTACAACGGGTGTAAAATAACAAGTGAAACAATAAATAAAACAATATACTTATTTTTGAGAAATGACAGCATTGTTGAACGAACCAGAAATATGCTCGGTGATAACAAGACTGGCATTTTTAAAGGTTTGACCGATTATTCACGACGACAAGCGAATCTAATCTGAAACTGATACATATTTTGTATTGATTATTGAATAAGGAACAAGTATGATAAGTATAATCTATCTTATCGTGCCATTACCCTTGGGTGTGTTCCTTCCCTTTATATAACCCTACTAGGAGTGTTCACCTAGTAGGGTACCACCTCCAATTGTTGAGACGAATATAAGCAAAGGAGTCGGCGGATCACAACATTAGAATATTTTTCTCCGAGCCTTGGATCCTAAAGTTGCAATGCTGCCATGGATGCAAGGTCTGGACAAAGTCCACGGAGTAGCAGAAGAAATTCTGTTACTTGCTGTATCGCGAAGGAGATGTGAAAAAGAATTGGTTTGTTTGCGAACCAAAAATCTTTATCCTGCATGTCCGTGCAGGATTTTTGTGATTAATAAGGAGGATACGCATGCAAAAAAATATTTCGTTGGAAGAAGCCCAAAATTTGATATTTGATTATTGTCCTTTGGCCGAAAAGGAGAATAGTCATTTAGCGGATACCCTCGTTAGAGTGCTGGCAGAGGATATTGTCGCCAGAGAAAACATTCCGCCGTTTCCGCGTTCACCTTATGACGGTTTTGTTTTCAAGGCTGAAGATACTGTGGGAGCTAGCGAAGCTAACCCGGTCACCTTTGAGGTGATTGAAGAAGTACCGGCAGGTTATACGGCCCAAAACGCTGTCAGCAAGGGTCAGGCAATTAAAATCTTGACAGGAGCTCCGATTCCTGAAGGCGCCGATGCAGTTGTTAAATTTGAAGAGGTAGAAGTCCAGGGCAGCAAGATATCTGTTTCAAAGGCCTTCAAGCACGGCGAAGATATTGTGCCTGAGGGTGAAGATATTGCCGTAGGTGATCTGATTGCGGCTGAGGGAACCGTTGTTACGGCGCCTCTGATGGGGCTGATGGCCTCCCTGGGGATTGCCGAAGTACCAGTTTATAAACGTCCAAAAATTGCGATTATCTCGACCGGAGACGAACTTCGTGATGTAACGGAGCCTCTAGCTCCAGGTAAGATCCGAAACAGCAATAGCTATACACTCCAAGGCTATCTCCGTTTACTTGGTGTAGAGCCTGTCGTGATGGGGATCTGCAAAGACAAGAAAGAAGAAGTTGCGGCCCTGGTCGAAAAGGCCTGGAAGCAGGCCGACTTGGTACTGACGACCGGGGGCGTATCAGTGGGAGACTATGATGTGATCCGGCATGCAGCCGATTATCTTGGTGCCGAAATACTTTTCTGGAAAATTGAGATCAAACCGGGCTCACCGTGTCTGGCCGCAGTGAAGGACGGGAAGATGCTGATCGGCCTGTCGGGCAATCCGGCAGCGGCAATGGTAACTTTTCAGCTGATGGCTGTCCCCTACATTAAAAAAATGGCTGGCAGAAAGGATTATTATTACCGGAAGATCGAAGTGATTCTGAAGAAGGATTTTCGAAAACCAAGTCCTCGCCGAAGATTTTTGCGCGGTAGAATGCTTTACGAGAATGGCATGGTCATCATGGAATCGACTGGAGAACAAGGCAATGGTGTGCTGCGCTCCATGCTCGGCTGTGATATCCTGGCGGAAATTCCGGAAAAGAGCGGCCCGGTCAAGGCCGGTGAAAAATTAATCGCTTATATTATTGAATAGAAGCAAAATGAAAAAGTTGGAATCAATAAGAATGGAATCTAAGGAGATGAATAAAAGTGAAAAAAATAGCAGTTCAGGATGCAGTCGGCATGGTCCTTTGCCACGATATAACGAAAGTGATTCCTGGGGAATTCAAAGGCCCCGCTTTTAAAAGAAATCATGTGATCAAGCAGGAAGATATCGAGGAACTATTGAGTCTTGGTAAAGAGCACATCTACGTCTGGGAAGAAAATGCCGATGAAATCCATGAAGACGATGCGGCGATCAGAATGGCCCAAGCTGTCATGGGTCAGAACATCCGTTTTTCGGAACCTCAGGAAGGTAAAACTACGTTGATTTCGACTCAAAAAGGTTTGCTGAGGATCAAAAGCTCATTGCTGCACGAAATCAATTCGATCGAACATGTTACGATACCGTCCCTACCGAATAACTTCAAGGTTGAAGTTAATCAGAAAGTTGCTGCAACCAGGATTATACCGCTGGTTACCAAAGAAGAAAATATTCGCAAAGTAGAGGAATTATGCACCCTTTATGGTCCGGTATTTCATGTTGAGCCGTATAAAGAGCTCACGGTTGGGATTGTGATTACCGGAAGTGAAGTGTATAAAGGAAGAATCAAGGACAAATTCGGGCCTGTGATCAGGAAAAAACTTGAGTATTTTGGCGCGGAAATCATCGGTCAGGAATATTGTCCTGATGAATTGGAATTAATTCAAGCGAAGATCACAGGTTATATGGAGCAAAAAGCTGACATGATTATTATGACCGGGGGAATGTCCGTAGATCCCGATGATCTTACCCCTGGAGCGATCCGGGGCACCGGTGCAGATGTTGTAACTTATGGTGTTCCTGTTCAGCCTGGTAATATGTTTATGCTGGCTTATTTGAACGGGGTACCTATCTTAGGGGTCCCCGGAGCTGCCGCCTATTTTAGGACAACTGTCCTGGATGTGGTACTGCCGAAGATCTTTGCTGGAGAGACACTGAACAAAAATGATTTTATCCGGATGGGTGAAGGCGGTTTATGTTTGAACTGCCAGATGTGTCAATATCCAAACTGCTATTTCTGCAGATAAGAATTTTCATTCAGTGTACGGGTATACGAGTGTAAGTGGGGAGTTGAGATAATGATCGATGCATATGGCAGGGATATCAATTATTTAAGAATATCTGTAACGGATTTATGCAATTTAAAATGTACGTACTGTATGCCGGAAAAAGGTATTGAGAAAAAAGAACGCTGCGATATCTTAAGCCTGGAAACTATGGAGAAAATTGCCGAGACAGCCGTTAAACTCGGAATCACCAAGATCAGGCTCACTGGCGGAGAGCCATTGGTAAGGAGAGGGATCCTGGATCTGGTCCAAAATATTGCCTTGCTGAAAAACAAAGGACTCAAGGAACTGGGACTCACGACCAACGGGCTGCTTCTGAAACAATATGCGGATGACCTGAAAAAAGCTGGGTTGACGCGGGTGAATATTAGTATTGACAGCATGGATCCGACCAAATATAAGGAAATTACCCGTTGCGGCAATGTCCAGGATGTTCTGGAAGGGATTAGGGCAGCAAAAGAAGTAAAATTATTCCCATTAAAGATCAATGTCGTTCTTATTGGCGGGTTTAACGACGATGAAATTGAAGATTTTGTTGCGATGACGATGGATCATGATATCGAAGTTCGTTTTATTGAGCTTATGCCGATCGGGGAAGCCGGAGCGTGGGGCCAGGAGCATTTCTTGTCCAACGAAGAAATACTGAAAAGAGTACCGACGTTGATCCCGTTGCCGTTTAAAAGACATGGCAGCGTAGCACGTCTCTACAAACTTCCGAACAGCAAAGGCAAGGTTGGTCTGATCAGCCCGTTAAGCAGCCATTTCTGCAATTACTGTAACCGGATCAGGATTACGCCCGATGGCAAACTGAAACCATGTCTTCATTCCAATGTTGAGATCGATATCCGAAATTACGCTGAAAACGGACTTGAGAAGTTTCTGATGGATGGAATCATGGCAAAACCCACCCGGCATTGTATCCAGAGCAGTAATTATCAGCCGGTAATAAGAAATATGCATGAAATAGGCGGGTGAAAAATAACATGAGTGAACTGACACATTTCAATGAAGAGGGACGGGCCAGAATGGTTAACGTAAGCGGGAAGGCTGAAACCACTCGCGTAGCGGTAGCACGCGGTGAGATCCGGATGAAGCCTGAAACCCTGGCGCTGGTCAAGGAAGGACTCATAGCTAAAGGGGATGTGCTGGCGGTATCGCAGGTTGCAGGTATCATGGGTGCCAAAAAGACTTCTGATATTATTCCGATGTGCCACCCGCTGCTGTTATCGGGAATAGATGTTTCTTTTAAAATCAACGAGCAGGAAAGTAAGATTGAAATTCAGGTAACAGTTAATAACTCCGGGCAGACCGGCGTCGAGATGGAAGCACTTACGGGAGTTTCTGTCGCAGCGCTTACCATCTATGACATGTGCAAGGCCGCAGAAAAGGATATGGTGATCGGGGATATCTGTCTGGTCAGCAAGTCCGGCGGCAAAAGCGGCAATTATATCCGAGCGGATAAAACAAAAAAATAAACTCTTCGGAGAGGTGAAGAATGATGATCACTGTAGGCGTTATCACAGCTAGTGATAAAGGATCCAGAGGAGAACGCGAAGACTTAAGCGGACAGGTCATTAAAAATATGGTCGAAGAGATTGGCTGGGAAGTTAAGATTCTGGAAATTGTTCCGGATGAACAGAAGATCATTGAAGCCAAGCTGATTGAATATGCCGACGAACGTAAAGTCGATGTGATATTCACGACCGGAGGAACCGGGTTTTCACCGAGGGATGTGACCCCGGAAGCTACGCTGGCTGTCGTCGAAAGGCTCACCCCGGGAATTCCCGAGGCGATGAGACTGGAGAGCCTAAAGGTCACGTCCAGAGCGATGCTTTCCAGAGCAGCCGCTGGAATCAGAGGCAAAACTGTGATTATCAATTTACCGGGAAGCCCGAAAGGTGTTAAAGAATGTCTGGCAGTTGTTCTGCAGTCGTTGGAGCACGGCATAGAAATTCTAAAAGGGACTACCGGAGAGTGTGCGCAGCCATTTTAACAAAAACGACAGGGAGGAGAACACTGTGAATGATGTTCCAGTCATATGTTTTGTTGCCGCGAAATCAGGCACCGGAAAGACAACTTTCTTGGAAAAACTAATCAGGGAAATGACGAAACGTGGTTTTAGGGTCGGAGTGATCAAGAGCGACGCCCACCGCTTCGATATTGATAAACCAGGTAAAGACAGCTGGCGATTTGCTGAGGCGGGTGCAAGATCTACGGCGATTATCGGGCCCGACCAATATGCTGTCATTCAGAAAACCGAGATGAAGAAAGATATTGAAGATGTAATTGCAGTGATTGAAGGTGTCGATATCATCCTGGTCGAAGGGTTCAAAATGTCCCAAAGACCAAGATTTGAAGTTGTAAGAAGAGAGCTGGGCACCGACATTGTTTCTCCGTTGGAGAACTTAATTGGCATTATCACAGATGTCAATGATCTTGCTGTTCCGGTTCCGGTGATCGATATTAACGATTATCAAACCGTAGCGGATCTTATCGCTGAAAAGTATCTGTCCTGAGTATCCGTTGACGATTATTTGCTTAATCCTATCTGTTTAGCAGTCTAAAATAAGATGAACATACCAAAAAAGGAAGGAGTACCCCACATGCCAAAAGTAATTGCTGTCAATATCAGTGAGACAACAGGGGTTCCAAAACAAGAAATTGAAAAGGGCTACTTCAAAGTGGATCATGGTTTAGTCGGAGATGCGCATGCTGCCAACTGGCATAGACAGGTCAGTTTGCTTGGGACTGAAAGTGTCGATAAACTAAAACAGGCTGGACTCACAGGCCTGGATAACGGCAGATTTGCGGAAAACCTCACGACGGAAGGCATCATTCTGTATGAGCTTCCCATTGGTACGAAGCTTAAAATCGGTGAGACGCTGATGGAAGTGACCCAGATCGGCAAACAATGCCATAACAGCGGATGCGCCATCAAACGGCTTGCCGGGGACTGCGTAATGCCGCGTGAGGGGATTTTTACCAAAGTCCTGTCTCCGGGATGGATTAAACCGGGGGATAGCATTGAGATCGTGGAACAGTAAACCATTTCTTACAAACAAACCAAATGAAAAAGATAGTTGATAAAAGTATTTCAACTATCTTTTTCATACTACCAAAATTCAGAGGGAAAAGACAATGACGATATCGGCTATCCTTGAACGAGATATTCCTGGCCTTTGGCAACGTATCTTTCTGTCATTTGGCGAATGGAGGCCAGCTCTTCCGGCGTAATTTCTCTGATTACCTTCGCGGGAGAGCCAAGAATCAGTGAATTTGGAGGAAATATCTTTCTTTCCGGGACCAGGGAGCCTGCTCCCACGATCGAATTTTCGCCAATGACAGATTCGTTCATGATGATGGAGCCCATCCCAATCAGGCAGCCTTTACGAATTGTACAGCTGTGGAGGATACACCCATGGCCGACAGTAACCTCATCTTCTACAAGCGTCGGCAGATCAGTATTCACATGGATAACACTTAAGTCCTGGATGTTTGTTCTTTTACCGATGACAATTGGGGCAATATCTCCGCGTAAAACACAATTGTACCAGATACTTGCGTAGTCTCCAATGGTTACTCTGCCAATGATTTTTGCGCCTTCCGCCACATAGACAGTTTCTGAGACCGAAGGTTTAACGTCTTGATAGGGAATGATCATAAGAATGGTTGCTCCTTGCTTTTTGGCTTTAAAAATATTATAGATTTCAGAACGGCCTTTGTCGAGAAGTATAAAAGACCTGCCAACAAAAGGCTTGGCAGAAGCCACGTTTTCTTAAATAACAACAAACCCTTAAGTTGCTGTTTATTTTAGGTGTAAGTTAGGTTATATTAATAAGGATGTTTAAGAATGTTTGGAAATAACAAACGAATATGGTGTTACAGCAATTAAAAGATAAGGAGCACCTTCTGATGACAGTCCGTTTCTACCTGGCGCTTTGGACAGGAAAGATCGTATCGATATTGATGAGGCTTCTAGGGAAGAAAGGCACAACCTTCCCAGGATTTATTGCGCTTAAAATTTGCCCGAATATGATTGGATTCTTGGCTTCCCGTTTTCCGGAAGGTGCAGTAATTATTACAGGAACCAACGGCAAAACGACAACGAACAACCTACTGGCTTCCATTCTGAAGACAGCCGAAAAAAAGATTGCTTTTAACCGGGAAGGAGCCAATATGCTTACGGGTATTGCAGGAGCATTGCTGCAGAATACTACATTTGCAGGTATGCCGCAAGCTTCTGTCCTGCTGCTCGAAGTGGATGAGGCTACACTGCCGGGGTTATGCAGGCAGCTGACTCCGAGGCTTGCTGTGATTACGAATTTCTTCCGGGATCAGCTGGATAGGTATGGCGAATTGGATACGACGATCAAGCTGGTAAAAGAGTCGCTACCTGCCGCAACAGAATTGGTGTTGAATGCGGATGATCCGCTAGTTGCTCAGATCGGAACCGGCCGGAAAGGTGTATTCTACTTTGGGGTAAGCACACTGCCCACAAGCTCTGCCGACAGCACGGAAACGCGGGAAGGACGATACTGTTCGCACTGCGGTCAGGAATTGTCTTACACGCTGTTTCATTACGGCCAGTTAGGGAACTATAGGTGTCCTAGCTGCGGTTTCAGCCGGCCTAATCCTTATATTGAAGCGAAAGAAGTCAAAATGGAAAGCAGGGAGATTTCGTTCAGGATAGATGATGACCATGACAACCACGTCTATCAGGTACCTTTGCAAGGGTATTATAATCTGTACAACGTGCTGGCAGCTTTCTGTGCTGCGGACCGTCTGCAGATATCCAGAGAAGATATTGGTACCGGACTGAACCGGTATGTTTCCGATGCAGGGAGAATGGAACAGTTTTCGCTCCTTGGATGTGAGGCGACGCTGACCCTGGTGAAAAATCCAACAGGTTTTAATCAGGTCATCCATACCATTGCAGAGCTACCTCAGTCTGTCCGCTTGCTGATTGCGATTAACGATCTGGCGGCCGATGGCAGGGATATATCCTGGTTATGGGATGTCGACTTTGAAATTTTGGCTTTGCGTCAGGATGACGTACCACAAATCATATGCTCCGGTTTAAGAGCTGAGGACATGGCTTTGCGACTGAAGTATGCCGGAATTAAGGAAGACAGAATTACAATGGAACATTCTCTGGAAAAAGCGGTGGAGATGCTGGAACAGCCAAGCATCAGCGCGGCGTCAGCGCTCAAGGCGGCTGCAAGCATAGCAGAGGGAGGAGCCGTATTTATTCTGCCAACCTATACTGCCCTTTTCCCGATACGGGATATTCTGGTGAGAAGAAAAACCGGAGAAAAACAGCGTAAGGCGGTAAATGTATGAAGCTTACGATTTTTCATCTTTATCCGGATCTGCTTGATTTATATGGGGACAGGGGAAATGTTCTGGCGCTGGCTGCCAGATGCAGGTGGCGTGGAATCGATGTCGAGATACGCAGAATATCTTTGCGAGAAGAAATGGATTTTTCCGAGGCGGATATTCTTTTTCTGGGAGGAGGTTCGGACCGGGAGCAAAGTCTTTTGGTTCAGGATTTAAGCACAAGATCCTCAGAGCTTAAAGCAGCGATTGACGATGGACTTGTCATGTTGACCATTTGCGGCGGTTACCAGCTTTTGGGGCAGTATTATCAGACCAGAGACGGGGAGAAAATCCCGGGATTGGGCATACTGGACTTTTATACTATTGCTGGAAATAAACGACTGATTGGCAATGTCATTGTTGAAACGTCACCTGAGCTTTTGGGTTCCATGTCAGAAAACATTTCCCAGCAGTCCGATGAAGTTGGGGTGCACAATACCATGGTCGGATTTGAGAACCATTCTGGGAAGACCTATCTTGGACCAGAGTTGAATTCCTTGGGAAGAGTGCTGAGGGGTTATGGCAATAACGGTGAGGATTTACAGGAGGGTGTAAGGTATAAAAATGTTTTTGGAACTTACCTTCATGGACCGTTGCTGCCTAAAAATCCCCATATTGCCGACCTGCTGCTGGGTCTGGCGACAAGAAGAAAGGATCCGGCTTATCAGCTTCAAATCCTGAAAGACTCTCTGGAAAAAGCAGCACATCATGCGGTTATAGAACGTTTTCTTACGGCAGGATCCATAGCCGGATCTAAATAGGATTACAATAGGAAAAAATTACATGCTGGAAATCAGAAAGAATGATTGAATATTGCTTGTACCCACCCGTGTCTTCGTTGACACTTTAGAGGGTGAGTCGCTATAATAAAATAGGATTGCTTAATGGGGCCTTCCGTGGCCATGAAGGGGGTGCCTTGCTTGGCAGAGACTAGGCGTATTGTTGTATGTTTGCCGGAAAGCATTATTGAGGAAGTAGACGAAATCGTATCGTCAGAGAAATTAAACCGGAGTGATTTTATCAAAGAAGCTGTTTACAGTGTATTGATTGAACGGCGAAAAGCAGGAATACGAGAGCAGATGCGGCAGGGATATGTTGAAATGGCTCAAATTAACCTGTCAATGGCATTAGATTTATGCCAGGCTGAAGAAGAGGCAACGATGCGCTATGAAGGGAAACTAGCTTGGAGTGTCGGGTATGAGTATTAAACGCGGGGAGATTTTTTATGCGGAACTAAACCCCGTTGTAGGTTCTGAACAAGGCGGCACTAGGCCGGTCTTGGTTATTCAGAATGATATTGGGAACCAGTATAGCCCGACAACAATTATCGCAGCAATTACATCCCAGATTTCGAAAGCCAAACTGCCGACCCATGTGGAAGTCAAAGCGAAACGAAGTGGTTTGGAAAGAGATTCTGTTATTTTGACTGAGCAAATCAGAACGATCGATAAAAGCCGTTTGAAGGAAAAAGTCGCAGTGCTCGATGAGGAAGTAATGCTCAGGGTTGATGAAGCGATTGAAATAAGCCTTGGGCTGACGGAGATCTGAAGGATTTCAATGGATGAGGCCAAATTACATAGTACGGAATAACGCAGCGTACAGGCTTCTAACACCTGACGCTGTTTTTTATACGGAGGGGAGACATGGGGATGTTTCTTTTATCCCCTCGAAGGGATAAAAGAAACGTCCCCATGTTCCCATGATTGGAGGAAAAAATAATAATGGACTTTATTAGCGTCATTTCAAGGGAGTTAGGACTGAAAACCTGGCAGGTCGGGGAAACGGTAAAGCTCCTGGACCAGGGGAATACCATTCCGTTTATTGCGCGCTACCGCAAAGAAGCAACCGGAGAACTTGATGAAACTGTGCTCAGAGCCATGGCAGACCGGCTGGAATATCTCCGGAACTTGGAGCTCAAAAAAGAGGAAGTCATTCGCTTGATTGATGAACAGGGCAAGCTCGATGACGGTTTAAGATCCAAAATAGAAGCTGCAGCGAAACTGCAGGAAGTCGAAGATCTGTACCGGCCCTACAAGCAGAAAAAAAGAACCAGGGCCTCGATAGCCAGAGAAAAGGGTTTGGAGCCTTTGGTAGATTGGTTATTCAACCAGCCTGCCGAAGGAAGCCTGCAGGAAGAGGCCGCTAAGTATCTTAATCCCGATTTGGGTGTCCATGATGCTGCTGAGGCATTGAGCGGGGCTCAGGATATAATTGCTGAGAACGTTTCCGATGATGCGGAAACAAGAAAACTAGTTCGGACCAGGATCTATGAATGGGCGGAAATCACAGCCAAAGCAAAAAAAGAAGAGCGTTCGCCGTATGAGATGTACTATGAATATAAGGAACCTGTCCGTAAAATTCCGCCGCACCGGGTTCTGGCTTTGAATAGAGGAGAAAAGGAAGAATTCCTTTCCGTAGGGCTTGAGATTGAAGCGGATAAGATTCTGCAATTATTGGAAAAGAAATACCTGCAGGGGGGCCCTTGCCAGGAGTTGATGAAAGGGGCTTTGCAGGATAGCTATAAGCGGCTGATCTACCCATCAATCGAAAGGGAGATCCGGGCCGAGATTACCAGCAGGGCAGGAGAACAAGCTGTCAAGGTGTTTTCCGCCAACTTGCGGCAGCTTCTGCTGCAGCCGCCGGTAAGAGATAAAGTGATCATGGGGCTCGATCCCGGTTACAGGACAGGCTGCAAATGGGCCCTGATCGATGATACGGGAAAACTCGGAGAGGTAGGGGTGATCTATCCAAACCCTCCACAGAATAAAAAGCAAGAAGCCAAACAACTCATTGCCAAAGTGGTGGAGCAGTATGGCGTCCAGATTATTGCAATCGGCAATGGAACGGCTTCCCGCGAAACGGAGGAGCTCGTCACCGAATTCATCCGGGAAAGTGGGCTTCCGTTGGAATACATTATTGTCAGTGAGGCAGGGGCTTCGGTATATTCGGCTTCGCCACTGGCCAAAGAGGAATTCCCGGATTTTGATCTTTCACTGAGAAGCGCGGTATCCATCGCCCGCAGATTGCAGGATCCTTTGGCTGAGCTTGTCAAGATTGAACCGAAAGCAATCGGCGTTGGTCAGTATCAGCACGATATCCAGCCTAAGGTTTTGGAAAGCTCGCTGGGCGGTGTCGTCGAATCCTGCGTCAATACAGTCGGAGTCAACTTGAATACAGCTTCGCCGTCTATTCTGAAATTTGTCTCCGGATTGAATTATACGGTCGCCAAAAATATTGTTTCCTACAGGGAGAAGAATGGTAAATTCCGGCGAAGGGAAGAATTGAAGAAGGTATCCAGGCTCGGGGAGCAGACTTATATTCAATGTGCCGGTTTTATTCGGCTGCCGGATGGCGATAATTATCTGGAGAATACGCCGGTTCATCCGGAGTCTTATGATGTTGCCACGGCAATCCTGAAAAAAGCCAATTTAACAGCGATCGACCTCAAAACAAATCCAGAGAAGGTGCGCGCTGCGCTTGGAGGTTTCAGCGCTGAGGAATTAGCTGCGGAACTTCAGGCAGGCGTACCAACCATTAAAGATATTCTCGAGGCTTTGCTGAGACCGGGGAGGGATCCGCGTGAGGATCTGCCGCGCCCACTGCTGCGTCAGGATATCACCAAATTGGAGGACCTGCAGGTAGGAGTAAGTTTGGAGGGGACTGTCAGGAACATTGTTGACTTTGGCGCATTCGTCGATATCGGCGTCAAGAATGACGGATTGGTTCATATCTCGGAACTCAGCAACAGTTATATCAGACATCCGATGGAAGTTATCTCGGTCGGCGATATCGTGAAGGTCAGAGTCCTCAGTATCGATCTGGCTAGAGGCCGAGTCAGCCTCTCAATGAAGGATATATAATAAGTCATTCTTCCGCTGTAAGCGGAGCATCGACGACAAATACTTTTAAGTGAGGAAATATTTCATATGAGCAATCAACAGATCATTATTGCCGGCGGAAATATCAAACCGATGACCGGAGAGCTCGAATTTACAGGGAGTATTTTGGTCAAAGATAGTAAAATTGCAAAAATTATAAAGCATTTGGTTACGGCGACAGATGAAGACGAAGAAAACGCGTTCAGAGAAATGTTCGGCCTAAGTACGGAAGAGTCGGTACACATTGTATCTGCCAGGGGAAAATGGGTTTTGCCTGGTTTCATTGATGCGCACTGCCACGTCGGGATTGGAGAAGAAATCTATCAGCATGAAGGTGACGACCTGAATGAAATGACGGATCCCCTGACCCCGGAACTTCGCGCGATTGACGGAATCCATCCCGAAGATGAAGGCTTCAGGGATGCACGGCTCGGAGGAGTCACCGCTGCTTTTACCTGCCCCGGAAGCGCAAATGTCATTGGAGGTACAGGTGTTGTTGTCAAAACGGCGGGACGTGTGGTCGAAGAAATGATTCTGAGAGACCCTGCAGGACTCAAAATCGCGTTCGGTGAGAATCCCAAATTTGTATACGGAGAACAGAAAAAAATGCCGATGACGCGAATGGGAACAGCAGCCTTGCTCCGGCAGGCGTTGGTAGATGCTCAGAACTATCGGGAGAAACTGGAACAAGGCCAAAAGGATTTGGACAAACTTCCTGAACGGGACCTCGGACTCGAAGCAATCAATCTTGTACTGGACAAAAAAATACCGCTCAGAGCTCATGCCCACAGGACGGATGATATAATGACCGCTATCCGGATAGCCCGCGAGTTTGACGTAGATCTGGTTTTGGACCACTGTACTGAAGGTCATAAAATTGCCGATGTGCTTCAGCAATATGGCTACCCTGCGGCTGTCGGTCCTTCTTTCACGAACAGGGCCAAAGTAGAGCTTAAAGATAAAACATTTAGCACGCCGGGAGTATTGAACAAAGCGGGACTTAAAATAGCGATCATCACGGATCATTCCGTTACCCCTATCGAGCATCTGCCGCTGTGTGCAGCGATGGCTGTCCGCAACGGACTTGAGGAGGAAGACGCGCTGAAAGCAATCACGATCTGGCCGGCTGAAATACTCGGGGTCGCCGACAGAGTCGGATCTTTGGAAGTAGGAAAAGATGCTGATATTGTCGTATGGGAGGGCAAACCGCTCAGTTTTGAGGCCACGCCCCATACAGTATTGATCAATGGTCTGATCGTAAAGCCCGAGTGAGACGGGAGCGTGAAAATATGGAACGGCTGATTGAATCGGTAAGTTCTGAGGAGACTTTTCTTCTCGGAAAACTGCTCGGACAAAGTTTACGGGAAGGTACGGTCATCTGTCTTTATGGAGATTTGGGCTCGGGCAAAACAGTCCTGGCTAAAGGGCTCGGTGAAGGGCTCGGGGTTACGGACACCATGACAAGTCCGACATTTACCTTGATTCAGGAATACAGTACAAAAATTGATGGACTGAAACTGATTCATATGGATTTATACAGACTCCACCACCCGGAAGAAGCAGAAATCATCGGTGTTGCCGATTATTTCGGGGATGACTGCGTCTGCCTGCTGGAATGGCCGGAAATCATTGTAGATTTACTGCCGGAAGACAGGCTCGAAATCAGAATTCAGGGAAGCGGTAATCAAACACGTTCAATTATGCTCAATTTTTGACATTTGCGAAAAAATAATTAAAAGCAGTGAGGCCTATGAAATATCTGACAATCGATACAACAACAAAGATAACTGCGCTGGCCCTGGGGCAGGATGGCAGGCTAGTCGCAGAGGGATTCCTGAACACTGGGAAAACCCATTCTGAAAGACTAATCCCGATGCTGGATCAGCTGCTGAATGCTGCAGACTGGAAACCCGTGGATCTTGATTTTATCGGCGCAGTCAGGGGTCCAGGGTCATTTACCGGCATCAGGATCGGAATCGCCACAGCCCAGGGACTTGCACAGGTCCTCAATATTCCTTTGGTCGGAATTACTTCGCTGGATACGTTGGCCTGGGCTGGAAAGGGCAGGTCGGAAGAAACCGTTGTGATCCTAGATGCCCGCAAAAACGAATGGTATTATGCTCGATATATTTGGAGGGAAGACAGAGAATGCCTGGACGGGCCGAAAGCTGTTAAGCCGGAAGCGCTCACAGCGGAATTGAAGGAACTTCAAAAATCTTGCTTTTTTGTTGGGGACGCGGTTAGCGGGGGTAGAAAATTTCTGGAGGAACAACTTGGTAGCCAGGCCGTTATACTGTCTGAATACCAGTACCTTCCAAGAGGAGCCTATGCAGCATGTGAGGTTTGGGAACAGTGGAAGATAAGATGCGTTGACGGGAATTTTCATGCGCTGGAACCCATTTATATTCGTCTCTCAGAAGCTGAAACCAATTATCTTAAGAAACAAGGCAAAATGCAGTAGTCATATTGGTATTCTCAACATACTATGATTCTGAAACATCATTTAAGAGGAATACTGATATTAGGTGATAAAAATGTTAAAAAGAGATCGGGCCAAACAGAATAGGGAACCTGAGGCCGAGGCTATCGTTCGCCCTATGCAGCTTGGGGATATCCCATCCATTGTGGCGATTGAGGAAGTATCGTTTGCCACGCCATGGACAACGGAGTCTTTTACATCAGAATTGAAAAATAATGTTTTAGCCAATTATTTTTGCCTAGAGCTGGATCACAAGGTTATTGGCTATATAGGGCTTTGGATCGTCATGGGAGAGGGGCATATTACAAATGTTGCAATCTGGCCGGGATGCCGCGGTAAGGGCTGGGGCGAGTACCTGATGAAAAACGTGATTTATCAGATGATAGCTAAAGGTGTGATGCGGTTTACACTGGAAGTTCGGGTATCCAATCAGACGGCGCGGAATCTGTATGAAAAATTAGGTTTCAAGGCAGCCGGAGTACGCAAAGGGTACTATTCCGACAACCAGGAGGATGCACTGATTATGTGGGCCAGTCTCTAGTAGAACTTAACTAGTTTCGTTGGAGGAGTATTGTGGACAATAACAAAAATGTAATAATTTTAGGTATTGAAACAAGCTGTGATGAGACGTCGGCTGCGGTCTTAGTCAACGGTACAGATTTAAAAAGCCACATCATCTCATCTCAGATTGGTACCCACCAAAAGTATGGAGGCGTTGTCCCGGAAATAGCATCGCGGGAACACTGTCTGCATATCAGTCAGGTAGTTTCAGAGGCCCTCGGACAAGCAGGTATGGGATTTAAAGATCTTTCTGCAGTTGCAGTGACGTACGGCCCTGGGTTGGTGGGATCTCTCCTGGTGGGAGTATCTGCTGCCAAAGCCATGGCCTATGCAGCAGGCATTCCTTTAATCGGCGTCAACCATCTGGAGGGGCATGTTTATGCCAACTTCTTGGAGCATCCGGACTTGCGTTTCCCGCTGCTGGCGCTTTTGGCATCCGGCGGACACACCAATCTGATTATTTTTAGGGGACATCTAGACTATGAAGTGATCGGTAGAACCAGGGATGATGCTGCCGGAGAAGCCTTTGACAAAGTAGCCCGGGCGCTTGGATTTGGATATCCGGGCGGTCCGAATATCCAGAAGGCTGCTTTCGAAGGAAATGCAGCAGCTTTTGATTTTCCCAGAGCAATGCTGGAAACCGGGAGCTTTGATTTCAGTTTCAGCGGATTAAAGTCCTCGGTTCTTAATACCTTAAACAGTGCTCGGATGAAGGGCGAAATTTTGAATACTGCCAACCTGGCAGCTTCTTTCCAGGCTGCCGTTGTAGAGGTGCTTGTGCAGAAAACTCTCCGGGCCTTGGAAAAATATCCGATTAAGACCTTGGCCCTGGCCGGCGGGGTTGCAGCAAACAGCAATTTGCGGCAAGTGCTGCAGCAGGAACTGGATCACCGCGCAATCTCTTTTGTTTATCCTTCACCGGTATACTGTACCGACAATGGCGCGATGATTGCACTGGCCGGTTATTATCGCTTTATGAATGATGATTATGCTTCATGGAAGTTAAATGCGGTTCCTGGCTTGAATATGTAAAATTGGAGGACGCAGTTACATCGGTTTATTTTCAATTATTCATTAATAATTGATTGAATAATCAAAAACTTTATATTTTTTATTTATTATGGTAAAAAAATCGACAAAAAAGAATAGGTATAAGAAAAACATAGAATGCAATATTTATCCACAACGGTTGTGGATAATGTGGATAAACCATGAAAAAACTTGTTCTTTGGCTAGTGCGGCTGGGGATAATTTTTAGGAAAAAATGCTAAATGAACACCATTTTTAAGAAATTATGATTTTTGAAGTGATTAATGTCGAAAATATGATTAATTTTGCTCTGTAATGCAGACATATGACCAGGAGGACAGAACGTGAACAAAAAAGAAAAAGATTTATTTCGAAAAAAAGTTCTTCAAATCAGGAGGGTCATGACAGCTGATGAACGCAGGCAAAAAAATGATCGGATTCAAAGGAATATAACGTCTTTGCCAGCTTATCAGAACGCGGAGATAATTATGATGTACTTAAATTATTGGGATGAAGTAGAAACTACCGGGGTTGCGGAAGAAACGCTCAAAGCACGAAAAAAGTTGATTATTCCGTTTTGTCAGGGGGAAACCATTATTCCGTGTCAAATCAAAAATATTAAAGATGATGTACAGTTAGGGACTTTTGGGATCAGAGAGCCGGGTCCTGACTACTTACATCCGATACCCCCAGAAGAAATTGATCTGATTCTAGTTCCGGGTGTCGTATTTGACAGGCAAGGCAAAAGGATTGGTTTTGGCAAAGGCTTTTATGATCGTTTCCTGCCTCAATTAAGGAAAGACGTTTGCATCATCGGTTTGGCGTATGATTGCCAGCTGGTTGAAAAAATTGCAGCAGAGGATCATGATTTTAAAATGTCTTTACTGCTTACAGAAAATGGTGTAATCTATGTTCCATAATCACATTTGCTAAGATTAGGACAAATTAAGGAGAGTGAATATGTGTAAGTGTTGTGACTCCAAACAAGAGGCAGTATTTGCTGATTCCAATCAACACAGGCTGAATGAGATTATCTCTGCTTATCAGGGTCATGATGGTGCTCTTATTCCGGTTCTCCAAGAGGCTCAGGAAATGTATGGTTATCTTCCTGAAGCCGTCATGCGGGCCATTGCCAAAGGACTGAAGATCCCTGAGGCAAAAGTATTTGGCGTCGTTACTTTCTATGCTCAGTTCAGACTGAAACCAACAGGCCGTAATTTGATCCGGGTTTGTATGGGAACAGCCTGTCACGTCAGAGGCGCTCAGAAAGTACTTTCTGAGATTGAACGCGAACTTGCAATTGTTGCCGGAGAGACTACCGCTGATCAAAGATTCACGTTGGAAACCGTTGCTTGCATTGGAGCCTGTGGACTGGCTCCTGTCATGACCATCAATGGTCAGGTTTTTGGAAATATGAATTCCGGCCTGGTGCCGGATATTCTGAAAAGATTTAAATAAGGGAGGGGAAACGATGAAGGTTTTAGTGAACCCGTGTTGTGAAAAATGTCATCATACAGCATCCACTCCCTGTTCCGATTATGTTCAATGCAGGACGGAAGGGCCATTGTGCCATGACGATGTTTCCTGTAAACAGCAGAGGCAGAGACTGATGTCTTTGATCCTGGAACCAGACAGAAGAAATAAGCAGATTCTGGTCTGCAATGGAACAGGCTGCTTTTCTTCAGGTTCCCAGACATTAATTGATCTACTCAGGGAAGGATTGGCTGCAAGAGGCATTGATACGGCTGACGTCCGCTCTACGGGCTGTCACGGTTTTTGCGAACAAGGGCCGACCGTGATCATTGAACCGGATAAGACTTTCTATACGAAGGTCAAGGAAGAGGACATTTCTGAAATTATTGAAAAAGATATTTTACGTGATGAAAAAGTTGAAAGACTTCTTTACGAGGATCCGGTATCTGGAAAACTCGCGGCAAATTTTGAGACCGTGAATCTATTTGCCAAACAGAAACGGATCATCCTTGATAACTGCGGTAAGATTGACCCGGAGGAAATCAGCCATTATCTCGCTAAAGATGGCTACAAGGGTTTGGCCAAAGCGATCCAAACCATGAGCCCGGACGAGGTTGTGGAGGAAGTTAAAAAATCAGGCTTGAGAGGCCGCGGAGGTGCAGGTTTTCCGACAGGACTTAAATGGAGTCTATGCCGCCAGTCAGAGGGCGCGAAAAAATATGTGATCTGCAACGCCGATGAAGGAGATCCTGGTGCATTCATGGACAGGGGCGTTCTTGAAGGAGACCCGCATGCGGTGATTGAAGGAATGCTGATCGGCGCTTACGCGATTGGCGCCGACGAGGGTTATATCTACTGCCGGGCCGAATATCCGCTCGCGATCGACAGGCTGAGAACCGCGATTGCCCAGGCTGAGGAAAATGGATTACTGGGCAATAACATCCTGAATTCCGGATTTAACTTCAAACTAAAGATCAAAGCCGGTGCAGGCGCTTTTGTCTGCGGCGAGGAGACGGCCCTGATTGCTTCCATCGAAGGCAAGCGTGGGATGCCGACGGTCAGGCCTCCCTACCCTGCCGTCAAAGGCCTCTGGGGAAAACCGACCAATATTAACAACGTCGAGACCTGGGCCAATGTACCGTATATTTTACGGAATGGCACAGACTGGTATACGCAATTCGGCACTGAAAAAAGCAAAGGCACCAAGATATTTGCTCTGACCGGCAAGGTCAATAACACCGGCCTGGTGGAAGTACCGATGGGTATCACGCTGAGAGACATCATTTTTGATATCGGCGGCGGGATCAAGGACGGAAACCAATTTAAGGCTGTTCAAATCGGGGGGCCCTCGGGAGGCTGTCTTCCCGAGGAAATGCTGGATATTAAAGTCGATTATGATAATCTGACCGCCGCAGGAGCAATGGTTGGCTCAGGCGGACTGGTTATTCTTGATAATACGACATGTATGGTCGATATTGCCCGTTTTTTCTTAAGTTTTACCCAGAAGGAATCCTGCGGCAAGTGTACACCCTGCCGGGAAGGAACGAAGCGGCTTCTCGAAATCCTGATCCGGATCACCAAAGGTGAGGGGAAAGCTGAGGACTTGGATACGCTGGAAAATCTGGCCAAGGTTATTAAACGGACATCACTGTGTGGTCTGGGCCAGACAGCTCCGAATCCATTACTTGCAACACTGCGCTATTTCCGTCACGAATATGAAGCCCATATCTTTGAGAAACGGTGTCCGGCGCATGCCTGTACCGCGCTGATGGAATATACGGTTGATAATGAAAAATGTAAGCGCTGCGGGCAATGTTCCAAAGTCTGCCCGGTCGGCTGCATCACTGGGGATAAAGATACACCCTATGTGATCGATACGCAGAAATGCATTAAATGCGGGGCTTGTCTGAAAAAATGCAAATTTAATGCAATCAGCCTAGCTTAGTATTTCAAATAGTTATCTAGATAAGCCTAAGAATGGCTGATCGGGTGTTCGTATATTTGAATGTCGAGTGATTTGTATTGTTTGCTTGAATGAAAAGTGGAAAAGGAGTGAGAGTGTGGAAAAGGTTCAACTCCAAATTGACGGAAAAACTGTATTGGCCTCTGCGAAATCCACGATTTTGGAAGCTTGCCGGAAAAACGGGATTTCTGTTCCGACACTGTGCCATGCTCCCGAGCTAACCAATTGGGGCGCTTGCAGGTTGTGCATGGTCGAAGTAGAAGGCATGCGAAACCTGGCCACAGCGTGTACGATGGAAGTACAACAGGGGATGGTCGTAAGGACTTCAACACCGGAAATTAGGGAAGCCCGCAGAACCATCCTGGAATTGATTTTAGCGAACCATGATATTGACTGCCTAACCTGCGAAAAGATGGGCGACTGCGATCTTTCCCGTTATGCCTATGAATATCAGGTTAAAGGAAATACTTTTCAGGGAGAGAAACGCTGCTCCGACCTGGATGACAGCAATCCGTTCATTTTTCGGGATATGAATAAATGCATTTTATGCGGCAAATGCGTGAGGGCTTGTGCCGAGATTCAGGTCAATAACGTTCTGGATTATTCCAAACGCGGTTTTGAAACCCAGGTCGGGCCTGCTTTTAACCTGCCGTACGGTGACTCAGATTGTGTATTCTGCGGTTCATGTCTGGCCGTTTGTCCGGTTGGTGCGCTGACTGAAAAACAAATGATCGGCAAAGGACGCCCCTGGGAAATTAAAAAGGTTCGGACCACGTGTCCTTACTGTGGAACAGGCTGCAATTTTGACCTGAATGTCAAGGATGGCAAAGTGATCGGAGTAACCTCCAGTTCCGATGCACCGGTCAATGGCAAGGCACTGTGCGTGAAAGGACGGTTTGGATATGATACGATCCACAGCCCAAATCGCCTGCAAGCGCCGCTGATCAGAAAAGACGGTAAACTGGTCGAATCGGACTGGGACGAAGCCCTTGACCTTATCGCAGAGAAATTTACGGCAATCAAGGCCGAGAACGGTCCTGATTCGCTGGGTGCTTTAAGCTCAGCACGCTGTATCAATGAAGACAATTACCTGATGCAAAAACTGATGCGCGCAGTGATTGGGACCAATAACATCGATCATTGCGCCCGGACCTGACACGCTCCCTCTGTGGCCGGTCTGGCCACTTCATTTGGCTCGGGAGCTATGACGAACTCAATTGGTGAAATACCGCATTCCAAGGTTATTTTTGTGATCGGTTCCAATACGACTGAAGCCCATCCCGTCATCGGCGGCAAGATCAAGCAGGCAGTCTTGAACGGCTGCAGACTGATTGTAGCCGACCCGAGGGGAATTGAGCTGACCGGGTTTGCCGAAGTTTGGATGAGACTACGGCCTGGAACGGACATCACGCTGATTAATGGGTTGATGTATATTATTCTGAATAAAGGTTGGGAAGACCGAAACTTTATTGCTAAACGGACGGAAGGTTTTGAAGGACTGAAGGCGATTCTCCCCAAATATACGCCCGAGTATGTCAGCAGGGTTACCGGGGTTCCGGAGGAACTTCTTTACCAGGCTGCGGAGATCTATGCCACGGCCGAAAGTGCCCAAATCTTCTATACACTGGGCATTACCGAGCATATCACCGGTACGGACAATGTGATGTCCCTGGCCAACCTGGCCATGTTAACCGGCAATCTTGGCAAAGAAAATTCCGGCGTCAATCCGTTGCGGGGACAAAACAATGTCCAGGGAGCCTGTGATATGGGTGCGCTGCCGAATTTCTTCCCGGGATATCAGAAAGTGGAAGACGAAAAAGCAAGAGACAAATTTGAAAAGGTCTGGGGAGTACCTTTAAACCAGAACAAAGGGTACATGATCCCGGATATGTTTGAAGCCTCTCTTAAAGGGAAGCTGAAAGCAATGTATATTATGGGTGAGGACCCGGTTTCAACGGATGCGGATGCTCATCATGTACGCAAGGGGCTACAGGCACTTGACTTTCTGGTTGTCCAGGATATCTTCCTTACCGAGACAGCCAAACTGGCCGATGTTGTGCTTCCTGGCGTGAGCTACGCGGAAAAAACCGGAACATTTACGAATACCGAACGCCGCGTGCAAATGGTCAACAAAGCGGTTGAGCCTGCTGAAGGCGCCAAACCGGACTGGCAGATTATCAGTGCCATTGCCAAAAGAATGGGCTCTGATTTCAACTATCGTTCAACGGCAGACATCATGAATGAAGTCTCTTCATTGGCGCCGCAGTACGCGGGTATTTCGCACGAACGTCTCGGAACGAATGGCCTGCAGTGGCCGGTTACCTGTGAGACCCATCCGGGTACTCCAATTCTGCATATGGATGGCTGCACACGGGGCAATGGGCTGTTTATGCCAATTGAAGCCAGAGTTGCGGATGAGCTGCCTGATAAGGAGTATCCTTTCCTGCTTAGTACCGGACGCAAACTGAGCCACTATAACATCTCGACGCGCTATTCAGACGTATTAAGTGCTTATTCGGCAGAAGAATTTGCCGAGGTCAACCCTGAAGATGCCAGGAACTTAAATGTCTGTGACGGTGATAAGGTCAGGGTCTCCTCACGCCGGGGTGAAGTGGAGACAAAGGTTAGGCTGACAGACAAGGTTCCGCCCGGAATGATTTTCATGACATTCCACTATGTGAGCTCCCCAGTCAACGTCCTGACAAACGCAGCTTGTGACAAGATCTCGGGTACGTACGAATACAAGGTGTGCGCAGTTAGAATTTCAAAATAAAACCATACAGGCAGCTGCTTAGTATTGCATCATCAAGATAAATTTAAACAAATATGCATGAAAGGCCAAAAATACAAAAATTTGTTACAAACTAAAAAGTCTTCCTTCAGAGTTAAAACCGGGGGAAGACTTTATTTTCTGTAAAAAGGAGTGACAGACTTTTAATAAACATAAGCCTGTCACTCCTTGTCCGAGGCAGACATATATTGGTAGAGGAACAATGAGCAAAAGGGGTATCTTCATTGAAGGCAATAGCATTTGTTGATTACGAAAATATCTGGGAAGGCCTTCACGAATACGGCTACAGGCTGATGCCAGAGGAGTTTATTCAGCTTCTGGAGGATTATGCTGATCATATCGGAGTCGATCTGAAGGCCGTCTATTTGTATGCAAATTTTGACAAGGAAGAATTCTGGAGGACCCAAACTGCCTTTGAAAAGAGAAACATCTTCACGCGTCATGTCTATGGAAAAAATAACTATGTGAAAACTGAAGTCCGTGCAAATGCAGCGGATACGGAACTGATGCTGGAGGTTCAAGAAATTCTAGTGACCAGACCGAAAGCCGCAGAGTTATTTCTTTTATTTACAAGTGATGGCGATTTCCTGCCTATCATCCGAAGAATTCGTGCCTGGGGGAAAGAAGTCCGAATCATCGGCGTTAAGGACAAAATCAATCACCTGCTGATCCCTTACTGTGAAAGCCTGGATGTTTTCTGCAATCTTCTCAATAAGGATTATGCCAAGTATATGCCTGTTGATGATTTGTCGATAGGAATCGAATTGATTGCTGAGATGCAGATGAGACTGCCCTATGTTGCTTCTACCAGGGCCCGGTCATATTTAAGTATTAAGCTTGGAAGAACGGCCTCTGAAGTCAAAGATTTTATCCAGTACCTTTTGACGGAGAACTGCTTGATAGAAAAAGAATTACATGATCCAAACCTTGTCATCAAAAAGACCAAAATTTATTTATTAAACCTGGTCAACCCATTGGTCACAAAAATTCTAGGCAGTAATTTGACAGAACAGCTTGCAGCCCGTTACACAAGACTAAGTTCAGAAATTGTTGAGAAGTAACAGGAAGAAACAGGGCTGTAGGTCTATTGTTTGGCGGCTCAAATCAAAGTACAATTATTAATCCGATTAATCAGGTTCTCGAAACACTCCAAGTAAGGTTCTAAGCTCAGCATTCAAACTCTGGTTTTGTACCTGGCGTACATACCAGAGTTTTTTGACATTATTTTGTATATTAAAAGGAGGGTTCTTAGCAAAGAATCCTCCGTAAGACCAGATGCTCCTATTTGTGTTTCCTATTCCATAACAGCGCTTATCTGAGGGCTAAAATCATTAATGCAATAAGCAAGATGACAAAGGCGATGATCAATACCGGAAAAAAGATAAAAAAGTTAATAATAAGGAATAAACTTGCTAAAACAATTCCGCCTATCAGTCGCGGGATAAAACCAATAACAGGCGGTGGAGAGACTGGTGAAAGTGGCTGAACAGGCGGAATAGTAAACAAAGGTGACCTGGAGGGGAAAGGAGCACACTTGCAGCAGCCGCCTAACCGTCGATTAAAAAGTAGTGACATTGAGATTCCTCCTCTTAAGATGGAAATAGGCCCAAGGGGCTTTAATAAGATAAGAGGAACGTGGGCTGCCCCCAAAATATCTGGACAGCCGCAAACTGCTATATCCCTTTAGAGACTCAAACGGAAAAGGATGATCCCGAGAAGCAGTAAGACCAGACCGGACAGAATCGCGATTGGGTTAATGATGAAGTCACAGCATCGACTTGTCTTTTTATATTATTCGGCTTGTCTGAGGTATGTTCATAATCCAAGGGATTCTATGGTATTTTTCTAAAAATATTTCTAAAAACATATTTCGGAATTGACAAAAACATTGGCCTGACATATAGTAAAACTAATTTAGTTTGAACGTCAAAATAAAGAAGTATGATGGTAAGTGATACGCTATGAATAATCTTTATGGGACTTTAAATGAACTTCTGGTAAAGTTATTTAACGACATTCTCCAAATCGAAGAATTGTCCCTTAAGGACAATGAGTTTAGCGATCTCTCTATCACAGAAATACATGTGATTGAAGCAATTGGCCTCGCTAAGCGCAACATGTCTTCTGTAGCCAGAGACTTGGACATTACGATCGGGACTCTGACCATTTCGGTTAATAACCTTGTGCAAAAAGGCTATGTGAACCGGATTAGAAGTGATGATGACCGACGAATTGTGCTAGTTTCTCTTACGGACAAAGGTGTACAGGCGTATAAGCATCACGCCGGGTTTCATGATGAAATGATCCAAACAACCATTTCCCGACTTTCGGGTGAGGAAATGGAAGTGCTTGTTTCGGCTCTCGAAAATATCAATGGGTATTTTAAGGTCAAGTATAATTTGAAAAGAAGAGAAAAATAACAGAGCAAGCTGAACAGATACGGGAGGTTGGAAAGAATGCCAGTCAGGATTATTACGGACAGTACCAGTGATCTCCCCGGCTATATAATAGAGAAATATAACATTACGATTGTGTCGTTGAAAGTCTTGTTTGGGGAAGAGGAATACAGGGACGGAATTGATATTACCAACGAAGAGTTTTACGCTAAAATGGCCAGGCATAAAGAACTGCCGACGACAGCCCAGGTGAATCCGGGTGAATTTGTCGCGGAATTTGCCAAACACGTAGACCAAGGCGATGAAATCATCGGTATTTTTATTTCTTCCAAGCTGAGCGGAACGTATAATTCCGCTGTGATGGCCAGGGAGATCATGAATAAGGGCAGAATCTATGTAATCGACTCTAATAGCGCCACTTTCGGACTTGGACTATTGGTCATTGAGGCAGCCGAAATGGCCGCTGCAGGTAAAAGTGCGGAAGAGATCGTTCAAACAATTGAGATTCTGAAAGATCAGGTTCAATTCTATGGTGTTATTGAAAATCTAGAGAATCTGAAAAAAGGCGGAAGACTATCAGCGACCAGTGCATTTGCCGGCAGTATCCTGGGTATTAAGCCAATTATTTCTATCAAAGATGGAGCCGTCATTGTCGTCGGAAAAGCCAGAGGAAGAAAGAAAGCCTTCTTTTGGATTCTGGAAAACCTAAAAAACAACCATGTGGATTTGAATAATAAGAGAATCTGTATTGCTCAGGCTGCAGCACCTGAGAGTCTGGAGGAATTTAAACAGATCATTCTCAAAGAATATGTGCCAAAAGAAATTGTGGTATTTTCGCTAGGCCCTGTGATTGGAACCCACGCTGGTGCAGGCTGCATAGGGATAAGCTGTTTGGGATAGGGAAGCAGACCGGTTTATGATGATTTGCCCCGCATCTTCAGTAGGAGGTGCGGGTTTTAAAATCTCAAAAATAGAATTTAAGGATAGAGAAAATAAAAGAATGATAACGGGAATGCAAAATTGACAAATATATTGCTATATCGTAATATTAGAATATAAGAATGGAGGAGGGGTTTGCTTGTTGACTTACAAAGATAATCCGGTTTATTTCGAAGAAAGGGCGGACATATTAAAAGTACTTTCCCACCCTGTCCGGCTTTGCATTGTTAAAGGCCTGATGGAAAATGGGGAAAGCAACGTAATGAGCATGCAGAATTGTCTGAGTATTCCGCAGTCGACAATTTCTCAGCACTTATCTGCGTTGAGAAATAAGGGAATTATAAGGGGTAGACGCGAAGGACTAGAGGTCTTTTACTCGGTTCAGAATCCATTAGTGAAAAAGCTGATCCACCTGATGTTCTTCGAACAATATTAAATATTTTGAATTTGAATTATTAAGCAATAAACTAAAAAAACATTAATAATATAGGGTCGAGGAGGTCGTATCTAATGCATAAAAGAATTGCGATTGTCGGTGGGGTCGCTGGAGGAGCAACCACTGCTGCAAGATTAAGAAGACTTGATGAAGAATCGGAAATCGTTATATTCGAGAGAGGCGAACATATTTCTTTTGCGAATTGCGGACTGCCCTATTATATTGGAGGCGTGATCAAAGGACGGGATAAACTTCTTGTCCAGACCGTTAAAGGAATGACCAACAGATTCAATCTGGACATCCGGATAAAATCAGAAGTAACCGCGATTAACCGGCAGGATAAAAAGATTCAGGTAAAAAACCTCGCCACAGGTGTCGTCTATGAGGAAAGCTATGATCTACTCATTCTTTCGCCCGGAGCAAGTCCTATCATTCCGGGGATTGAGGGCATCACCGACAACCCGAGGGTATTCTCGCTTCGAACAATTCCCGATGCCGAAGCCATTGACAGTTATATTGATCAAAACCAGGCTAAAACAGCGGTCGTTATAGGCGGCGGATTTATCGGCCTTGAAATGGCCGAAAATCTAAAAGAACGTAACCTTGATGTCTATCTGGTTGAAGCCACTGATCAGGTACAACCCTCAATGGATTATGAAATGGCAAGCCTTCTACACACGCATCTCCGCGAAAAAGGTGTCAGGCTGATTCTGAAGGACAGTGTCGTGAAGCTGGAAGGATCAAAGGTCTATCTTCAGAGCAGTCAGGAGATTGAAGCAGATCTAATCGTAATGGCTATCGGCGTTCGTCCGGAAAGCATACTCGCCGTTCAGGCCGGTCTGGAGATCGGCGAAAGAGGATCTATCCGGGTTAATGAATATCTGCAGACCAGTGATGAAAATATTTATGCAATCGGTGATGCAATTGAAGTCAAAAACTATATTACAGGACTTCCGACAAATATACCGCTGGCGTGGCCGGCAAACAGGCAGGGTAGGCTTCTAGCCGATAATTTGTATGGCAGCCGTAAGCCTTACAGGGGAACTTTGGGGACTTCTGTTGCCAAAGTATTTGATTTGACGGCCGCTTCCACGGGCATCAATGAAAAAACAGCAGCTAAAATGGGAATACCTTATAGGGTCATTCATATTCACCCGAATTCCCATGCCGGATACTATCCAGGTTCGACGGTGCTTGATATGAAGATGGTCTTCACTGAAGACGGAAAAATACTTGGCGCGCAGGCCGTCGGGCGTAAGGGTGCAGAAAAGAGAATTGACGTAATCGCGACGGCTATCAAAGGCAATTTAACTGTTTATGACCTGCAGGATTTGGAACTGGCCTATGCACCGCCTTATTCTTCAGGAAAAGACCCGGTCAATATGATTGGGTATGCTGCGGCCAATTTGCTGGATCATATGGTCAAGACTGTTCAATACCATGAAATCGACGACATCGTCGCTGCCGGAAATATTCTGGTTGATGTGAGACAGCCAGAAGAAGTAGAACTGGGCAAGATCAACGGGTCAATCAATATCCCGCTTCCGGAGCTCAGAAAGAGGCTTGGAGAGTTGCCGAAAGACAAGCCGGTCTACCTGACGTGCCAGGTCGGCCTCAGGGGATATATTGCGGCTAGAATCCTAGAGCAGCATGGTTATGACCCGATCAACCTTGACGGAGGTTTCCGGACGTATACCAGTGTTTACTGGGCGGTTGAAAAAAAGGATAAAGGAACGGTAAAAGTTGATGATACCGGAAAAGCTTTCACCGAATCCCCGGAGGCTAAAATCACAGCGGATAAAGTGATCGATTGTTGCGGTCTGCAGTGCCCCGGACCAATTAAACTGGTATTTGAAAATATGAAGGTGCTAGAAGATGGCCAGGTTCTGGAGATCTTGGTTACGGATCCCGGATTTGCAAGGGATATTGAGTTCTGGTGCAGCAAGACAGGCAATACGCTACTGAAAACAGAATTAAACGGAGATTATTTGAAGGTCTATCTGCGCAAAGGAAGCGTGAAGCCTGTTGGCCAGCCGCAGGTAAATGTTGCGGTGGAGGAAAAACCCAGAGGTGCAACGCTGATTGTATTCGAGCAGAATATGGATAAGGCCCTTGCCTCATTTATCATTGCGACCGGCGCAGCATCCATGGGTAAGGACGTAACGATGTTCTTCACATTCTGGGGGCTGAATATTCTTAAAAAATATGACGCACCTAAGGTAAGCAAGGATTCTCTGGCGAAAGCCTTTGGCATTATGATGCCCCGCGGACCCAGAAAACTGCCTATCTCCAATATGAATATGGGTGGCATGGGTGCGAAAATGATCAAGCATGTTATGAAAAAGAAAAATGTTGATAGTCTGGAAGAACTGCTGCACAACGCGATGAAAATGGGTATTAAGCTTGTAGCCTGCTCCATGTCGATGGATGTGATGGGCATCAAGAAGGAAGAACTGATCGATGGAGTGGAAATCGGCGGTGTTGCCACAATGCTTGCCAAGGCTGAGGAATCAAACTTGAACCTGTTTTTCTAAAACATAAAATAGTTGGTTTCAAGGATCTTCCAACTTTCAGTAAAATAGTTTTGTAATCTCCACTGAAAATATGATAGATTATTAAGTACAGACCTAGTACCAGATATACCATCATAATTATTTTAGGGTTCACAAGTATTTAGAGGTATTTTACAGGCAACGTCTAAATCGTAAGGTTCAAATATGTCTGAAGGAAGATGCGCGTGGAAAAGAAAAAGCTGGAGATCACAGGAGTGCTCTTTACCGGAGGAGAAAGTAAAAGAATGGGCCGGAATAAGGCATTTCTTGAGATAGGCGGAAAACCACTTCTGGAAAGAAATTTGGAAGTGCTGGACAGTATCTGCAGCGAGGTCCTGATCAGCTGTAGGGAGTCTGAACAATATTCGGGATACAGTTATCAGGTGGTTGCCGACCAAATCAAAGGTAAAGGGCCGATGGGCGGGCTGTATTCCGTCCTCCCGGTGGCCAAGTATGACTACGTCTTCGTGGCTGCCTGTGATATGCCGTTCTTGAGCAGTCAAGCCATTGCCTATATTTATGAACGAATTGAGGATTATAAGTTGGTCTTCCCGTATGTTCGGGACAGACTGCATCCGCTGCACGCCTTTTACCACAAAAATGTGTTTAAAGTTGTGGAGAAACGGATTAAAGAGGACAAACTGCGTCTCTTTGATATTGCTGATGAATGCAGGCATAAGATCGTGAATATTTCTGAGGAGATGGAAGGCAGTACGCTGAAGGAAGTGATTGAGGAAAGTTTCTTGAATGTCAATACGCCTCAGGAGTGGGATCTCATTTTACAAAAAATACAATAATGCTTTGGGGAGGTCGGAATGAAAAAGATTGAGGCAGTGATTCGCAGCAATAAACTTGACCAAGTGGAAAAGGCACTCAGTAATTTGGGAATCAGCGGGATTACCGTATCTCAGGTTCTTGGTTGGGGAAGGCAGAAAGGGAATATTACCGAGGTTTACCGCGGAACGGAAGTATCCGTCCGGCTACTTCCTAAAGTCAAACTCGAAATTATTGTTAATGACTCGGAAAGTGAAAGTGTTCAGGAAACCATCAGGGAGAATGCTCTAACCGGTAGATTTGGCGATGGTGTCATCTGGGTGACCCCTGTTGAAGACTTCCGCCGGATCCGTACCGGTGAAAATTTTCTTGATTGAAATCTGCTAATAATAATGAATAAATAAGGAAAATTACGGTTATTCTATATAACGTATTTATTAGGCGTTATAGTAATTTAAAGATTGATGAAGAAAATAAGTGATAAACAATTCTAATTGGTCGTAATTATGCGTGGATGGGGTTGCAATACTACCAGACGTTGCATATTATTATACCTAGGTATTAGCACTCATCTTGATTGAGTGCTAACAATAAAGCGGAATATAAAAATATAAAGGTTTCAAGGAGGGAAATTATTTTATGAAACTCAAACCGTTGGCTGACAGGGTAATTATTAAAGCGGTTCCGTCTGAGGAAAGAACCAAGAGCGGGATCATTATGCCTGACACCGCAAAAGAAAAGCCTCAGGAAGGCGAAGTGATTGCTGTAGGTCCTGGAAAAGTTGAAAAAGGGGAAAGAATTCCAATGGAAGTTAATGTCGGTGACCGCGTGATTTATTCTAAATATGCCGGCACTGAAGTCAAATATGACGGCAACGAATATTTGATTTTAAGAGAAGCTGATATTCAGGCAGTCATTGGTTAAGTAACAGTCCAGTATTACTTATCAGATAACATTTGAAAGTATTTTCCGATAGAATTAAAGGAGGAACATTTAGGTGGCTAAACAAATCATTTTTAACGAAGATGCTCGCCATGCCATGGAGCGTGGTGTCAATAAGCTTGCGGAAGCTGTCCGCGTTACCTTGGGACCAAAAGGACGCAATGTTGTTTTGGATAAAAAATTTGGTTCTCCGCTGATCACCAATGATGGTGTAACGATCGCCAGAGATATTGATCTGGAAGACCCGTTTGAAAATATGGGAGCACAGCTTGTTAAAGAAGTTGCTACCAAGACGAACGATGTAGCTGGCGACGGCACGACCACAGCGACCGTTCTGGCTCAGGCCATCATTCGTGAAGGTCTGAAGAACGTTGCTGCAGGCGCCAATCCTATGGAGATCAAACGTGGTATTGAAAAAGCTGTAGAAGCGATTGTTGCTGACGTTAAAGCGAATGCCAAGACTGTGGAAAGCAAAGAAGCCATAGCTCAGGTTGCTTCGATTTCCGCTTCCGACACCACCATCGGCAGTCTGATTGCCGAGGCTATGGAAAAAGTCGGCAAAGACGGTGTTATCACTGTTGAAGAAGCCAAAGGCATGACCACTGAACTGGAAGTTGTTGAAGGAATGCAGTTTGACCGCGGGTATGTTTCCGCCTATATGATTACCGATACCGATAAAATGGAAGCTATCTTAAACGATCCGTTCATCCTGATCACCGACAAGAAGATCAGTGCAATTGCAGATATCCTTCCTGTTCTGGAAAAAGTAGTTCAGGCCGGCAGACCGCTCCTGATCATCGCTGAAGATCTGGAAGGCGAAGCTATGGCTACCCTGATTGTCAATAAGCTTCGTGGAACCTTTACTGCCGTAGGCGTCAAGGCTCCTGGATTTGGAGACCGCCGTAAAGCAATGCTCGAAGACATTGCTGTTCTGACCGGCGGACAGGTCATTACTGAAGACCTCGGCCTCAAACTAGAAAATACTTCGTTGGATATGCTCGGACGCTGCCGTCAGGTCAAAATAACCAAGGAAGAAACGACCATCGTTGATGGCAACGGCGACCAACAGGCTATCAGTGCCCGTGTTGAATCCATCAAGAAGATGATTGAAGAAACAACCTCCGACTATGACAAAGAAAAACTCCAGGAACGTCTGGCTAAACTGGCCGGGGGTGTTGCCGTCATCCAGGTTGGAGCAGCTACCGAAACTGAAATGAAAGAAAAGAAACTGCGCATTGAGGACGCTCTGGCAGCTACGCGTGCCGCAGTCGAAGAAGGTATTGTTGCAGGCGGTGGTACAACTTATCTGGATGCACTTGCTGCACTTGATAACGTTGATGTATCCGGCGATCAGAAAACCGGAGTGGCTATTATCCGTAAAGCACTGGAAGAGCCTGTCAGACAGATTGCTAATAATGCTGGTCTCGAGGGTTCCGTCGTTGTGGAAAAAGTCCGCAACAGCGCTAGAGGTGTAGGCTTCAACGCGATGACTGAAGTATATGAAGATATGATCGCTGCCGGTATCGTTGACCCGGCGAAAGTAACCCGTTCGGCTCTGCAGCATGCAGCTTCGATCTCCGCCATGCTCTTAACTACAGAGTGCCTCGTATGCGACCTGCCTGAGAAAGAAAATCCGGCAGCTGCCATGGGCGGCATGGGTGGTATGGGCGGCATGGGCGGCATGATGTAGGCGAAAACCATATGCCTTTAATATAAGCCAAAATCAAAGCGACAATATCGCTTATCATACCCCTGCGGTAACGAAACGGTAACATTTCTAGACAAAAAAATAATACCGTAGGGGAGTATGAAAGAATCAGAGGTTTTTCATCAGTTCACTGAACTTTTGAGAAGCCTCTTTTTTCATTGTTTTAGTAACATGCATATATACGAGTCTAGTTGCTCATCATCTTTATGGCCAAATCGTTCCATGATCATCGGAAGAGACTTATGAAACGTTCGTTCTTTTAGGTGTTTTGCTACCGTATGATAACTTCTTCGAGAATGATCAATTCCGGCTGTTCAGTAAACTGATTCAGTCTCTTGACCAAAAATATATATTGTAATTGGTGGGAGCAACCGTACCTGGTTGTCTTTCTTTTTTGCTTTAATTTAGGACAAACCAAGTAGCTTGAACATAAAATATTGTAGATAAAAAAGGGGGGATGAATAATGTTAGTAATCTTAACAATTATCCTTATTTTGCTTATCTTAGAGATTATTCGTTTACTGAGAAAAATTTTAAAGAAAATTTAACTGTCTGCTATGCCTCCCTGGATAAGGGGGGCTTTATTGTTTTCAAAGAACAATCTATGCAAAGGCCAGTCATGTATGCCACTTGTGAAAGTGTCCTTGATCATCTTAAATCAATGGTCTTTGTATGATTCTTATCATAAATGGTTAATCAATCTCATAAAATAACATTGTGAACAAAAAATCTATAAGGAATTCTCCCTATAGATGGGTAAAGCAACCATATTGCTTGGTGTAAAAAGTAGTTTGATTTGTAGGCGGCTACTTTTTACACATAAGGCTAGATCTAGGCAAATTTCTAATTAGATACATAGTTTAATTATTTGGATAATCAAAGCGATCAGGCTTACAAGAAGGGAACAGGAACCAAAAATGATCATCATTGTCTGATAGAGTTTTGTCATAGTCCAATTCCTCCTCTCAAGAAGAATTGGTTGCTTTACCTTATAAATTAATTATTCTAAATATATTTGTAGTAGTATATATGCTAGTTATACAAGTTTAGACTTAAAATGTTTGTCTTCAGAATTAACAGCCCGAGATGGACGTTTTTTTCGAGAGTCTGGTGAAAAATCTTTGTATATTCTGTTGTTTTCGAGGTCAGGAATGATCAAATAATATTTCCTCGCAAAAAACTTCTGCAGAGGGAACTTGTCCTACGGATCTAGTCATAAAAGCGTGATGGACCTCTAATGCTTTTATTTGGATAAAAATTAAATGGAATATGCTCAAAAAACCTCCTCTGGAAATATTTTATCTAAGAGGGGAGGTTATCATTTATGGTGCAAACTACGAAAAGCCCGCTAAACCATAATCATGGAAGTGTAACGCATACATCCTGCGATCAGGGGCATTCTCATCAATGTTTAGATATTTCAGGAATAGCTATTCCAACCGGTGACAGTCATGTGCATCACTCAGAAAATTACGTTTTATTTGAGCATGGGCACACGCACTACTACAAAGCTGTTTCGGGTCCTTCAATTCCGTTACAGAACGGATGGCATGTGCATAATTGGAATTTCTACACGACCGTCGACAACGGTCACCGACACCAAATTTCAGGCGTAGATATGGCAGCCCCTGGCATTTGATCTACTAACTTTGGCTTTTCCAATATGTAGCTGTATAATAGATATTCAGCTGAAACAGGAATTACCAGTAATACCTTGATCTAGCTAGTCATAATATTAAGTAAGAACTCCGCCAGGAGGGCAAGGAATGAAAAAGAAAATTATTGTTGGTTCCATCATCATTTTTTTGCTTGTCATCGGGGGAATAATCACAATAGTAAGTAAGCCGGATCCGCAGCAGCTGGTTATCCTGGGACTAGAAAACCTGAATAAAGCCAATTCATTTTCTTACACTTTAACACAGCAGCAGACGGTGGATGGCAAGACGCGGTTACTCACGAGGATTACCGGTTATAAGAGCGGTGAAAACATTCAGATTCAAGGTCAGTTAGCGGGAAGCAAAGTTGAGATGATCAAGGTGGGTGATGTTCTCTACAACAAAGATCCTTTTAGTAAAGCGTGGGCAAAATTCAGCGATGTAACAGTTGCCCAAAAAGTCTTTCTGGTGGAGCTTAACCCTTTGGCTAGTTTGCAGCTGAAAGAGATCGGTGAGGTGATGCTTAAAGGAGAGGAAGAATTAAACAGCAAGAAATGCTGGGTATACACGCTGAAACCAAGCGTACAGAACCAGATGATGGAAACTCTATGGACCGGTTTTGAATACACGCTCTATATTGCCAGAAGCACCAAAACTGTAATGCAGGTTGAAGTAAGAGCGCAAAACAAGGAAACCGGAGAACCGATGGCCCTAGTACTGGAATTTAAAGATATTGGAAGAAAGATTTCAATCCAGCCGCCAGATGTGGCTGAATAGATTTTTGGATTTATTAAAGAAAGTACTGCAAAAAAAGCTGTTCAAATACAGTTTTTGCAGTGCCTTCTTTTTTATCCTATTCAACTTATGATATAATTCAGTGGTAATAGTTTAATGGAGTGGTACAAATGGAAAGAAAAATTGCGAAGGTGCTGATAACCGAGGAACAGCTAAAAAAAAGGGTGGCCGAACTGGGTGAACAGATTACCAGTGATTATCTTGGCAAGGATCTTCTGACCATTGGTATTTTTAAGGGAGCCGTGCCTTTTTTTGCAGATTTGATCCGGCAAATCAGAATTCCGTTGAGATATGATTTTATGGCCGTTTCAAGTTACGGGAATTCCGACCATTCTTCGGGAGCCGTCCGGCTACTGAAAGATCTGGAGACCGGTGTCGAGGACAAGCACGTCCTGATTGTTGAGGATATCGTTGATACAGGGCTAACGTTGAAATACCTGAAGGAAAACCTTCTTAGGAGACAACCCTTAAGCCTGAAGATTGTTACGCTTCTGGACAAACCGGAGCGGAGACAGGCCGATATTCAGCCTGATTACAACGGCTTTGTAATACCAAATGAGTTTGCAGTCGGCTATGGGCTTGATTATGGCGAAATGTACAGGAACCTCCCGTATATTGGCGTTTTGAAGCCGGAGGTTTATGAGAAATAAATCAAAAGAGATTGCTCCATTTTGCTGCCGGTTAAGAGAAAATGATCATAGTACTGAAATGTTGAAAGGATGATACAAGTGGAACGTGAACTGGTGTTGGTTCTTGACTTTGGCGGACAATATAATCAGCTGATTGCGCGCCGGGTCAGAGAAGCAAAAGTATATTCAGAGATGATTTCCTATAAGACCCCTGTAGAAAAGATTAAAGCCATGGCCCCGAAAGGAATCATTTTTTCGGGAGGTCCTGCCAGTGTCAATCAGGAGGGTTCGCCTTTCATTGACCCTGCAATCTATGAACTGGGGGTACCGATCCTTGGTATCTGCTACGGCATGCAGCTGATGACCGTACAGTTAGGCGGACGTGTGGAGAGGCCGCAGGCCCATGAATATGGAAAAACAGAGATCACGATCGAATATAATGAAGGGGTCTGGTACGGACTGAAAGGTACTCGTCAGTGCTGGATGAGTCATGGGGACTCAGTGCTGGAACTGCCTGCCGGTTTCATCCAGGCTGCCTTTACCGCCAATACACCGGTTGCAGGAATCTATTGTCCGGAAAAGAACTTTTATGGCGTTCAATTTCATCCGGAAGTCAAACATACTCCGGAAGGACAGGCAATGCTTGAGAACTTCCTGTACAGGGTATGCGGCTGCCAGGGCAACTGGACCATGGAATCTTTTATTGAGTCCCAGGTGCAGGAGATCAGGAAGAGAGTCGGAGACAAAAAGGTCTTATGCGCATTAAGCGGCGGGGTCGATTCTTCTGTTGCCGCAGTGCTTGTTCATAGAGCGATCGGGGACCAGCTGACCTGCATTTATGTCGATCATGGATTTATGCGCAAGAATGAATCGGAGCAGGTCAAGGATACGTTTATCGGAAAGTTTCACCTGAATCTGGATTTTGTCGATGCTTCGGAACGTTTTATGGCCAAGGTGAAAGGAATTTCCGAACCGGAAGAAAAACGTAAACGGATCGGCAATGAATTTATCAGGCTGTTTGAAGATGAAGCCCGTAAGTTGGGCCAGATTGATTTTCTGGTACAGGGTACGCTTTATCCGGATATTGTAGAAAGCGGCACCGAAACGGCTGAAACCATTAAAACGCACCATAATGTTGGCGGCCTGCCGGAAGATATGCAGTTTAAACTAATCGAACCTTTACGGATGCTTTTCAAGGATGAGGTCCGGGAAGTCGGACTGGAACTTGGTTTGCCGGAAGAGATTGTCTGGCGCCAGCCATTCCCGGGTCCGGGGCTCGCCATTCGCATCATCGGTAAAATTACGCCGGAAAAGCTGGATTATTTAAGAGAAGCGGATGCAATTGTCAGGGAAGAGATTATTAGAGCCGGACTCCACATGGAGGTATGGCAGTATTTTGCGGTGCTGCCCTCTGTCCGCAGTGTCGGCGTGATGGGAGATGGACGTACGTATGGTTATCCCATCGTGTTAAGGGCGGTCACGAGTGACGATGCGATGACGGCCGACTGGGCAAAGCTACCGTACGAACTGCTCGAAGTCATCTCAAACAGGATCGTCAACGAGGTCCACGGTGTGAACCGCGTGGTTTATGACATTACCTCTAAACCTCCCGGAACGATAGAGTGGGAATAAGAAACACAGCCCCGAGAACCTCAGTAGATCAAGGCTCTCGGGGCTTTTTTATGTGAAATGATAACAGATTGATAACAGTGACAGCTTTTCATGTGCTTTATGTATCCGGTGGCTTAGGATTTGCGCCACTTTTTCGTTGGCTCTTTCATAGCGCCTTCGTCGCAAGTCTGCGGCCAGTTTAGCTTCCATTCCATATATTCGGCCTTGCTGATAATACCGTCGGCAAGGTCTTTTTTGCGTTGCTGCCATTCTGTAAGAAATTCATTAAGGAGGTGAGAGTTAAAGTCAATGGCAATGTGCTTCGCAGGAGATTTAGGTGCAGAGTTGTCTTCAATATCATGGAGGTTAATAGGATAGTGTTCGTCCAACTCAAAAAGCGTGTACATTACATCTTCCGCTGCATAGAGGGAAGGTTCATAAATGGAACGGTAATTGACATCCAGCACTTCAGCGATTTCTTTCAGCATATCCTCTTTGGGTGTTCGTATGCCGGATTCATATTGCGCGATACGCACGTCGGCAGTCTTATCGTCGAAGCTGATGGCAAGGCCCAGCTCTTTTTGCGTAAGGCCGCGCAAATTGCGGATTCTTTTAATTCTATCTCCTACGGCCATAGGGATTCCTCCAGTTGAGACTAAACAAATATGTTTTGTACAGTATAGCCAATTGAAGATAAAATTGCAATATCTAAACAAAAAAGTTTAGGAAATATCCTGAGAACTTATTGACTTAAACAAATATGTTTAATACAATACGAATAATTAAACAAAATTGTTTAGTAAATTTTGAGGAGGAGATTCAAGATGTCGAATAAGATTTTTATCAAAGTCGAGGAGATCGCCGAAGAGCTGGGTGTATCCACGGCCTATGCCTACAAGCTCGTACGCAAACTTAATGAGGAGCTGGAGCGGCAAGGCTTTATTACCATAGCCGGACGGGTCAGCAAAAGGTACTATCAGGAAAAACTCTACGGAATTAAACAAGATATCAAGGAGCAGTGATTATGGCGGCATATAAGGACAAAAACGGTACATGGTTCACGTCCTTCCGGTTTACTGATTGGCAAGGGGAACGTAAGCAGAAGGTCAAGCGAGGATTTCAGACAAGGCGGGAAGCTTTAGAATGGGAACGGGAGTTTTTACAGCAAAAATCTGCCGACCTCACTATGCCCTTTGAGTCTTTCGTTAAAATCTACTCTAAAGATATGAAGGAGCGTTTAAAGCGAAACACCTGGCAGACCAAAGAAAGTATCATTGAGCACAAGATTTTGCCCTATTTTAGCCATAAGAAAATGAATGAGATTAAGCCTTCGGATGTAATTGCCTGGCAGAATGTAATGATCGCTTTTCGGGATAAAAACGGCAAAGCATTTTCACCGATCTATCTGAAAACGCTGCACAATCAACTGAGTGCCATTTTTAATCACGCGTTGCGTTATTATGAACTGAAATCCAACCCGGCAGCGAAAGCGGGGAACATGGGCAAAGAGAAAACCAAAGAAATGTTGTTTTGGACCAAGGAGGAATATCTGAAATTTGCTGACGCAATGATGGAAAAACCAATTTCTTTCTATGCTTTCGAAATGCTCTACTGGTGCGGTATCCGGTTAGGGGAGCTGCTGGCGCTAACGGCAAAAGATTTTAATTTCCCCAAAAGTACAGTTACTATCAGCAAATCCTATCAACGGATACAGGGTGAAGATATTGTTACCGAGCCGAAAACACCAAAGAGCAACCGGATTATAAAGATGCCGGATTTCCTAAGCGGCGAAATGCAGGACTATCTGAAATCACTGTATGGATTTGAAGAAAAAGACAGGATTTTCCCGGTTACCAAAAGTTATCTTCACCATGAAATGGACAGGGGCTGCAAAGAAACCAAAGTAAAGCGCATTAGAATCCATGATTTAAGACATTCCCACGCATCTCTTCTCATCGAGATGGGATTTTCCGCAGTCGCTGTTGCTGATCGCCTGGGCCATGAGAGTATTGACATTACCTATCGCTACGCGCATCTCTTTCCTTCCAAACAAAAGGAGATAGCAGATAAATTGGACATGGAGAGGAGGGTTTGAAGTTGGAAAAGAATTTGGACCATAAGGGCAGATGGAGAAATGTAACGGTCGCTTTTCGGATGTCACAGGAAGAAAGCGATGATTTGAACCGCCGCGTGAAACTTTCCGGCCTCAATAAACAAGACTACATTATCCGTCGCCTCACTGAAAGAGAGGTTGTCGTTCAAGGCAATCCAAGGGTTCACCGCGCACTGCGAAATGAGCTGGTTGCCATTCTAACCGAACTTAAACGGATGGAACAATGTGGGGATGCAAATGAAGAGTTTCTATCTCTTTTTCGGCTGGTAATGGAAACAGTAAACGGCATGAAGGAGGATGCCCAATGACCAAAACAGAAAAAGCGACTGCCCGGGCTTCGTCTGAGGCAACAGGCGAAGGGCAGCCACTTACGCTATTAAGCAAAAAAAGTATATCCGAAACAGGACAAAATATCAATCCGGATTTTCTCAGCGCCGTTTCTATGACGGAATTGTTTGACACGGTGTATCCGCCCAGAATTCAGGTTATTGGAAGCCTACTTTGCAGCGGGGTTTATCTGTTTGCCGGAGCGCCGAAAATTGGGAAGTCCTTCTTCATGGCCCAGCTCGGTTATCATGTAAGCAGTGGCTTACCTTTGTGGGAATTTCCTGTCCATAAGGGAACGACGCTCTATCTCGCCCTGGAGGACGATTATGCCAGATTGCAAAAGAGATTATCACGTATGTTTGGAATAGACAGTTCGGATAATTTCTATCTCTCGACGCATGCGAAAAATTTGAAGGATGGGCTGGATAGCCAGCTTGATAAGTTCATCCAAGAACATCCGGAAACGGTGTTGGTTATCATTGATACTCTTCAGAAAATCCGCGAGATCGGCAGTGAAAAATACAGCTATGCCAGTGATTATGAAATTGTAACACGGCTTAAACAGTTTGCGGACAGGCTGAGGCTTTGCCTCATACTTGTACACCATACTCGCAAACAGGAAGCGGGGGACTGCTTTGATACTATCTCAGGAACTAACGGACTTCTTGGTGCAGCGGATGGCGCTTTTCTGATGCAGAAAGATAAACGGAACGATAATAGGGCAATCTTGGATGTGGTTGGGAGAGACCAGCAGGATCAGCGGTTACACCTGCTGTTTGATCGGGAGCGCTGTATTTGGCAGCTGACCAAAGCAGAAACGGAACTTTGGCAAGAACCGCCCGATCCAATTTTGGAAGCTATAGCTGATTTTCTGAGGATAAGAGACTTGCAATGGCATGGCAGCGCCTCAGAGTTGATTGCAATGCTGGGTCTGGAAATACAACCAAATGTGCTGACACGGCGGCTCAACGTTGGAGCGGAGAGATTGTGGAACGAATACAATATTCGCTACGAAAGCAATCGAAACCATTTTGGCAGAACGATCAAGCTTACACCTGAGCGAGATGAGGCGTGACGATATGTGACGATGTGACGATAATTTGCAGGATGGGCTCACTATCAGAAATATCGTCACATCGTCACGCGCCGCAAGGCACCAGGCGGTAAAAGCTGCTATAATCCCGGCAGGGCGCAAAGCATTTTTGATACGTAGTGTCAAAAGTGCTTTTGCGTTACTTTTGAAAAAAGTAACGCAAAACCCCGGCTTGGCTTCGCTGGATACCAACCGAAAAAGAAGAGGAGAGTACGATGAAACGAACGATCAGCGTCATGCTCGGCAAAGGCTCGATAAACCACAACAGCCGCCAGTTTATTGCTTCCAATATAGACAGCGATAGGTCACAGTTTAATAAATCGTATTGCAATATCCCCATCAAAGATGTGTACCATGAGCTTTTTGATGATGCCCTTCAGCGATACAATGCGAAGCAGACCAGAGACGACCGCTGCATTAACAATTATTATGAAAAAATCCGAACCGCCAAACAGGAGAAATTATTTTATGAGGTCATTTTTCAGGTGGGTAACATGGAAAATATGGCTTCAAAATCTGCGGAGGGACAGCTCGCGGCAAAGGTGCTCGGTGAGTTCATGAGCAACTTTCAAGAGCGGAACCCCTATTTAAAAGTATTTTCTGCACATCTGCATATGGATGAGGCCACGCCGCACCTGCATGTAGATTTTGTACCGTTTACCACCGGCAGCAAGCGCGGGCTGGACACCCGTGTTTCCCTTAAACAGGCGCTGGCTAAACAAGGATTTACGGGTGGTACCAGGGGTGATACGGAGTGGAACCAATGGGTCAGATCAGAGAAAGAGCAGCTTTCGCAGGTGATGGAGCGTCACGGCATAGAGTGGGAACAGCTTGGCACCCACGAAGAACACCTGAGTGTTGTTGACTACAAAAAAGTCCAGCGCGTCAAAGAAGTTGCTGCACTTGAAGAAACTATTTCCGGCAAGCAGGAAGAGCTTGACAATTTCCTTTTTCGGCTTGTGGATATTCAAGATCAGCTGCAAACAGCGGAAAGCAAAGAAAGGTTTATTGCCCAACATGCCGGCCATTACGATAATGACCCGGAATACCAATTGCCGGAACCAAAGCCGTTGATGACGGCAAAAGGTTATAGGGAGAAAGTTGCAGCCCCATTGGTGCAAAAGCTTAAAAAAGTAATTCGCAGTATCTTGTCACAGTTCTTTGAAAAGACAAGAGAGCTGATGATGGAACTTGATCGGGCGAATAGTCAAATTCAAAGCCTATATAAACGACTTGAAATAAGCGAAGCAAAAGGCGAACGTCTTCAAGGAATCGAGAAAGACTACAACCGGCTGCGCCGGTTTTTGGGAGGTGACAGGACTGATGAAATAATTGGTGAAGTAAAGGTACAGGAAATAGCGGATAAGGCAAAGAGCGAAAGGAAAAGTGAAGTTTTTGGAAGGGAAAGAGAGAGAACGGCAATATGGACAATTGCGGGGAAACAAGATTATGAACGGTGAGGAAGATTTTAATATGAAAAAGCATATCACAGATAAGAAAATAGGTATTAGCTATACCCGAAACGGAGATTACCATATTTCCGGTTTGGATTCACAAAAACAGGAATATGAAATCGGGAGATTCGGTAGAGAACATTTGAAATATCTAAAAGAAAATCAGCCGATGATTTATACTGAATTCCTTTTTTCTGGACGGCTCAATGCCTACTTACACGAAGTTGACATTAAAGCTCTGGAGATGTATGGAAGGCTAGTCAGAGAATATTCCTTGCAACAGGGGGTAACCGAGCAGCTCAAGGCCGAAAATCAGATGGAATGGGTCGGGAGAATGAACAATATTCGAAATGCAGTTGATGAAATAGTCAGGGATGAAATAAATGGTTAATAAAAAGAAGGGTTTGCCATGATGCAAGCCCTTCTTTCACCCTCTACCTAAAAGCCAGTCTACAGAAACCATTAATATATCTGCCAGAGCGTTCAATTCCAAATCAGAAACGGGGCGCTTTTGCCCTTCCAGGAGGGAAAGTGCCGGAATGCTGATGTCAATTCCTGCTGCTTGCAGTTTCGTAAGAAGCTCAACTTGCTTCATTCCAAGGTTTTCACGCGCCTTCGTCACATGAGCGCCAATCATATTTCGGTCGCCAAGCGGTAATTGTCGTTTTTTCAAACATACACCCCCTATGTAAAGTATATCCAATATGGGACTTGATATATTTGGTATTACCAAATATAATTTATATATTTGGGGACACCAAATATAAACTGAAAGAGGATATTGTATGAAAATTAAGACCTGCTGCTTCTCCGGGGATAACAAACTACCAAGTAACAGGATTAAACAAATAGTTAAACGCCTTGACCTTGAGATAGACTGCCTCATCAGCCAAGGTGTAACGGACTTTATTACGGTAGGAACACTCGGTTTTGACCAGCTTGCCGCATCCTTCATTATTATAAAAAAAGAAATGGGGCAAGATATTAGATTGATATTCGCATTACCATGCAAAAATCAGGACGCGTTTTGGAATGTAGAGCAAAAAGGACTTTATCGCAATTTGATTGCAGAAGCTGACGAAGTCATCTACGTGTCTGAAGAGTATAATGATTGGTGCATAAAAAAATGTAATCGGTACATTGTCGATCGGTCCTTGTTTTGTATCTGCGCGCAGCTTAATACCTTTAGCGGAACGAATCAGACTGTTAGATATGCGAGGCAAAAGGGTCTAAGGGTTATCAATGTAGCGGAGTAGTTTATGTATCTTTCCATATATTGCTATTTTTTTATTGTCTATATTTCGCTTCTGCGATATACTAAAATTAATACCACAATATTTCGAGGAGACTCTCAAAATGGATGGGATAACAACGAAAAAAGCCGCAGAAAAATGGGGTATTACACCTCGCCAGGTGCAGCTGCTTTGTGCCCAAGGCCGTATACCCGGAGCGGTTCGTTTCGGGAATGCATGGGTAATTCCTGTTGATGCGCAAAAACCGAAAGATGGCCGAGGAAAGAAAAACCGCGGAAGATAATTAAAATACAGAAAATTAATAGAGAGTGCGCAAGTATGATAATAGGAGAACTGAAAAATATAGTTGATAGATAAACAGTAAGGCCTTTTAAGTGAGGAAGAAGCACACGCAGCTTCGCTACAACACCGGCCAGAGGAAGTTGAGTGTATACTTAGTATATTTAAGAGCTGTCGGAGGATCTGAGCTTATAAATCCGAGGAATGGATCGTCATGGATCTGATAAGGCCGTTTATTTAAATTGATTTTAGGAAATCGAGCGGAATCTTGGGAAGTATATGGAGATAAAAAGGAGCTAACAAAAGGCAATTTCCAGAAATTCTGGTATATTCTTTAGACTGAAATAGAAAGATATAGGAGGTTTAGAGATGGCCTATCAGTCGTTACAGCTAAATATGACCCCGGAACTTTTTGACCGTAGCATAAAAGGTTCCCCGAAGGATGCCGTTAAAGAACTCATTTGGAATTCTTGTGATGCCGATGCAAAGAACATTGATGTTTCATTTGAAATCGATACCTTTTTGGGAACAGAAAATGTTACCGCTGTTATCGTTAAGGATAATGGAACCGGTATTCCTTTCGAGAGATTTCAGGATGTTTTTGGCCGATATGGTAGTTCTGATAAGACATATAGCAACAAAAGCCCGGGTGGTCGAGTATACCACGGAAAGCTTGGGCAAGGAAGATATAAATGTTTTGCTATCGGCTCTTTCATAAAATGGAAAACTGTGTATCAAGCGTCTGATGCGAAAAAATACAGTTATGAAATCAGCATTAACTCCGGGGCTAGATTGAGCGTAGAATTTAGTGAGAAGCCGGAGCTTGTTAACTATCATGTAAACACAGGGACTATCGCAACGATAACGGGAATTCATGAAGAAAGCGTTGGTGCGATTTCAAAATTAGCTGATAATCAGATTATGATTTCCGATATTTTATCTACTTTTGCTCCTTATCTTTTAGCGTATAACGACGTTTCCTTAAAATATAACGGTATAAAGATTGAGCCTGAGCATTTGATAAAGAAGCGCGATAAACGCGATTTTGTCTATGAATATGAAGAGAAAGGAAAAGAGAGTATTCTAGCCAAGGCTGTGGCAATATGTTGGAAAGAGTCTGACTTTAGTAAACTATATATATGCGGTGAATCAGGCGTGGTTTTTGACGAGCAGGATTATTCTACATTGCAAAAGAATGATACATCAATCTATTTACTTAGTAGCTATTATGAAAAGATGCATCAAGATAACACCCTCGGTTTAGGGAAGATCGATCCTGTATACGACTATTTTGACAATGAGGTTCGGATATTTGCTCGTGAGTTCACGCAAGACCAAGAAGTAGACGATGCTACTGCGGAAATTATTAAGATTAAGGAAGAAGACATATATCCATATCAATCGGAACCATCAGATGAAATGACTAAGATTGAGCAAAGCGTATTCGATGTATTTGCAGTAGAGATAAATCGAGCGGTTCCTCAACTAAGGACAACAAATAAACAAACAAAAAAGCTTACTTATCGTCTCATCAAAGAAGCAATTAACACCAATCCGTCCAGTATTCAAACCATCCTAACGGAAGTCTTCAATCTATCGCAGCAACAACAGGATGATTTGGCAGAACTGCTGAACCATACTACTCTTCCGGCGATTATTGATACGGCAAAAACTGTTGGAGATCGGCTGACATTTATATATACTCTTGAACAGATGGTATATAATGATTCGATAGGAAAGCCTATCAAAGAACGAACTCAGTTCCATAAAATCCTACTTAAAGAGTTGTGGATATTCGGAGAAAAGTATTATCTTGGGACATCGGATATCTCTTTGAAAAACCTTCTATATGAACATATTGAAGTTTTGGGTAGGAGCGATCTTATTCCTGAAATCCCCTCAGAAGCGACAGAGGATTTATCACGAATTCCTGATATTTGTTTGTTTCAGCAATCGTGTCCCGACTATGAATGTTACGAGCATTTAGTTATTGAACTTAAACGTCCAACATTAACACTTACACTTAAGGAACTTGATCAAATTCGGGATTATGCATTAACTGTGGCAAAAAATCCGTTGTTTGATAAAGCAACTACTAAGTGGCACTTTTTTTTATTGGGGCAAAAATTCAATGAAGATGTCACTGAAACGTTAAAAAATCAGGTAATCGGAGAAGGAAATTATTATAATGCAGGAAACATATCAATTTCAGTTCTAAAATGGTCTTCAGTAATACAAAAAAATAAGTTTAGATATGAGTTTTTGAAGAAGAAGCTTAATTATGAAGTAAGCAATGATCCTAACTTTACGATGGATTATTTACTTTCAAAACATGCAGAACTTTTCTCCAAATTGAATAAGGAGGCAAAATAATTATGGCACGTTCAAAGAAAAAGCTACTCAGTGATGCCGAAGTAGCAAAAATGCGAGACGTAGAAGCATACACTCATGATGATAAACAGAGGACCAACAACCCTCCAGTAGGAATGGCTCAGTATGACAAGCAGGCTGAGGTAACACGAACCTATCAGTTTGACCCTCATCTAAATCCTACTCTACAATGGGCAGGTAAGGCAGAGGGGGTTTCTTTTGATGTGCCTACTTCCTCCATACATATTCATGAATCTATCAAGCCGCACAAAATTATCCGGTCTGTACAGACTATTGGAGATGAATATGAAGAAATTCAAATGAGTTTGTTCGAAAGTCCAATGGAAAGAATGCGCCGCCGCAGAGATGCTATTGAATTTTATCAGCATAAGGATAAATGGACAAACCGACTAATTGCAGGAGATAGCCTTGTAATTATGAACTCCATGTTGGAAAAAGAGGGCATGGCCGGACAAGTACAGATGGTTTACATAGATCCGCCATATGGCATCAAATATGGCTCCAATTTCCAACCATTTGTGGATAAACGAGATGTTAAAGACAAGAAAGATGAAGACTTGACGCAAGAACCGGAAATGATCAAAGCCTTTAGGGATACATGGGAGTTAGGAATCCATTCCTATCTTACTTATCTGCGTAACCGTTTATTGTTGTCACGAGAATTATTAGATGATTCAGGTAGCGTATTTGTCCAGATTAGTGATGAGAATTTAAATTATGTTCGAGACTTGTTAGAAGAAATTTTTGGCCGTGAGAATTTCTGCGCTCAAATAGTTTTTAAAAAAACTTCTGGTCAGGCAACAAATATTGTAGCAGGAGTATGTGATTATCTGGTCTGGTTTGCGAAAGATAAAACTAGAATCAAAAGTAGGCTCATATATAATATCTTAGGCGACGATGTTTCAGATTCATCGTATAACTGTATAGAGCTACCAAATGGCTCGTGGCGAAGATTAACAAAGGACGAATTATTAGGAAAAGCAGTAATGCCTACTGGTCATCGATTTAGAACTGCAAATCTTACTTCTCAAGGAACTTCTGAAGAAGGCTCTCAGCCTTATAATTTCCAGGGCAAAACATATTTCCCATCGTCAGGAACACATTGGAAGCCTGGTACGAAAAAGTTGTCTTCGCTTGAAAAGGCTGGTCGCCTGATAGGCATTGGAAGCACTCTAGCATATAAACGTTATATTGATGATTTTCCTGTAGTGGCCTTAAATAATATTTGGGCAGATACTGTTCAGAGTACTTTTTCAACAGAAAATATCTATGTTGTCCAAACATATACAAAAGTAATTCAGCGTTGCATTCTGATGACTACTGATCCCGGCGATCTCGTGCTGGACATTACCAGCGGCAGTGGCACCACCGCTTATGTTGCTGAACAATGGGGGCGTCGTTGGATCACATGTGATACATCTCGCGTTGCCATTACACTTGCAAAACAACGATTAATGACAGCAACATTTGATTACTATAAACTTGCACACACGGAACAAGGCGTTGGAAGCGGTTTTATCTACAAAACTGTGCCGCATATTACCTTGAAATCCATTGCGAATAATGAACCTCCAGCGCAAGAAATATTGTATGATCAACCGGAGATTGATAAGAAAATAGTCCGAATTACTGGTCCATTTACGGTGGAGGCTCTGCCGGCGCCTGTAGTAAAACCGCTTGATAATGTAGGCGACCTTGATAATATCGATACAGGAACAAAGCAGACAGATTGGCGTGATGAACTGCTAGTTGCCGGAATCCTAGGCAGAAATGGTGCAAAAATCGAGTTCTTCCGGGTTGAACCATTAGCCGGTACCAAGTTTCTACAAGCAGAAGCGGAGACGAAGGAGGATAAACCCCGTCGAGCTGTGATTTGTTTTGCTGGCGAGACGAAACCGTTGGATTCACGGATGGTGGCTATGGCGCTGGACGAAGCGCAGGAACTACGCCCTGCTCCCAAATTGATCATCTTCGCAGCATTCCAGTTTGATCCCGAAGCAGCCAAAGATATTGATGATTTGAAATGGCCGGACGTTACATTGCTGAAAGTTCAAATGAACACCGATTTGATGACCGATGACTTAAAGAAAAAACGGTCTTCCAATCAAAGCTTCTGGTTGGTCGGGCAACCGGATATCGAGCTGATTGCTGATGGACGAAGTAAAAATCACTATAAAGTACGAGTCAACGGCTTTGATTATTATGATGTAAAAAACGGTATTGTTGAATCGGGTAGTACAGGGCGCATAGCCATGTGGATGTTGGATACGGATTATGATGGGATGTGTATTGAACCAAAACAGGTATTTTTTCCGATGGGCGGGAAAAAAGATGGATGGAATAAGCTAGCTAGGACTTTGAAGGCGGAAATTGACCAGGAGTTAATTGAAAAATACGCGGGTAATGAATCCTTGTGGTTCACTGTCCAGCCAAATTCACAGATTGCAGTAAAAATTATTGATGACCGTGGTATCGAAAGTTTAAAGGTAATAAAGGTAGGTGACCAGTAATGGCTGGCATTGACCAACTTATTATCAATTCTGCTTTCTGTGAACCGACACATCATTGGAAATACAATCTTAATTCTCAGACCTTTAAGCGTGAACAGGGACGTCGTCCTGCTGGTTATTTTATCGCCGGGCAAGGTACCAATCAGTATAATGATATAGGTCAGTTTATCGAACTTCCCTTGGTTAATAAAATTCGTCCACGCGTAAAAGCTTGGCGCGAGGCAGGATATCCCGGCGTGACTGGGATATCCAAGAAGCTGCTTGAGCATTGGAATGATCAAACAGCCAGACAGTATCAATTTTTCTATTGTCAGCTTGATGCTATGGAAACATTGATTTGGCTTGTCGAAGCGCCGGATGTAGAAAAAGTCGGTATTGAAATCAAAGGAGACGGCGGTCTGTTCCAACGTATTTGTACTAAACTTTGTACTGGCGGCGGTAAAACTACAGTCATGGCTATGCTGATTACATGGATGATCTGCAACAAAGTAACCTATCCGAAGGACAAGCGGTTCAGCAAGAATGTTTTCATTGTTGCGCCGGGTCTTACGGTTAGAAGCCGCTTAAGAGTATTATTGACCGGCGGCGAAGATAATTATTATATACAGTTTAATGTCGTCCCGGTCGGGCTGATGGATAAGCTTCGCCAAGGGAAAGTATTGATTACAAATTGGCAGGCCTTAGCTTGGGATGATGAGGAATCGATTAGAAAGCGTAAAAGCGTGGATAAGCGCGGAATAAAAAGTGACGAGGCTTATACGCGTGAAGTACTGGGTGAGATAGCTAATGCCCAGAATATTCTTGTAATCAATGACGAGGCGCATCATGCCTGGCGTTGGAATCCTGAGATAAAAACCAAACTGACCAAAGAGGAAAAAGAAGCAGAGCGAGAGGCCACCATTTGGATCAGTGGCCTTGATCGAATCCATAAGACCCGCCGTATTTTAACTTGCTATGATTTTTCCGCCACACCATTCGCACCGTCCGGTAAGAAGAATGACGAAGAGGCTTTATTCAGTTGGATCGTCAGCGATTTCGGACTTAATGACGGCATTGAATCCGGTCTCGTAAAAACCCCCCGGGTTGTGGTACGCGATGATGGCACTCCGGATGCGAAAACATTCAGATCGAGATTATATCATATCTATGTAGATGAAACAGTGAGAGATGATATCAATCGCTCGGTCAAAGAAGACGAACCCCTGCCGGATCTTATTACACAGGCATATTATTTATTAGGGAAAGACTGGCTGGAGCTTTATAAAGACTGGAAGGGTGCAGGCGAAACTGTGCCGCCTGTAATGATAACGGTTGCCAATCGTACCGAGACAGCAGCGCGTATTAAATATGCATTTGACCACAAACGTATCCCGGTGGAAGAACTTTGTATTCCTGAACTGACCATTCATATTGATTCCAAGACGATGGACTCGGCAGAAGGAATTGAGGTTGAATCTGATTCGGTAGTTACCAATGAAGACGGCGAATCTGAAGAAGAGAGCGGAACAAAGAAACTAAGCAAAAAAGAAGCAGCCGCCATTTTACGGGACACTGTGGACACAGTTGGTCAGCGTGGAAAGCGTGGCGAGCAAATCCGCAATGTTATTTCTGTCGGTATGTTGTCCGAGGGCTGGGATGCAAAGACAGTTACGCATATTCTGGGTTTAAGAGCATTTTCAAGCCAGCTGTTATGTGAACAGGTGGTTGGTCGCGGTCTGCGCAGGACATCCTATGATCGGGCAGACGGCAGTGATATGTTCACTGCTGAATACGTTAATATCTTCGGTATTCCATTTACTTTCCTACCTCATGAATCCGATGAAAGTGGACCAGGACCTACTCCCCCGCCCAAGACACAGATTGAAGCTTTAAAAGATAAAGTCAAATACCAGATAGAGTGGCCCAATATCCTGCGTTTGGATCGGGAGTTCAAGCCGAAACTTTCAGTGGATTTGGATAATATTGATACATTGGAACTTAAAGCTGAAGATACGCGGCTGCGGGCTGACCTTGCGCCGATTATTGAGGGTAAGACGGACTTGATGAAGTGTACGGAAATCGACCTGCAAAAACTCGATGCAGAACTTCGCATGCAGAGAATAATCTTTGAGACGGCAGGTCAGGTCTATGACCTTATGAAATCATCATGGAAAAGTGGAGGCACAAAGTTTGCATTATTGGGTCAGGTGATACGGCTTGTGGAAGATTTCCTGAAGTCCGGTGCAATCGTCATTAATCCTCCGTTGTTCAATACAGATCCTGTACGTAAACGCATTCTTTATATGATGAGTATGAACAAGATTGTGCAGCACCTTTGGAGTTTCATTAAACTGGAGCAGACTGAGAAAATTGTACCAGTTTTTGATCCAGGCAAAAAGGTTCGCAGCACCGGCGATATGATAACCTGGTACACCAGCAAACCTTGCTTTATTACAAAAAAATCCCACATTAGTCATTGTGTTTTTGACAGCGCATGGGAAGCAACAGAGAGTTATATATTGGAGAAAAATCCTCACGTAGTGGCATGGGTCAAAAACGATCATCTTGGTTTTGAAATTGTCTACATATTTGATGGTGTGGTTCGGAAATACACACCTGATTTTCTGATAAAGCTGGACAATGGGAGGATGCTGATTCTGGAGACAAAGGGGCAGGAAACCCGCCGAGATAAAGAAAAAAGAAAAGCATTGACAGAGTGGGTTGAAGCAATAAACGGCCTTGGCGATTACGGTGAATGGTATAATGATGTGTCCTATAATGTTACAGATGTTGATGGAGTAATTGCAAAATATTGTCATACAATTTCTCTGTAAAACTGCATCTCAATATATAAATATCGATAACTTCCTGCTGGTTATACAAAAATATACCGAAATTAACGAGCTAAATTCGCAAATCCTCAACGAGCTGATACAAAAGATTGTGGTATACGAAAAGTCAGATAATCCTGGCGGAAGCAAGAGTAAGAGGATGGATATCTCATGAGGAAATTTATTTCCGTAATATGGAGGATTGAATATGTCGAACTTAAATGCTGAGGAATAATAAATCGTTTGAAAGCATTAAGCATATTCGGGAAAGTGGGAACGAATTTTGGTATGCTCGTGAACTTGCAAAGGTTCTGGATTATACAGAGTGGCGTAATTTTCAGAAGGTAATTGATCGGGCCATACTTGCCTGCAAAAACAGTGGTTTAAGCGTTTTAGACCATTTTGTTGAGGTCAACAAAATGGTCGAGATCGGTAGTTTAACTCAAAGAAAAGTCAAAGATTATGAACTTACTCGATATGCATGTTATTTGACTGTTCAAAACGGCGATCCGAGAAAAGAAATAATTGCTTTGGGCCAAACATATTTCGCTATACAGACACGCCGCCAGGAAGTTCAGGATGCCTTTAATCATCTTGATGAAAATAATAAACGATTAGTTGTTCGCGGAAACGTCAAACAGTGGAATCAGCTTTTTGCTGAAGCAGCGCATAATGCCGGTGTGTGTTGTTTAATCGGTTGATTTTTCATTTAGCTGGGGTAATGAAATAAATGCCATTATAGCTGAATCTACTTATTTAATGGGTTATAATTTATTTTGAATAGTCGAAATAGTATAACGCAAAAAGGAAAAAAAGTACTTGAAAAACGAAAAAAATTTTACCAAAAAGGTAAAAATATTTGCGTTTTTATAAGGGGTGGAATATAATTAAGATAAAGTATAAGAATAAAAAGATACAGAAGCAATGTACTGATTATTGCTTAGCAAAAAAAGATTTTGGCGTTCAAGTTGCAGAAAAGCTTTTTAGTTTAATTGAATTTATAAATAATGCTTGTAATTTAAACGATGTTGCAGTTATCCCAACACATCATCTGCATCCATTACATGGAGCAAGAAACGGTGAGTTTTCTTTGGATTTAGGCAGAAGATTGGGATGGCGTTTAATTGTTATACCTTTAAACGACGAAGGAAACAAATGGGATACAAACGATATAAGCATTATTTATAAATCAACCTCTGTAATCTTGGTTTTGGAGGTATCAAACCATTATGAGTAAAACTGAATATAAAGAATTAATTGCGTTTCATCCTGGCTATTATTTGAAAGACATTATTGATGATATGGGCATTACGCAAGATGAATTTGCAAAAAGATTAGGTACAACTGGTAAGCATTTAAGCGATTTGCTAAATGGTAAATGCAGTTTATCAAAAGAAATTGCTTTGAATCTTTCAATTATGTTTGGAACGACGCTTGATGTATGGCTTAATCTGCAAAAAACCTATACTGAAAAAGTTCTTGAGATTGAGCGCAGGAAGGCGGAAGATATTGAAGTTGAGTGTGTTAATCTGATTGACTACTCTTTTTTTGTTAATCTAGGTGTTGTACCTAAGACAAGGCTGGCAGCTGATAAAGCAAAAGAGTTATTAAAGTATTTCAAAATATCTTCTTTTGAAGTTTTCAAACAACCGGATTTTCTTGTCAGCTATAGAACTGCGATTCAAACAGTTGGTGAAAAAAATATTATTAATTCAAATGCTTGGGTGCAAACTGCTTTAAACATTGGTAAAGAAATAAAAACAAGTAAATACGATTCCAAAAAGCTAAGAAGTCATTTAGATGAAATAAGGGGTATGACTGTGCAAGACCCAAAAGAGTTTTACCCTAGATTAGTAGAAGTTTTTGCATTATGCGGGGTTGCTTTTGTAGATTTGCCGCATTTAAAGAATTCTGGGGTTAATGGTGCTGTTAAATGGCTTAACAAAGAAAAGGTTATTTTAGCGATTAATGACAGAAGAAAATATTTAGATACTTTTTGGTTTTCCTTGTTTCATGAAATTGGGCACGTGTTACAAGAAAAAATAACAATGTTAATTGTTGGTAGAGATGTGGCAGAGATGGATGAAACAAATAAAGCGTTGGAAGATGAAGCCGACAGATTTGCACAAAATATTTTACTGCCGGAAGAGGCTTTCGCAAAGTTTGTTAATGCTGGGGATTTTTCAGAATGGCATATAAGAGAGTTGGCGGCTAGGATTAATATACATCCAGGTATAATTGTTGGTCGCTTACAGAAGGATAATCATATTGGATTTGATAGATTGAATAGTCTTAAAGGTAAGTATGTTATTGCATAGTTAATAATACAAGCATTCAAACAATTGAACGAGAGGAAATCCGCAATCTCAGAAACTCAAAGAAGAAGCTGATGCTGGACGAATAGAGGTATTTCTGATAACATTTTGATAACAGAAAATCGGCAAGCGCCGGATAATATGGAAAACAGATACAAAAAGCATAAGGAAAAGCATAAATGACTAAACAAATATGTTTAGTAAAAGTTTAGGTTTGCTGAGTGGGAATAATGGCACGAATTCTAGGAAGCCTTGAGAATACTGATTATTTTAAAGGGCGGAATCAGTGTTGTTGATGCTGATTTGATATTAACTTCATAACCACCTACAAATTACAGAAGGATAAAACGTCCTCTGGAAACGACAAGTTTCCAGAGGACGTTTTTATGTTTTTCTCCAATTTTTCTTGGGCTGGAATTTGCAGCAATCATCAGCGGTGTCAGGCCAGTTGAGTTTCTACTCGGCATATTCTTCTTCGGTGATTTTGCCGTCTGACAATTCCTGTTTTCGGAGATTCCATCACAATTGTGTTTAATAGGCAAATAAGCGAGGACGGTCACTCTGACTGTCCTCGCTTTGCAAAAGTCAGAAGATTACAGATGCAACGCAACGAAGAAACCTTCCCAGTTGCGAACACGAGATTGCGGGCCTGTGCGCAGTCTCCGACCGTAGCAAAATCATCCGTTAGCATCCAAGCAAGCGAAAGGAGAACAGAATATACTCCCGTTCCTCTGGGTCATCCAAATTAAAACGGTACAATTCATTGATTTTTTCAAGGCGGTATACAGCAGTGTTGCGGTGGATAAATAGCTGCTGAGCCGTCAATAAATAACTGCGCTCAGACTGGAGGTAGTTGCGCAGCGTCAGGCTATACGACGTCCCAGATTGGTCGTCGTAATCCTTTAGGTACCGGACCCCAGGATGGACGCAATGGCGGCAGAAATCCCTGTCCGATTCGAAAACGAGCACATCGATCGCGCAGTCGCGAAAGTGTGTCAAGCTTTTGTTTTGTTCAAATCCTCGTTTTACCGCGATTGACGCCTGCCTGTGGTAAATCGCCACCTCTCCAAGGTTGACAAATTGGGCGCTCACACCTACAAATAACGGGATCTCACCCGGAATTGTCGATAACAGCTGGTGCTCTGCAAATGCTTCCGCCTGATGACAGAAAACGAGCTGTTCCTGAAAAATAAGACCGATCGCCTTTTTAAAGCACTCGCTCAGGCCACTGAGATACGTCATAAGGCTGCCGTTCGTTGGTGCTCCATTTATTTTGCAAACGGTCACCTGATAAGAGACATCCTCATCCCAATCCATCAGTGCAATGAGCTTTTTTTGGTTGTGTTCCGCCAGGCTCCCTGAGGACAAGGCTTCGAATACGATCGACTGTGCGAAATTAATGAAAGTGTTGCCAGTCGTGTTCTGGGCGATCGAGGCAAGCGCAGCTTCGATCGTTTTGGCTAGGCATAGCTCACGCGGCGTGATCGGGTGATTCATGCATAACACGCATTGCCCAATCAGGTTGTTGTCTTTATCGCAGTAGCTGACCATGATTCCGTAGGAGTAAGGCGCAGCCACGGGTTCCTCATATACGAGTCGATTATGCCGAACGGGAATCAACTTTATAGAATTGCTGGAATTCATCAAGTGTATGGATTTTAGGGAGGACTTGTTCAATTGGATATACTCGTCCCAAAACTGGTTGATTTCACCGGGTTTATAGTTTTTGGAATATGCAATGAGATTCAGCTTCAGGTCTACAATTAAGATAGGGCCAATCAGGTTGTTGCAGGCGTCCACTATGCGCTGCTCGGGATGCTCCAACTGCGCGCTCTCAAAAACCATACTTTCCCAATTGTTATAAAACTCAAAGCAATCGATGATCCTGCTAGATATCTCGTCCATATCCAAGGACCGTAAACTGATGACGTCGTTGCCATGTGTCAGCAGAACTTCTTCGGACGTATTCCCGCTCAAAAAATCCTTTGCCCTGCCGATATAGATATGCCGACGGCCCTTCGGGGCAAAACTGGACAAAAACTGCATTCCCTCGATTTCATCAGCGCCGCTAGTCACGGTCAGAATGGGGTCATATTCCTTCAGCCATTGTGCGAGCATCCAAATATTCAGTTTCATACAGCCTCCCGATATTCACTGTACGCGCGATACAGTTTCTTAAATGAAAGACCCCTCAACAATTGTCGTTTCGATATATAGCATATAAGCTGACACCGGGTTATTATTAAATTATATTAAATATCCGCATTTTTCACAAGTTGGCTGAGGTTGACCGGATATAAAGTAAAGGACATTTTTTCGGGCTGTGTCTGTTGTTCATTGGCAAATGATCATTTCGGGGATTCGGGAAATACAAAATGAACTTGATCCTAGAATGACTCATCATTGAAACAACTGGTGTCGCTTTTCCGAGCAATGTCTCGGAGGCCCTATCTACACATCTTAGAGCTAATGCTCAGATTACTGTAATCATTGATGCAGGCCGCTGGCAGCGGCTGCGCATTTCATTGGAGAATCTGATTATTGGTCAGCTGAGCGGCGCACATACAGTGCTTATAAACAAAACGGATCTTGTGAGTCCGGAAGAAGCGGAAGCGGTGGAGAAAGACGCGCGTGAAATCAACGGAAATGCGATTTATTATCACGTAAGCGGTATAGAGGAAATTGGTGCTAATATTTTACAGGCAATGCTGGATGGCGAATCATAACGTCATGCAGCAAACATATTAGACTTGCAGGTGAAGAATTGCCTGAAAAATCAAAGGAGGAATGACATATTTCGGAAATCAGCGATATCGCTCTAGCCGTCGAATTTGGGAAACAGAGAATTGTCGACGCCGTTAACCCACTCACTGTCTCCGTTAACGCTTCATCTATTATCCGTGTGATTTAGACGAAAAGGTACTCGAAACTCTGATCGACAATGAAATTAATATGACGGAGGAAAAATTATGATGACCCCAAAACAGAATGCGCTGGAATCTATCTACGGCGGAAAGCCGGAATATGTGCCGCTTTCTCACGAAGATGTTCAATTAGCCGGCATGGCCTCTCTTGATCAGGAAGCGCCGTTAATGAGAAATGGTACTGATATTTTTGGCGTTCCTTGGGTAACAACAAAGGAAGGCAGTATACCAAAGCCAGGATTTATGTTGTTTGATGATGTTACAGAATGGGAAAAACACGTAAAAATCCCCGATGTCGCCTCTATGGACTTTAAGGCTATGGCTGAGGCAGAAAAAAATAGGAGGCCGCCGAGTGACGGGGAAGAGAGACTCGTTGAAATTATGGATGGCTTAGGACCATTTCAACGGCTGGTGTCTTTTATGACCTTTGAAGAAGCACTTTGCGCTCTTGTGATGGAACCGCAGGCGTGCATGGACTTTTTTGAAGCCGTTACCGAATATAAGATCGCCTATATTAACAAATTAATCGATTTTTATAACCCGGATATTTATTGTCTTGGAGATGACAATGCTACAGCGCGCGGATTGTTCATGTCCCCGGAGACATTTAGAAAGCTTATAAAACCTTATTGGGCAAGAATGGCGGAGGCTGTGACGAAGCGAGGCGTGCTTTTCAATATTCATGACTGCGGGAAATGCGAAGAGATTATTCCGGATATGGTCGAAATAGGTGTGAGAGTCTGGCAGTCTGCGCAGCCAATGAATGATCTGGCCGGGATTCTTGATAAGTACCGGGGACAGATCGCAGTTGAAGGCGGTTGGGATTCGTCGGGACCCCCGTCCTATATTGGCGCGGACGAAGAGATGATCCGCGCTGAGGTTAGGCGTTGCTTGACTGAGTACAAAAAACCAGGATTTTTCTTATGGCCTTCAATTATTAACGAACGCGGCAACAGCGTCTTCGTTGGGGATGATCGATTGGGCGCACTGAGGGATGAGTGGCTTAAATACCGTATGTTCTAAAGATTGCTGACAGCTAGCAAGAATTATATTGAAATATATGTAACAATAAAATGGAGGGAAAATTATGCTATCAGAAAAAGAAAAGAAAAGTCCGTTTATCGTCGCATTTGCAATTATGTCGGTATATGTCATCACCATGTCGGCCGGTAACGTTTCGGCAGCATTGGCCAGTATCTCGGCGGCGTTTCCCAACGTGCCCATGTCGACAATAGCCTTAATATCAACGTTGCCATCTTTGCTGATGATTCCGGCATCATTGATCGCTGGTGCGTTGGCAGGGAATAAAGTTAAATACAAAACTATAATAATCATTGGTATGTTATTTTATCTTGTAGGCGGTCTTGCACCTGTATCTGCAAATAGTATGACCGTCATTCTGATCGAAAGAGCTATATTCGGTATAGGCTTCGGCTTCATTACACCTATGGGCAATGCGCTTGTTCTCAGTGTCTACGAGGGTAACAAAAGAGCAACCATGTTGGGAATCGGATCAATGGTCATGAATTTGGGAGCAATCGTCATGCAGTTTGCGGGCGGCGCACTGGCTGAAATCGGCTGGCAATACAGTTTCTATTCACACGCGTTGGGTATTGTTTCTTTGATCCTTGTTCTGATCTTCCTGACAGAACCGCCCAAGGTTGGACAGCCTGCGGGAGCAGAGAAACCAAAGGTCAGAATTCGCGGAGGCGTTTTGCTGACAGCATTATTACTTGGCATCTATATCATTTTAATATTCCCGTCCGCCATCCTCATGTCCGGATTTCTGCAAAAGAATAATTTAGGTGGTCCTGCTGTTGCCGGTATGGTGCTGTCGGTATTCACCCTGGGCGGTATGGGTGGCGGCTTTGTTTATGGTCCTTTGTTCAAAGCCATTAAGAAATATGTCGTGGCGTTAGGCTTGCTGCTCGGTGCGGTTGGTTATGCGCTGGTCATCTATTCCGGAAATATCGTTCTCGTTGCGATAGGCATGGCTATAGCCGGCGCTTCATTCTCTATCGTATTGCCGGCCTGTTATATGATCGCCGGCATGATTGCCAGTCCCCAGGAAGTCGCGCTCAGCACATCTGTCTTGTTGGCTGCCGTCAATATCTTTGCTTTCTTTTCAGGTTACTTTATCTCTTTTGTCGGTGCTGTTACCGGAGATATGCTTGCGATGCCGATGGTATGGTGCATGATCGGACTTGCAGTAGCGAGTATTGTATTTATCTTTGTCAATCCTTTGCCGAAACCGAAGCATGCGACAGTAAACGAATAGTTACTGACTAAAACGCGGAAACAACCTTCATAGATTTGCCAGAGGTATGCCATGCCCCTGGCAAATCTGAAGCAACAGAATTGGTAAGAAAGAAGGTTTTGTTATGATTTATTTTTCAGAAAAGTATGTCGAAATATATTGGGATGAAGTTAATCGTGCTGTTGTAGTAATATTTAAGGGTTATATGAGCAGCGAGCAGCTCAGGGAAGCATTCGAAAAAACCATAGAATGTGGCTTAAAGTACCAAGCAAAAAAATGTTTAACAGATAACAGAAATTTTACAACAATAAGACCAGACGACCAAAAATGGCTGGAAGAAGTTTACATCCCCAAAGCAGCCAGAGCCGGGTTTACTAAGATAGCACAAATTTTACCTCAAAATATTATACAGAAGCAAGTTTTAAACAAATTGGGAACATATACTAAGTCTTTAATCGATTTTCATTACTGTGAAAGCTTTGAGGAAGCTGCTGCTTGGCTAAAAAAGCAGTAATAATGGTGATCATAGAACCGGCATGAGGGTTCTATGGAGCTGATATCGTTCTTATCGTGGGAATAACGCCCCGGAATCATCAATTCCGGGGCGTTATACAGTTATTACCAAGAGTTTTGTTTCTACGGATTTTTGCGGTTTAATACACTTTAGCTCATTTTACCCAACCGTTCGACCAATAAGACATTAGAATATGAAGTCTGATATCGGGAGAATCCAAATCTAGCCCTGTTAACTCGCTGATTCTTACAATTCTGTATAAGAGACAGTTACGGTGGATAAAAAGTTCCTCTGCTGTTTTAACATAATTTTTTTCGCATTGGAGATTATGTTTCCAATGTTAGAAGCTTTATTTAAGTGGATTTGCGTTTTTTAAAGGTATTTTTGAGTTAGGAACACAACCAGCTAACCCCTTGCAAACACAAGAAAACAAAAATCCCGCCTCTATCTAATGGAGGCGGGATTCATTGTATTATCTTGTGCAGATGATGTGCAGCAGGATACGGGAATCGAACCCGCATGCTGAAGCTGATGGATTCAATGATCTCTAGGAACCTCGACAACTAACGACAAACCGATAATTTCACTGCACACCTCTCATTCTACTAAGCCTAGCTCTTATTATGTCAGCGTTCAGAACACCAGATTATTCACATCGCCGGCTTGCAGAAAATCTCCGTCGGCATGTGCTAGGCTCGTCATGAGAAAGGGACGTTATAATGCTATATAGTATACATAAGCTGTTGTCTCAGTATTTTGATGTATGTATACCAACACTTTTACCGACTGTGAACATAGCGTTGCCATAACGATTGCTGAATCTAAAGTATGTGAGCATAGTATAAATATTACTACTAATGATACTATTTAGATACTGAAAATTCCAAAAGCGAAAAATAATCCGGATAGAACAAAGAAAAAAGTAGCTTAAATTTGATAGAAGTTAAACAAATATGTTTAGTAATTAGAAAAACTTGTCGAGTGGGAATAAACGGAAAGCCTATAGGCGATATCAGTAAGCCATGGTATATTAATATTAGAGCTACCAACTCTAACCGCTAACAAGGTCGGTTTTATGGGTATATTCAAAAAGTATAATTACTTTCTGATATATCTAAGTGCAACTAAGCAGCCGCCAAAGACTTGGTATCAGCCAATTTTTCTTTATAAAAAGGGGTGAATGTCATGAGAATTACGATTTTACCCAAAAGCAAATCCGGCAAAAAATCCTTCATTCTGGTGATTGTCAGCTGGATTTTGTTTGTCGTGGGCTCTGTACTTCCTTACAAGGAAGGATATTCCGGCTTAGAACTGATCTTGAATAATCCCCTGCAGGTTGTCATTACCGTTCTGATCTTTGCTGCAGGCATAGCAGCAGCTATTATTGGAATGAAAGCTGTTATCAGGAACAAAGAACGGTCGATCCTGGTTTTTCTGGTGATTCTGATTGGCGTGTATTATATCCTGAGTTTTTGCGGCGTCGCTGTGAACGTGTTTTTTAGCTAAATATCTCAGTAAAAGTTAAGTTCTATAGTTAACAGGGAAATGATGAAAGAAAAAAAGGTGCATCTGGGGGTCTGGAAATGAAATGCTGTCTAAAGCCTCAAACTAAACTCGGAAAATGGTCGGTAGGACTGCAGGCCTTATTCATTGTTGTTATAGTGGTATCAGTCGTGCTTGTAAATGTTTTTGAGATCCTGAGGTATGAAGACCGGTGGTGGGATGTTACCGTACTCGTTTTCCTGGCAAGCATTGCAGCCTTTATTACAGGAATAAGAGCGGTACGTAAACATAAAGACAACGCTATTCTCGTCAGGATATCCATCATTTTGGGATTTTGTACGATTTTGTTTCTTTTGCTGCATAGCTTATTTATCAATGATTAGAAACGAGCTTTCCGGGTATATACAATAATAAGGTTGAAGTATTAAGTGACAGGAAGGGATGATCATATGAAGACAAAGTTATGGCCCCAATCTCGTTCTGGACGATGGTCGGCTGGGCTGAGCGTTGCTTTTATTGTATTGATCGTGCTGAAAATGATGGGCGCACTGCCTTTTCCGACGTTTGCAGTAGCTGCATTGGGATTAGCAGGCTTTATTGCCGGAATTGCGACAATCATTGGCAAAAAGGAAAGGGCGATCCTGATATTTCTGCCAATACTTGTAGGACTGCTGATTATCTTCTGGACTGTGGCTGAGATTATTTATCCGTATTAGGCCTTTAATTCCAACATCAAAAAGGTGGTACCGTCTTGATCGAAAATATTATGATCTCCGTCATCGTCTTGCTATATGGGTTAGTGATTGGCAGCTTTCTGAATGTGTGCATTTACCGGATTCCGATTGGAAGAAGCGTTATTGGCGGGAGGTCCTACTGCCCGCACTGTAATACGCTGATTCCTTGGTATTTGAACATCCCTGTTTTCAGCTATCTTTTTCTGCGGGGACGCTGCAAAAACTGCCAGGGGCCGATCTCCCCGGTCTATCCCGCGGTCGAGCTGCTGAACGGGATCTTGTATCTGATTGTCTGGTTTACTTATGGACTGAATCTGGAAAGTGTTTTTGTAGCAATACTTTTGTCAGTGCTGGTTGTGGTGGCGTTTATTGACTGGCAGAAAAAGGTGATTCCGGATAAGCTGGTCATTTTTGTGCTGGGCTTAAGTGTTTTGCACGGCGTCTATCAGAGTGTGTGTTTGGGAGCTGCGTGGTATACCTGGGTGATTGGTTTTTTTGCGGCTTCCTTGCCGCTTTTTCTTTTAAGCTTATTTTTCCCCGATGGCTTAGGCGGAGGAGATATCAAATTGATGGCAGCTGCAGGGTTTTTTATGGGCCCGCCGGTGTTGCTGGCTTTGTTCCTTGGTTCGTTGTATGCAAGTATTACTGCGGTGTTACTGATCACAGTCAAAAAGAGGTCCCTGAAATCAGAGATCTCTTTCGGACCGTTTCTCTCCCTTGGGATATTTACCGTAATGATCTTTGGAGAGCAGATCTTTCTATCCACTGTGTCAGTATAGTAAGAAATAGACGGAATACGGATAGTATATGAGTAATACGTTCTATAATAATGTAAATGATTTGAGAATGACGATATGAATAATGAAGTAACAAGATAATGGCTAACCAGAAATGCAATGAACATGCAAAAGTTCATTGCATTATTTTATGCCCAAGCTCTTGTCTGAATAAATCTATGCTATTTTTCCAAACTATTACTGAATAGCTCTTTGCCATGAAAAATTATTGCTGTTATCGGAAAGGACCGTGTACTTGCTATGACTAAGCCACAGGCAATCGATGTTATGGAACCCGCCAAGGGAAATTTGCCCAGAGAAAAATTTGAGGAACTGGAAGCTTTTATTATCAATTTGCCAACAACGAAAAGCGCTCTGATTGAAATCTTACATAAGGCCCAGAATATTTTTGGTTATTTACCGAGAGATGTACAACTTTTTATTGCCCGAAAATTGGGAATTTCGGGAGCAGAAGTATTCGGGGTCGTCAGCTTTTATTCCTACTTCACAACCAAGCCAAGGGGAAAACATACGATCAGTATCTGTATGGGGACTGCTTGCTTTGTCAAAGGGTCGGATAAAATTATGGAAAGACTGAAAGAAAAGCTTGGCATTGAATCCAATGAAATCACACCTGACGGTCTTTTTGGACTGAAAGATGTCCGCTGCATCGGTACTTGCGGCATGGCTCCTGTTATGATGATCGATGACAAAGTATTTGGCAGGGTGAGAGAAGAGGATCTGGATACCATCCTCGAATCATACCGCCGGAAGGAGATGCTGGTATGAAGATTGGTTCGCTGGAGAACTTAAAAAGAATCAAAGAAGAATACCAAAAAAATATGAATATAGAACAAGGCGGCCAAACGCCGGAAGGACAAATCAAAATTCTTGTGGGGATGGGCACCTGCGGCATCTCATCAGGTTCAAGGGAGACCTACAATACTTTTTCGGATGAAATCACTGCCCAGAACATAACCAATGCCCAAGTTGTTCCTGTCGGCTGCATTGGCTGCTGTCACTCGGAACCAACTGTTCAGGTAAATAAACCAGGTGAACAACCGGTTCTCTATGGCAATGTAACCAAAGACAAGGTCCGCGAAATTATTGAGCAGCATATTAAAAATGGGAAAGCAGTTGAAAGTCTCTCTTTGGAAATAAACTTTGACCGGATGTAGAAGCGGGCGTAAATTACAAAGTACGTAAATTTGTTTGGAGGCTATGATGTCAGAAACAGCAAAAAATCCGAAACAATACCGGATTGCCTTGCGCAATTGCGGTTTGATTAACCCGGAAAATATCTTGGATTATATTGTGGTCGGAGGCTATGAAGCCTTGGGAAGAGTGCTGACAACAATGTCCCAGGATCAGGTCATAGACGAAATAAAAAAATCCGGGCTACGGGGCCGTGGCGGGGGGGGATTTTCCACAGGTCTCAAATGGGAAATTACAAAAAATCAAAAAAGCAAGGACAAATATATCATCTGCAATGCAGACGAAGGTGACCCGGGGGCTTTCATGGACCGGAGCATCCTGGAGGGCGATCCTCATTCTGTTTTAGAGGCCATGGTGATCGGCGGCTATGCGATTGGCGCCGCCAACGGATTCATATACATCCGAGCCGAATACCCGCTGGCAATTTTCAGACTGCAAACTGCTTTGCAGCAGGCTCGAGAATTGGGATTCCTGGGAGAAAATATTTTCAACACGTCTTTTTCTTTTGATATCCAGTTGAAATATGGGGCCGGGGCTTTTGTATGCGGGGAAGAAACAGCGCTCATTAACTCCTGTGAAGGAAAACGCGGTGAGCCAAATTATAAGCCGCCTTATCCTGCCGAAGAAGGATATTGGGGCTGTCCGACCTGTGTGAACAATGTGGAGACGTTTGCCAATATTGCGCCGATTATCCTTAAAGGGAGCAGTTGGTTCGCTTCCATTGGCACTGAGAAAAGTAAAGGAACCAAGGTTTTTGCGCTGGCCGGTAAAGTCAAAAATGTTGGCCTGGTCGAAGTCCCAATGGGAACAACCTTACGAGAAATTATCTTTCAAATTGGTGGAGGTATTCCCAATGGCCATAAATTCAAAGCCGTCCAAACAGGCGGACCGTCTGGAGGTGTGATTCCGGAGAAACACCTGGATATTCCTTTAGACTATGATAACCTGGTCAGTATCGGGTCTATGATGGGATCAGGGGGCATGATCATCATGGATGAAACCGATAATATGGTCAATATCGCCAAGTTTTACCTGGAGTTTACGATGGATGAATCCTGCGGCCGCTGTACCCCCTGTCGGATTGGTACGAAGCGGTTATATGAAAAGCTGAATCTAATTACCCGTCGCAAAGGAACAATGGCAGATATAGATGCCATCAAACAGCTTGCTTACATGGTTAAAGGCAGTTCGCTCTGCGGGCTTGGTCAGACTGCCCCCAACCCGGTCATTAGTACCATGAAATATTTTTGGGATGAATACCTGGCCCTGATTAAAGACATCGACCATCCCCGGGGGGAAGGACGATATCAGGCAAAGAACAAAATTGGTCTGAAATCATAGGAGGCTAACCATGACCCACGCTCAACAAACGCATCCTGCCAAAAAAATGGTTGATTTTAAAATTAACCATCAATATCTGCGGCTCCCTGAAGGCATCACCATTTTGGAAGCTGCCCATAAAGCAAGGGTTCGGATCCCAACCTTATGTCATCTGGATTTGCATGATATTAAAATGGTCAATCAGACGGCTTCCTGCAGGGTCTGCATGGTTGAGCTAATCGATGCAAAAACAAACCGGAATAAACTTGTCCCGGCGTGCGTAACCACCATTACGGACGGAATGGAAGTACTTACGCATACGCTTACAGCAATTACGGCGAGAAGAATGGCGGTTGAACTTTTGTTATCAAATCATCCCAATGAATGCTTCACTTGTCCTAAAAACGGGGAATGTGAACTTCAGGCCTTAGCCGCAGAATTGGGGATCCGGCATATCCGCTGGGAAGGTGAACGGATGAATTATCCGAAGGACGTATCCAGTGAGGCAATCGTCAAAGACGCTAACAAGTGCATTTACTGCCGGCGCTGTGAAACGATGTGCAATAAGGTCCAAACCTGCGGTATCCTCTCAGGGATTGGCCGCGGATTTGAAGCCTTCGTTGGCCCTGCCTTTAATATTCCGATGGTAGAGTCTTCTTGTACTTACTGCGGGCAATGTGTCCAGGTATGCCCTACAGCGGCGCTTACGGAAATTAATCATACCGATAAAGTATGGGAAGCTTTAAATGATCCGGATAAATATGTGATTGTCCAAACTGCTCCTGCTATCCGCGTAGCCATCGGAGAAATATTTGATATGGAACCGGGAACAATTGCAACCGGGCAGCTTGTAACCGCGTTAAAACGTATTGGATTTAACGCAGTTTTCGATACGGATTTTGGAGCGGATCTGACAATTATGGAAGAAGCCTCAGAACTGATCTACCGTCTGCAGAACAATAAAACACTCCCGATGCTTACGAGCTGCTGTCCAGCTTGGGTCAAATTTATTGAGCATCAGTTTCCTGAATTGTTGGAAGTGCCTTCCACCTGCAAGTCGCCGCATATTATGTTCGGTACAATCGTAAAAACTTACTATGCCGAGAAGAATGGCATTGACCCGGACAATATCGTAATGGTCTCCGTCATGCCCTGTATTGCCAAGAAAGCTGAGGCCAAGCGTCCGGAACTGACCAAGGATGAGCATAATAACGTCGATATTGTCGTTACGACTCGGGAACTTGGCCTGATGATCAAAGAAGCCGGTCTCGATTTTATCAATCTGCCTTCGAGTGAATACGACAAACCATTGGGTGAGACCACAGGCGCCTCAGTGATCTTCGGAACCAGCGGCGGGGTTATCGAAGCTGCACTCAGGACAGCTTATGCGTGGCTGACCGGTGAAGAATTACAGAAAGTTGAGTTGGAGCAGCTCCGAGGAGACACAGGATTGCGAAAGGCCACAGTGCAAATTGGCGATAAGACGCTACGGATAGGCATCGCCAGCGGGCTCGGAAACGCCCGGACCCTACTCGAAGAAATCAGGGACGGCAAGGATCAATATGAAGCCATTGAAATTATGGCTTGTCCCGGAGGTTGTGTTGCTGGAGGCGGGCAGCCTTACCATCACGGCAATTTTGAAATTGTTCGAAAGCGTCAGGAAGCCATCTATCAAGAAGACAAAAATAAAAAGATCAGAAAATCTCATGAGAATTCAGAAATCCAGAAACTATATCAGGAATATCTGGGCCAGCCTTTCAACGACATGGCCCATAGACTGCTTCATACTCACTTTGAAGAACGGGAAAGAATTTAATAGTATCGCAGCAAAATATACGCCGAGGCGATCACAATGGATAGAAGCATGAATGGAAACCCGATCAGGAAATACTTTTTGTAACTGATTGGATAGCCGTTTTTTTCGGCAATCCCCGAAACAATGACGTTGGCCGAGGCGCCGACAATTGTACCGTTTCCGCCCAGGCAGGCGCCCAGAGCCAAAGACCACCAGAGCGGCTGGAGCTGTTCCGGGGTCAGCCCACCGAGGACCCCGATTTTTTGAATCAACGGAATCATGGTGGCCACGAACGGAATATTATCGACGAAAGCCGAAAAAATAGCGGAAAGCCAGACGATCAGCATCGCCATGACGACCGGCACACCGCCGGTAAGCCCCAGGCTCCATTCAGCAATCTTGTCCAGGACGCCGACTTCGACCAATCCTCCGACTAAAACGAATAATCCAGTAAAGAAGAAGATCGTTGGCCATTCAATCGCTAGAAATACCTCTTCCGGTTCCTCGCGGCTCAGTACCATGAGCAGCATGCCTCCGGCCAGCGCAATCGTAGCGGTCTCAACATGGATGACGGCGTGCAGCATAAAACCGACAATGGTCAGAGCAAGCACGGCCAGGCTTCTTTTGAGCTGGGCCCAGTCTTTAATATAGTCGTATTCATTTTGCGACAGCAGCAGGGCGATGGATTCCTGATCGGTCTTTAGCTTTTTGCGATAAAGAAAATAAAAGCCCAACAGGGTAACAGCCAAGATTACAATTGTCACAGGTGTCAGGTTCACCATGAAATCCATAAAAGTAAGCTCTGCCGGTCCGGCAATCATAATATTCGGCGGATCACCGATCAGGGTCGCGGTTCCCCCGATGTTACTGGCCAGAATCTGGGTAATCAGAAAAGGCATCGGGTTTAATTTCAAGGTTTCAGCAATCACAATGGAGACCGGAACAATCAGCAAAACAGTCGTCACGTTATCCAGAAAAGCCGATAAAATGGCAGTCAGTATAGCCAAAGAGATCAACAGTCTGATTGGATTGCCTTTGACTTTCTTGGCGACCCAAATAGCCAGAAAACCGAAGACACCGGAACGTCTGGTCAGATCGACAATGATCATCATGCCGATAAGTAAACCCAGCGTATTCCAGTCAATGTGTTCGACAGCAGTTTTCTGCGGGAATACACCTAAAAGAATCAGGAGACAGGCACCGAGGGCCGCGGTGACAGCCCGCGGGATTTTCTCCGTTACGATCAGTGCATAAGTAGCTACAAAAATAACAAGGGTCAGAATCAAGGTCATGAATCGTACACCTCCATCATTAGTGTGGTCAATTTTTATTGGCCTAACCGGTTATAGTACACAAAATAGTTGAAATAAAAAAGAGCAGATCCGTAAAAGGAACTGCTCTCCCCTGAGAAGTTCAAAATCCTTGTAGTCTGGCAATCCTGTCAGAATATCCTGGAAACGCATTACATGCATTTCGAATCCCCTAATTTAGACCCATGACTTTAGCGTCCTTCACTTTCGTAAAGTTTGCTCCAACACATTAAAAACCATATTGTATTTTTAAGTGAAATCTGAAAATCCTGTCAACCCGATTGTGTCCAGAAAAGTATAGCATCTCTGTTCACACTTTGTAAAGATACCACGGACACGATCGGAGATACGCCTTGGATACCACGAAGCTAAAAATGAAGCTGGGTTGGCAATGCCGGTATCATCTTATACTTTTTGATAAAAAAACGAGGAAACGGATTTAAGACCGTGCTGGCTTTTGCCAAATAAATGCTCTGTACAGCCTGTGAAAAGGATCCCTTCCGTCTTCAGGGAGTCCGCAAATTTTTTATACAGCACATCCTTTGCTTCATCGGTAAAATAGATCACGACATTGCGACAAGCAATCAGATCAAAGCCCCGGTCAAACCTATCGGTAAGCAGGTTCTGCGTCTTGAAAGTCAGATTCCTGGTGAGCGTGCTTTTAATCTGAAATTTCATATCAGATTTGTTGAAATACTTATCAAGAAGATAGGGGGGAGTGCTGGCAAAATCACGTTCGTCATAAATACCTGACTGGGCCTGCTTTAAGACGTTGACGTCAATATCTGTTCCAAGAATACTGAAGTTTGTTCCCGGAAAATATTCCGCCATAATGATCGCCATGGTGCAGGCTTCCTGGCCTGCTGAACAGCCCGCGCTCCATATTTTTAAGGAAGATCTGGTCTTCAACAAATCGGGGATAATTTTTTCCCGAAAGACATCCCACTGCTTGACATCACGGAAAAACTGTGTGACGTTGATGGTCAGGTGTTTAAAAAAAGCATCGTAAAGGTCAGGTTTAAGATTGAGGTCCTTCAGGAAGTCCGTATAATTTTCCTGGTAGCCCCTTGTGTTCATGAAGTTTAGGATCCGTCTCTTCATCTGGTTTTCTTTATAATAGTTCAAGTCAAGACCGCTGACATTTTGGAAAGCTTTAACGAATCTAGGATAATCCGTAATCATGCCCGTGCCGTTCATCATTCTTTATTGCTCCTTCCGCTAGTACAACGTTTTAATAACTATTCAAAATATTGTAAAGGCCAATTCAATTTTAATATCAGGTGAATAAATCGATAATAAGTCCTTTAATTTCATGGATTTTTTCCAGGATTTTTAACGGTTCAGATTGGGAAGAGAGTACCTGTTCACCCAATTCTTCCAGTGTCTTGTTGATTTTCGTTACCCGGGCCATGACTTTCGGCTGGCCTCGGTAATCCCAAAAAGTTTCCTCTTGCATATTTCTGCTTTTTCCAAAGGTTGATTGAAGAAAACTTTTGACCAGGGTTTTAAATTCCATCAGATTTTCCAAAGATCTGTTCTCGGAGAGCTTTTGTCCCTGCTTTTCAAGACGTTTCAGAAAAAGTTGCATCTCCTGGCTTTGAAGTTGACGGGAATGTGATAGAATATTGCTGAAGCTGCTTTCCTTTTTTTCTGAAGATTGATGAAGATCAATCCCAAAATTATTTTTTGGGGTGGAATTATTAATTTTTAGTGACATGTTACTCCCTCCGTGAAAGGATAAAAAATATGAAATCACGCCGGACTTTTCTAAAAATTGTAGCCGGACTGGCGGCATTTGTTATCCCCTGGACGGTCCTGCCCGGGGCATGGGGGCAGAAACTCGGAAGCCTTCTGGGAATTCCGTCTTCCAGCATTGAGTTTGCTTCGGGTGAAGGTACTGTTTGGGTGCCTTCAATCCAGGCGATTTCCAGAAAAGCCATCGAAGATGTTCAGTACTTGTCTCATGCCAATCTCGAAGGCCGTCGGGCGGGAACTGCGGGAGAGACCAAAGCGCTTGTCTACCTGGAAGGACAATTTAAGGCCTTACTACTTAAGTCTTTCAGTGCGGACAATTACTGGCAGCTATTTTCGATTCCTTCGATGAAAGAAAAGATGATTGACGGCAGAGCGCTTTTTCGACCGGATGAAGCGGACACACTTCGGGTTCCAGCGGCCAATATCTTAGCTGGTATTACCGGGAATAACCCAAAACAGACACTTATCCTCTCTGCCCATTTTGATCATCTCGGTATTTATAACGGGGAAGTCTATCCGGGTGCGAATGACAATGCTTCTGGTGTGGGCTGTATTCTTCAAGTCATGCGTCGGCTGGTGAAAGAGGCACAAGACGGTTTTACGCCTAAAATCAATATTGCAGTGGCTTTTTGGAGTGCTGAGGAAATGGGCTTCCTGGGCTCCAAATATTTTGTACAGAACCCTCTGATCCCGCTCTCCGAAATAAAGGCGGTTATTAACGCTGATACGGTCGGCAATGGTGCCGTTGGAGAGTATATTCTCTGGTCAGCCGGTGAAAACTCTCAGACTTTGATTGAGACCCTGAAAGATGCCGGCAGGGTAAATGGGGCGGTCCTCAAGCATGTTTCTGGCGGCAGCCATCACAGCGACGAGATATCCTTTGCAGGTACTGGCATCCCTGCGGTAACTATTCTGAGTAAAGAGTGGCTGCTGAATAATCATACGCAGGAAGACAAAATATACACGGTCAATGAAGAGAAACTCGAAATGACCTGTAATATTATCTATAGGGCTGTTAAAAGCTTGGCCTACTAAAGCGATAAGGGTGCTAGTTGCGGTCATTTCCACTACTGTTGGTACCTGTAGCCGTATTGCTACTGCTGTTGCCTGGCTCGAGCAGATCATACTTGGAACGTAGGATAATCAGGTCAACTCTACGGTTGGTAATTCTTCCCTGATCTGTGTTGTTATCAGCGACTGGGCGGTATTCGCCGTACCCTGCTGCTGACAGTCGAAGGGGATCGATCTCACCGTCATCGACAAGAATATGGACGACATTGGTCGCCCTGAGTACGGACAGTTCCCAATTGCTTCGAAATTCTGCGGTATGGATCGGCAGGTTACAGGTGTGTCCTTCCACTTTTATATAATTCGGTGAAGCGGACAGGACCGTGCCGATTTTTTTCAGGATGGCCCGTGAATTTGTCGTAATTTCTGCTGAGCCGCTGTTAAACAGCAAGGTGTCCTGAATACTGATGACCAGGCCTCGTTCCTCAATGGATGATACAAGCTTATTTTCAATTCCATTTTCTTTCGCAAACTGATCCAATTTGGCTTTGATTCCCTCTATTGTAAGGCTTTCCTGATAATCCGTATTTCCTTGGCCGGTTCCTTCTGAAGGGGTGATCTCCTGCTCTATTCCTTGCTGGTCATCCTGGCCTGTCGAAGTTGAACCTTCAGTACTCCCACCTTCAATGAAAGAATCCCCAGCCTGTGTTTCCGAGAGGTTAACTGCAGAAGGTGCCGCACCGCCAAGCGTTATGCTCAGGGATTGGGCCATCGCCCTGAATTTGTTGGCGTCAACCTGACTCATCGAATACATCACGATAAAAAAGATCATTAATAGTGTAATCAGATCTGAGTAGGTAACAAGCCACCTTTCCTGACCGGGGGGGTGGCCATCTTGTTTTTTTTGCTTTCTCATTTTATCACCGCTTCTATACTAATGCTTGTATACCTCGAATGTTTTTACTTGTGATGCTTTTTAGACTAATGATCCGGTTCTTGTAGTTACTTCTTCAGCCTCAAATTTAGTTTCTTTCTCGGGTATATAGCCGAGGTGGGTCTTGAGTTTTTCTTTCAGGATTGCGGGGTTCTCACCGGATTGAATAGAAATAATCCCGTCAAGAATCATTTCCATTGTCTGCACTTCCATCTGATTTTTTATTTTCAGCTTGGCAGCGATAGGTAGATAGACTAGGTTAGCCAAACAAACACCATAGAGGGTAGCAATAAAGGCTGCGGCAATCGAACCGGAAAGACTATCGGGGTCCGTCAGATTACCAAGAACGTGAACCAGACCCATGACGGTTCCGATAATACCCAAAGTCGGGCTGTAGCCCCCAGCGGACTCGAAAAAGGTGATCCCAACCTTATGCCTATTTTCCAAAACAGCAATGTTTGATTCCAGGATGCTTCTAGTAATTTCCGGGTCTGTCCCGTCAATTACCAACTGCATGCCTTGTTTGGTGAATTTGTCATCGACGGTTTCCAATTCCTGTTCAAGGCTCAAAAGTCCTTCCTGGCGGGCTTTCTCAGAAAAGTGCACCAGGGTGAAATAGGCTTTCTCCACACCGAAGGATTGATTTGTGAACGCAATATTTAACCATCTGGGCAATTTCTTCAATTCTTCTAAAGGGATACCGATGACGGTTGCCCCCAATGTACCAAGAATGACAATGAATATTGGGGCAGTAGCATACAAGGAACCTAAGTGTCCGCCCTCAATAACGTAACCAAACAATATTCCGAAAAATCCCAGGACAAGCCCTAAGATGGTAGTTATATCCATTGACTGATGTTCCTCCTATGTAATCTTCATTTACACACTATTAATAACGTAATTTTTGACCGAAAACATTAGGGGTTTTAATCGCTTTTTTATCGGACCAACCAATATTATACAGCATTCTGCCGGATAATGACACGAAAAAGATTATTCCAAACTTTATAAATGGGTATAATAAAGTGATATTGTGAGATATTGAGAGTTAATAAGAGGTAATTAACTTTAATTGGTCGTGGATGATGTTCAGATTACTGGGCGGCTGGACGATAAGAAAACTGTATAAAACAAAAAAGATAAAAACAGTCAGGTTGGTGAATGTGATGAAAATAGATGGTACTTCAATTTCCCCCGTCGGCAGTGTCCAAGCTGCGATCCGGGTATCTCAGACGAGTAAGGTCAATACGGCTTCAGAAAAGGATCAGTTGGCCGTATCTGAAAATGCGCAGGTTTTTCAAAAGCTACTGCAAAAGATGAAGGAAATGCCAGACATCAGAGATGATAGGGTCAGGGTAATCTCCGAACAAATTGCCAATGGTGAATTTAATCTTGATGCAGCTTCTATTGCAGAAGGAATTCTTTCTCCAAACGGGATGGAGGGAAAATAAGTGGCAGAATATGTAGCGGGTCTGGAAAATAACCTACAACAGCAAATTGCTTTCTATCACCAGCTGGTCGAATTAGAACAGGAAAAGCAGAAAGCGCTCGTGGACAATGTTATTGAGAAAATAGAAAGCATCACCGCTCAGGAAGAAAAAATTCTGCTCGAAGTCGGACGGTTGGAAGAGGAAAGACTTTACTGGGCAGAATTTTTTGGTAAAGAGATTGGCAAGAAAACAGAGGATATTACCTTAACGGATTTGATCAAATACTCTCCGGGCTTTGAGCCGATTGGCCAGGAGTTCGAAGAAGTCATCAGCCAACTTAAAAATTTACATGAAATCAATGCCAAATTGCTTAAAAGTGCGTTGAGTATTGCCGATTTCACGTTGAGGCTTCTAACGGGCCAAAAGCATACAACGTACTCAAACCCTTCAAATAAAGGCGCAAAAAATGACTTCAGTCCAAATAATTTGATCAATAAAAGCATCTGATTTTCGATTCATAAGATTCCAGTGAGGCAGGTTTTTCTGCAATAAGCTCACAGGCTTGATTAAAAGGAGTAACGGATATGTACTCAACATTTATGGGGCTGGAAACGGCCTATAGAGCTTTAATTACATCTCAAGCGGCTATTGATACGACCGGCCAGAATATTTCCAATGCCAGTACTACGGGCTATTCGAGACAGATCGCCAATACGCAGGCGACAATACCGCTGACGATTAATGCCAACAGCAGGGATTTAAGCATTGGTACGGGTTCTTTTCTAACGGATATCACCAGGGTAAGAGATGCTTATCTCGACCAGCAGTATCGCAGGGAAACATCACAGTACGAATATTGGTCTGGAAAAGAAGCGACCCTTAGTCTGACTGAACAGTTCTTTAATGAAACTTCGGATTACAGCCTCAGCTCTGATATGTCGAAATTTTGGAGTGCTTGGAGCGATCTGGCCAATTCTCCGGAGGAAAGCGCCTCCCGTATTGTTGTCAGGGAAAAAGCCGTATCGCTCACGGAAACTTTTCATAATATTGATCAGCAGATTACTGCTTTGCAGAAAGATCTTGATAACAGTGTCGATGCAACAATTACGCAGATCAACACCATCTCTGATCAGATACAGCTGCTTAATAACCAAATCAGGAATGCTGAGATTAGAGGAGACAACCCGAATGATTTAAAGGACCAGAGAGACCAAATTGTCGATGAACTGTCCGGACTTGTCCCAGTGACCGTTATCGAGTCTTTGGATTCGAATTTTACGGACAGGTCTGTAGGAAATTATACCGTGATTATTGGAAATTCTACGGACAGCAACAATGTACTGGTTTCTAATGGCAATGCGTATCATCTCCAGGAAGACCCGGTCCCGACAGATGCAGCCACAGGTTTCAGCGAGGTATGGTGGGAAGCTTCCGCAGACGGGACGAAAACCGCAGCCGAAGTTGATCTCGGGAGCGGAATGGGCTCTCTTCAGGCAGATATCGAAATGCGGGACACGTATCTGAGTGGATTTCGGGACAACCTGAATACGCTTGTCACGGTTATTGCCGATTCGGTCAATGCGCTTCATCAATCAGGTCAAGGGCTGACGATAGATACGGGGCTGGACTTCTTTACCAGCACGGATTTAACCAGCCCAATTACGGCCGCGAATATTATCGTGAATCAAGACATTCAGGATGATGTTAATCTGATAGCGTCCGGAATTGCGGATGCTACTGGAGTCTCCTCCGGCGACAGCAGTATTGCCCTGGCCATCTCGTCACTGGCATCCGGTTGGGACAGCCTGACGACCTATGCTTCCGTGCCGGCCAGTGTCACGGCGCTGGGAGCCAGTTCAGTCTCGGACTACTATGAAGGATTAACGGCAGAGCTTGGTTCCGATGTGGAACAAAGCACCCGAATGGCTGAAGGCCAGAATGTACTTGCCACGCAGCTAGGGAATTCCCGAGAAGCGCTATCGGGTGTTTCTTTAGATGAAGAGATGATTGATATGATCAAATTCCAGAAAGGGTACAGTTCGGCAGCCAGAATTGTGACGGTGCTGGATACCATGCTGGAATCACTTCTGGGTATGGGTGTCACGAAATAGGAGGAATAAGCATGCGGATAACGAATAATATTATTAGCAGTAACCTTTTGTCGAATCTGCAAAAATCCAGTAATAAAATGATTGATCTCCAGAACAGTATTTCTACGGGGCAGGCGATATCTAAGCCTTCGGATGATCCGTCTAAGATTACGGCGATTTTAGGGCTGAAGACAAATATTTCATCGATGGAGCAATGGAAGGATAATGCTAGCCGGGCTCTCGATTATATGTCCAGTGTTGAATCTGTAACCGCCAATATGACCTCGATGCTTCAGCGCTTAAGAGAGCTTGCAGTGCAGGGGTCGAGCCAGACCAATTCCCCAGATGATCTGGGCGATATCAAAAAGGAAGTCGATCAAATTATTGAACAGCTCGGTGTTATGGCAAACAGTCAAGTCGGTTCGCGCTATATTTTCAGCGGGACAAACACGGATACGGCTCCCTGGACGGGTACACTATGGGAGGGAAACGCCGAATCACTCTCCGTGGAACTTGGTGCCAATGTCAATTTTAATATTTCCATCAATGGTCAGGAACTCTTTGGCGTCGATACTGGGACTGGGGTCAGTGATTTCTTCACAGCACTGAATGATTTTTCTACAGCCCTGAATAATGGCGATTACACTGCAGCAGGCAATTCTATCGCGGATCTTGATTCAATATTAAGCACATTTATTGATGTCCGGGCGGAGCTCGGTGCAAAGATCAGTAGGGTAGAAACGATCAGTAACAATCTTGAGACCAGTATTATCAATGCCAAGATGAATCTGTCCAATCTTCGGGATACGGACTTGGCAGCGGCAATTGTTGATTATAACTCAACGATGAATACGTACCGAGCGGCATTGTCGGTCGGTGCCCAAATCATCCAGCCTTCTTTGGTTGATTTTCTACAATAAAGTCATTTTCAACAATGTTAGCTTAAATTAGATTTATTTTCTTCTTTCCACAGATCGTGATTGCTTGGAGGTGCCGGTATGATTAGCCTGCAGTTTAATCAGCAGTTTGCCAGAATCGGCCTGAATATTAGTGATGCCAGTTATGAACTGAATAAAAAGCAGCCTAATTTACAGATTGACCAGATTAATCCGAATGTTCAGGTTCGAACATCACAACCGAACCTCGAAATTGACTCCAGCTCAATGCGTGAATCGATAGGGTTTGGAGGGATCTGGTTTATGCAACAAAGCCTTAAAGCGAATGCCGATGCTGAATTCCAACAGGACCTGGAAACGATCGTTCAAACGGGGCGTCAAATAGGCGAGATTGAAAATAATGTGCCGATTGGACAAGTGGTATTTCAAGCGATGGCCCCGCCCGAGAGCGAGGTCACGATTGCTTCGCTTGCACCCATTGAGATTCGGTATACCCCAGCTGAAGTTCATTCTAATCTTCAGCAGGGTGATGTTCACTATTCCGCCGATTTGGGCGAGGTATCGATAGACGGCTTCAAGTATCCGTCTGTTCGTTCTTTTATTGAGCAGCAAGCCTACCTCGAAATCAAAGCGGTAGGACAAGCCATTGATATTAAACAATGAAAATGAAAATGAAGATGAAAATGAGTATGAGAATAAGAATAGAAATAGGAATAGAAATGAGACAGACCAAGGAGGAAGAATAAACAATGGATGGCAAAGGAATTGAATCAGTTATCTTTTTCCCTGATGGAATACCCGGATTTGAAGAGCTAAAAGAATTTTCTCTGAATATTGAAGAGGATACTTTCCTCGCTAGGATGGATGCCGTCGCCAACCGGGAAATTGCTTTTTTTCTGATTCGGTCACAGCTCTTTTTTCCGGAATATTTGCCTCAGGTGGACTTGAGTCCGCGTGAAACAGAGATTTTGGACATTGCAGTTACCGATAACGTGGATGTTTGGAACATCATTACCGTACACGCCAATGATCTGGCCCAGTCGACCGTCAACCTGCGTGCTCCTCTGATTCTGAATGCGAGGACCCATAAAGGGGTTCAATTGATCCTGAGTGATGAGATTCATTCTTCCAGGCAGCCATTGTTTCCAACACAGCAGGATTCTATCGGAACAAAAAACGATCAAGAAGGAGCTGTGGACTGATGCTGGTTTTATCACGGAAAATCAATGAAAGAATTATGATCGGCGACAATATTGAGATTGTGGTGGTTGCGGTAGTCGGAGATCAGGTTAGGATTGGCATTGAAGCACCTAAAGATATTAAGATTCTGCGCAGCGAAGTTTATGAAGAAGTGCAGAATCAAAATGTGAAGGCTTCCGCTGCATCCAAACTTCCGGAAGCGGAATTATCCGGCCAGCTGAAACAGATGCTTAAGGGGAATTTGCCTGGGAATAAAGAATAAAGAGCACACGATTAAAACTCTCTTGATTTTGGAGAGTTTGATTTTTAATAAAAATTTCTGGTTACTCGTTAAAAGATAAATTTTTGGAGTTAAGAGAGCAAGATGAGAAAGCTATCGTTGGTCATGATTGTTAAAAATGAAGAGAAGGTCTTAGCCAGATGTTTAGATAGTGTTAAGCATCTTGTTGATGAAATGATTGTTGCGGATACGGGTTCCACGGATGATACGAAAAAAATTGCCCACGCTTATGGTGCTAAAGTATGCGATTATGTTTGGGAGGATGACTTTGCCAAGGCCCGGAATTTTGCGCTGAGTTACGCGGCAGGGGATTGGAATCTAATCCTCGATGCTGATGAAGTTTTTACACAGGGAACGAAAGAGAGTATTCAGCGCTTTATGGAACAGTCTGAGGCCATCGGCAGAATCAAAGTGGTCAGTAAGATTAAGCAGGATCATGAAATAAGAACTTCCAGCACCTGGGTCTCCAGGTTGATTCCGAAAGGAATTTATTTTGAGGGCAGGGTTCATGAGCAAATTAAATCGAACCTTCCACGGGTCAATACGGAAATCGAAGTGAATCATGACGGCTACTACGAAACGGACAAAACGGGCCGAAATTTACGGTTATTGCTTCTCGAACTGGACAATCATCCTAGTGACCCTTATCTTCTTTACCAGACAGCCAAACAATACAAGTTATCCGGCCAATATCAGACGGCAAACGACTATTTCGAAAAGTGCTATCAATTTCTGGGTCGAAACGCAGGCTATAGAGATCTTGTTGTGATTGACTATCTTTACAATATTCTTGCCACCGGAAGGCTGTTTAAAGGAATCGGCATGATTGAAAAAGAAAGAGCGCAGTTTGCCGATTATCCGGATTTTCATTTTGTATGCGCTCTTTTTTATATGGAGCTTGTTTTTTCAGATGTGAACAAATATATTCACTTGTTTCCGGAGATTGAACGGGAGTATAAGACCTGTCTTCGACTGGGAGAGACCGATAAGTATAGTACAATGACCGGAACGGGAAGTTTCCTGGCAGCCTATAATTTGGGCGTGTACTATGAAACAACCGGAGACATGGTTAAAGCCAAAGAATTTTATACCAGAGCTAGATCAGAAGGATATGAACCTGCTTTAACCCGTATTGCGGATCTGAAGCCCGGCATTTAAAAAATGTTAATTCTGGCCGGAAATTGATTTGCTTTTTATCAGAATTTATTCTCCAGAAAAACAGGAGTATAGCCGATATTATATTTAGTATCATGTAAACGCTAAATCTTTGATATCCTGGTGGCACGAACTAATAAATTATTTAAGATTTGATGACTGACATTTGCTAAAGGAAGTGGGTTGTTTTGAAATTAAGCATCGGTATGATGGTGAAAAATGAAGAAAAAAATCTGAAAAGATGTTTAGAAAGCCTTAAGCCACTTTTAAACGCAGTTTCTTCGGAACTCATCATTGTTGATACAGGATCAATGGATCAAACAGTGGAAATTGCCAAAAAATATACGAATAAAGTATACTTCCATCCCTGGGAAAATGACTATTCAAAAATGAGGAATATAACGGTGCAGTACACCCGGGGGGACTGGTTCATGTTTGTAGATGCCGATGAAGAACTGAGAGGATATGAAGCAATCGTTCAATTTATCACATCAAAGGTTTCTAAAAATATTAATGCGGCAGCGATTCAGATTGATAATATTTTTCAAACCAATAATACCAGTAAAGTTGGGACTGGCGTGGTCACGCGTTTATTTCGCAAAACAGCAAAATTTGGTTTTCAAGGTGTTATTCATGAAGAGCCGATCTTCGAACCACCGCTGGCAGTTCTTGATGCCCAGTTGCTGCATTATGGTTATCCGGCCGATGATCCGGAGCTTAGGGAACGAAAGCTCAAACTTTATGAGCCTATACTGCTGCAAGCCATAGAGAAGGATCCAGATAATGTCGGTTTATTATTTTATCTTTCCAACACGATTGCTACGTTTAAAAACCATAAAGACGCTTTGGATCCTGCGGTAAGAGCTTACGAAACAGCCAAAAGAAAGAACATGGACCCTGTGGAGTATTTTTATGTTTACAGTACCCTTGCTATGCTATACAACGATAACGGAGAGTACAAGAAAACAGTAGAACTAGCGCAGGAAGGCCTGAAATACAGGGAATGGGCCATTGACTTATGGTTTTGTCTTGCTAAAGCCCAAGGGATGCTGAAACAATACCAGGAAGCAATTGCAAGTTACCAGAAGTATTTATACTATGTGGAAAATTATGATCAGTTTCGAGGAAAAGATCCGAGAATTATCTCAAACTCATTTTCTCATAAAGACGATGTTTACTATGATTTAGCTGTAATGTACAAGGAGATAGACCAGAAAGAAGATGCACTGGAAGCACTCGAGAAGCTCGAGACCATTGAAATGATTGAAAAGGCTGTCCCTCATCAAATTTCACTTTACTTAAGTCTTGAAAAATATCAAGAAATAAAATGCTTCTATAATAAAATAAGCAAATTCGCAAAAAAAGACTTGGAAAAAAGTTTCTGTTTAGCTCTGGAGACTTTATTGTTTAGTGAGGACGAGATAAAGCGGGAAGAAGTGGCCCGACTTTTCCATAATGAGGATTCGGAGTATGGCTTATTAAACACAATCAGGCTTTGGGGGCAGAAAAACGTGACTAACCAGCTTCTGAGCGGGATTAAGAGCCTTTCGCTTAGTGAGCTTGGGTTTTATTATGGCGATATTTTCTATTTTGTTACGAAAATGAAGCTCCCTTTAAATAGTGTCAACCTTGAAATTCAAGAGCAGGAACTGGAATTGTTGTTCAAATATTTAACTGAAAAATATCCGGATTTTGACGAAGTATGTGATGTATATCTGCAAAGTCGGGATCAAGATGCCCCCCTTGAAGAACAACGGGTCCATAAAATATTACGGAGGATCATGCTTCAAGCGGAGAACCTTGATGAAGAAAAGTACGATCAGGTACTGGACAGATACATCCATGAGGGTATCGGTTATATCAGGAGAATCTACAGGCCGGAACTATTTGAAAATGACAAACCTTATCTTCTAGCCAATAAGGAAGAAATATTCTTCTACTGTCTTGATAAAGCCCATTTCGTAGAAAATTCCGATCAGGCCCAATATGTAAGGTATTTGAAAAAAGCACTTCTTGAGTATCCTGACATGAAAAAAGGGATAGAAGTGCTTTTGGACAGGCTGACGAAAAAAATAGACGTTCAGACGCAGCCTGCAGTCAGCACTGAAATGCAGGAGTATGCGCGGATTGTGAAAGCCAATCTGAAACAGTTTATCCAAAACGGGATGTTCAAAGAAGCCAGGGAGATTATTCAGGCCTATGAGGAAATTATCCCGAATGATCCGGAAATTGCTGAATTTAAAGCTGATATGGAGGATAATTAACCAATACAGCGAAACCAATGTAAGAACATGTTCATTTGATAAAAATGTTGGAGGTTAATCTATGTACAATGATGCTGTAAACCCTTTAGTGAGTATTGTCATTCTGGGATATAATCATCTCGATTATACAAAGCTAGCCATTGACAGCATTTATCAATATTCTGAAGGAATTGATTTTGAATTAATTACGGTCAATAATGGTTCGTTTGATGGTACAAAGGAGTACTTTGACAGCTTACCCAATAAGAAAAAAATCCATCTGGATAATAACGTGGGACCAGTTAATGGGTTCAATATTGGGTTGAAGGCTGCTGAAGGCAAGTATATTGCCGGTGTCTGTAATGATTTTATATTTACAAAAGATTGGCTAAAAAATCTTATCTTATGCATGGAATCTGATGAAGAAATTGGTTTTGTTGCTCCAGCGGCTAGCAATGTAAGTAATTTTCAACAGATACCTGGCAATTATAAGAATATTGAGGAAATGCAGGACTTTGCAAGAGCATTTAATCATTCAGATCCGGATAAATGGGAAGAGCGTGTTCGGCTGATGCCAACAGTTCTTTTTGTGAAAAGAGAAGTCTTAGATCTCGTAGGTTATTACGATCCGAAATTCTACTTTGGCGAATTTGCCGATGACGATATGAGCTTCAGAATTCGCAGAGCGGGATATAAACTGGTTTTTGCCGCTGATACCTTCACGTTCCATTTTGGATCGATTACCACGGGCGCAGGGCAAAAGGAAAACAAGTCTCTGGAGGTTAGCCGTCAATTTTTTATAGATAAATATAATCTTGATGCCTGGACAGATGTTCATTACGATTTTGATTTGCTTAATCTTGTCGATTATGAAGAGGCTAAGGGGAAAAGCGATATTCGAATTCTTGGGATTGATCCAAGATGCGGTGCGACAATCTTACAGCTGAAAAACAAGTTAAGAAATCAAGGACAGCGGGATGTACAGCTTTTTGCATTTACCAAAGTTTACAAATATATGACCGATCTGGATACAATCTGTCAAAGTGCAATTTGTGGAGATTATCGCGATATCAGCAAAAAATTCGCGAATGAAAAGTTTGATTATGTTGTCATTGGAGAACCAGCACAATATTATGATCAATTTATTGATTTAATTGGAACTTTGAAGACGTTATTAAAAGAAAACGGACAAATCATTTTATCCGTAAATAATACGATGCGATATGATCTGTTATTAAGCATGATGGCAGGAATGGAAACAGGTATTGCCCAAAACGGATATGTCAAGGTATTTGATCTTGTCAGTATGGAAAAAGAATTAATGGCTTTAGGCGTTCAAGTTAAAAAAGTAACCATTGACACGAATGAAGTTGAGGGAGATGACAAAGTATTTATGGATAATTTAGCGGATGTCTTTCCTGAACAGGCTAGAGAAGTTGTGAAGTTAAGGATGAAGGCCAACAGGTATTTTTTTAGCCTTTGGTTAGCGTAGAATATCAATTTTAGTATTTGGGGGAATAGCGATGAAATGTGTTATTCTTGCTGGAGGACTTGGAACAAGGCTATCAGAGGAAACTACAATAAGGCCTAAGCCTATGGTTGAGATAGGAGGGCATCTGGTTCTTTGGCATATTATGAAAATCTATTCTTCTTATGGTATTAATGAGTTTATTATTTGCCTTGGCTATAAAGGATATGTCATCAAAGAGTATTTTGCAAATTATTATTTGCACCAATCTGATATTACGTTTGATTTAAAAAACAACGAGATGCATATTCATAACAATACCAGTGAACCGTGGAAAGTAACGCTTATTGATACAGGTCAAGATACAATGACTGGAGGAAGATTAAAGCGAATTCGGGACTATGTCGGTCGAGAAACATTTTGCTTTACCTACGGTGATGGGTTATGTAATGTAAATATTCAGGAGTTGATTCAATTTCATCTTGAACAGCGAGGGAAGGCTACGTTAACAGCGGTTAATCCTCCTGCAAGATATGGTATGCTAGAATTTAGTACGAATAAAAATAGAATCAGGAAATTTAAAGAGAAGCCTGAAGGGGAAGACAGCTGGATTAATGGCGGCTATTTTGTGCTCGAACCTGAAATATTCGACTACATTTCCGGCGATGATATAGCCTGGGAGACCGAGCCTTTAGAGGAATTGGCCAAAGAGAAGAAACTATTTGCATTTAAACATGATGGTTTTTGGCTTCCCATGGATACTTTAAGGGACAAGATAAGACTCGAAGACTTATGGAACAGTGGGCAGGCTCCGTGGGTGACTTGGCAATGAATAATCAATTCTGGATTGGCAAAAAAGTATTGATCACCGGACATACCGGGTTTAAGGGCGGATGGCTATCTTTGCTTCTGCAAAACAAGGGCGCAGAAATCTTAGGATATGCTCTTGAGCCTCCAACCCAGCCGAATCTTTTTACGCAAGTTGACCTGGAACATCATATGGCTTCTGTCTCTGGGGACATTCGCGATATAGAACATTTGAAAAAAGTAATCGCGGATTTTAAGCCCGAAATCATTTTTCATCTAGCAGCCCAGTCACTTGTGAGGGAATCATATCGAAACCCCAGGGAAACATTTGAAATTAATATAATGGGAACGGTCAATCTTCTGGATGCTGTCAGGGAGTGCGACAGCGTACGGGCAATCGTCAATGTTACGAGCGACAAGTGCTACGAAAATAAGGAATGGGTTTGGAGCTACAGAGAAAACGATCCAATCGGAGGACGTGACCCTTATAGCTGCAGCAAAGGGTGCAGTGAACTGATTACAAGTTCTTTTCGCCAGTCCTTTTTGAACGAATTGGGTATTTCTGTTGCTTCTGTCCGGGCAGGTAATGTTATTGGTGGTGGAGACTGGAGTCAGGAAAGATTAGTTCCTGATATCATGAAAGCGATCATTGATAACGCAAAACCGGTCATTAGAAATCCATTGGCGATAAGACCCTGGCAGTATGTGCTCGAGCCTTTGTCGGGATATATCTTGTTGGCAGAGAAACTCTTTATGAACGGCATAAAGTATGGGGAACCATGGAACTTTGGCCCTCCCGACAGTCATGTGGTAACAGTAGAGGAATTGACGAATTTAGCGCTGCAAGAATGGGGAACCAGTCTGTACTATGAATATGATCAAAGCAAAGCACCTTATGAAACACAGGTGTTGAAGTTGGATAGTTCGAAAGCCAGGATGCTTCTCGGCTGGGAAACGAAGCTTGATATTTTGGACACTATAAAATGGACGGTCGACTGGTACCACGCTTATGCGTTTGGAGATAATTTAAGACAAATAAGTCTGGAATATATTCGGAAATATGAAAAAATAAGGGGAGAGTAGGATTGAGCAAAATGACATGCCGGTTTTGTGGGGAACCGTTGGTTCATACATTCGCCGATCTGGGGGAATCTCCGCTTTCTAATGCTTTTATTAAACCTGAAAATCTTAATAAGAAAGAATATTTTTATCCGCTGCACGCATATGTTTGCGATGCGTGTTATCTTGTTCAATTGCAGGAATTTGAGTCTCCTCAAGCAATTTTCGAGGATTACGCATATTTCAGTTCATTTTCAGAGAGCTGGCTGCGGCATGCTCAGACATACACTGAACAGATGATCCACGGATTCGGAGTCAATCAACAAATGCAAGTGGTAGAAATTGCATGTAATGATGGATATCTTTTACAGTATTTTGTCAAACACGGAATACCTGTATTGGGAATAGAGCCAGCCAAAAATGTGGCTTTGGAAGCTGAAAAAAGAGGAATTCCGATTATAACAGAGTTTTTCGGTGAAAATTTAGCCGCATACCTGGTTGAAAAGGGGGTTAAAGCGGATCTTCTGATTGGCAATAACGTTTTGGCACATGTTCCTGATTTGAACGATTTTGTCAAGGGCTTAAAGATACTCTTAAATTCGAACGGTATGATTACGCTCGAATTCCCGCATCTCTTACAACTTATTAATGGGAATCAATTTGATACCATTTATCATGAGCATTTTTCTTATTTTTCGCTGTTAACTATACAAAAAGTCTTTGAACATGTTGAGTTAGAAGTATTCCATGTCGAGGAAATTCCTACACATGGCGGTTCTTTACGGGTATATGTCAAACATAGCGAAGACACATTCAGAATGAAAATGAATAGCGTCACCGAATTACTGCAGAAAGAAATGGATGCCGGTTTAAATGCTATTCAAACTTATATTCGTTTTGCTAAGGATGTAAGAAAAATCAAACAAGAAATTATGCAATTTTTTAAAGGGATCAAAGAACAAGGGTGTACAATTGTTGGGTATGGGGCACCCGCCAAAGGAAATACATTATTAAATTATTGCGAAATAGGAATAGATACGATTGAATATACGGTTGATCTTAATCCCTATAAGCAAGGCCTCTATTTGCCTGGAACACATATTCCGGTTTATTCTCCGGAAAGAATTGCGGAGAAGAAACCTGACTATATTGTTATCTTGCCCTGGAATTTAAAGAGCGAAATCATGGAACAGTTGGCTTATGCAAAAAACTGGGGGGCAAAATTTGTCATTCTTATCCCCGGGATTGAGGTGTTCTGAATGATTTTCAAGGAAACCAAACTTCCAGGTGCCTTTTTAATTGAAATTGATCCTTTGCACGATGAAAGAGGTTTTTTTGCCAGAACATGGTGTTCGCTGGAATTTTCAGAACGAGGATTAAATCCAAACCTGGTGCAGTGTAGCATTTCTTACAACTATAAAAAGGGCACTTTGCGAGGTATGCACTTCCAGAACCCTCCATATGAAGAAGCAAAATTAGTAAAGTGTACAAGAGGCCGGATCTTTGATGTAATTGTTGATTTAAGAAGTGCTTCCGCTACTTACGAACAATGGTTTGGGATCGAATTATCCGCGGAAGACAGAAATATGCTTTATGTTCCTGAAGGCTTTGCACATGGGTTTCAAACCTTGGAGGACTGTACAGAGGTTTTTTATCAGATATCGCAATTTTATCATTCGGATCATGCAAGAGGATTTAAGTATGATGATGCATTCTTTGGCATACAATGGCCGCTTCCGGTAACATCTATTTCTGAAAAGGATTCGTGTTATCCTGATTATGGGAATTAAGAAAAATCAATATTAAAAAATTGCTGTGACCAGGGTTTAACGCTTCGTTTAGTATGGATTGTGCCTTGATTGTCTCGGTAAACAATATGGCGGTCAGGAATGTCTTGTTCATAAACAACGGTACTAATCCCAAGGGAGACATAATTTCCAATATGCGAATCTCCGATAATCGAAGTATTTGGCAAAAGGGAAGCACCTTTGCCAATCTGCGGATATTTACTACGGTGAGCACCAACTGTACAACCTTGAGTGACAACAAGAAAATCTGAGTATGCTGCTTTTCCGAGCACCGTCCCCATTAGGTGCAGAAATAAAAAAATATCAGGAAGATTTGTATCATACATACAATTGAAACTGTGCAGGGACTTGTTCAAATAGAAAAATTTTGCCGCGAGCTTTTCATCCTCGGTTTCTTTCCAGACTGAATTGGACAAAAACCAAAGAAATACGGCATATTGATCCGAATGAAGATGATTCAAATAGGTTTCGCCCTGACTGCAGTATGAGGTTAAACGAAGATGTTTAAAACAGTGATGAGTACGATCAACAGCCAGATCAAAGGCTAACGAGAATTTATCGGTATCAATTCTTGCGTTGTCAGGAAAAAAATGATCCACTTGCCTTAAAACATAGTGATTGAATTCCTTTGGGGATAATGAAAGATTCATTTGAGTATATCGCCTGCCTTCAAATTGGATTGATATGCTGGTAGTCCAAGATAAGATTTTTTATGAAATCCAGAGGATCTGAAGGTGTGAAATGAAATTCTTTGGTGATGCGGTCAATGTCAATTAAGGGGAAAGTAACCGGTACTGCATGATCATCGACATGTATTTTGCAGCAGGTAAGCTTCTGAAGAAGATCAGCAATCGTTTGGTGGAAAATATTTTGGCCGGATGCCACATTATACACTTTTTGTTTGCCAGAGCTTGATATTTTTAGGAGGATCCTGGTAACGTCATCGATCGTAACATAATCTTTTGCTGAAGCAAGCGAAGTCCTGAATGTTACTTCGCCGGTGGTCACAGCATCTTTTATGATGGAATAAAGAAAATTATCTGAAGAAAAATCATTGCCGCAGACATTAGAAAGTCGCGCGATTCTAACCTTTGGATTATCGGTAGCGTGACAAATGGATTCCCCCATCAATTTGGAAATATTGAAAATATCTTCCTTGTTTTTAGGATTAACAGTCAAGTCGGTATCTTCATCAGCTTTTGTCGTATTTATATATATTCTAGTGGAAGAAAGGTATAAGAAAGAATGATAAGAGGATTTCTCCAATAGATCGGACAGTAAGGTGACATGCGCCCGGACGGTATCAAAGGATCTGCTGCGGAAATCAGAAGATAATCCGGCACAGTAGATTACATTGCCTAGGGGAGCATGGAAAATCGAATCATCATTCCGGTCAGGAGTAAAATAAGACTGTCCTAGTTTTTTTAGCTCATTGACCAAATGTTTTCCAATAAAGCCATTGGCGCCGATAATGGTCGTTTCCATACTCTTCCCTCCTTGTGTTACTCGCGGTATTCTTTTAAGCGTAAAGGATGGCCATAATAGACACCGTAATCTTCGAGTTTTCCACTAACAATTGAGTGGGCGCCGATAACTGTGCCGGTTCCGATATGAGCTCCGTCAAGAATCACACAATTTGCCCCGATCCAGACATCGTCACCGACGAAGATTCCTCCTCTGCTGGGCATAAATCCCTGGTCCACTATTTTTTGATTTCTGGCATGGTACTCGTGGTTGACAGGAGCAAAGGTGCAATTGGCAGCAATTAGAACATCACGGCCAATTTTAACGCCGTTTCCACTATAGATTACAACGCCGGAGTTAATAAAACTGTTTTCACCAATTTCAATATCCCCCATACCGCCGGCAGGCTTTATTTTAACGAAGGAATCGATAACAACACCAGGAGCAATTGAAATTTTTGAGCCTCTGATGGAATCTTCGATATCTGCCAGAGGTGATATTTTCGCTTGCGGAGAAATCATCAACACTTATTTCTGAGCCTCCTTTATGAAAAGTGACATCGATAGTCAATTCAATTGACTATATTATATCAGAATGAGGTATCATTGAAAAAATTATTAATTTAAATAAATGATAGATTTAACAAAAAACAGAGAAAAAAAGAGTAATTTTAAGAAAAAAAGATCTTAACCGCTATATATTCAAAAAATGGTCCTAAAGAATATTTTCAAATGTACGAAAATATAGGTAAGAACAGGTTTTCCATTGCCGGCGGAAACCTGGAACAATGAATACCGCAAGGATGCGAAATATCAAATTTCATGGAGGGAAAAACAATGATAGTTAACACCAATTTGTCGAGCCTCAGTGCTCAGAGAAGCTTGAACACAACCAACAAGGCAATGCAGAGTTCTCTGGAAAAGCTGTCCAGCGGCTACCGGATCAACAAAGCAGCTGACGATGCTGCAGGCCTGGCAATCAGTGAAAAGATGACCAGCCAGATCAACGGCTTAAACCAGGCCGCTGACAACGCTGAAAGCGCTATTACACTGATTCAAACTGCAGAAGGTGCTTTAACTGAAACCCACAGCATTCTGCAAAGAATGAGAACCCTTGCTGTTCAGGCAGCCACCGATACCAATACGGCTGCTGACCGTGCCGAAATCACGCTGGAAATCACCCAACTAAACAGTGAAATTGATGGAATTGCCAACAGAACCCAGTTTAACGGACAGAACCTGCTGAATACGGCGAGCAATGCCTTCACGTTCCAGATCGGTGCCAACTGTGGCCAAACGCTGAGCGTCACCTTGAATCAGATGAATAACGTATCCTTAGGCGTTAGTACAATTTCTGTATCTTCACAGACCTTTGCTGCGGCTGCGATTGCAACGATTGATACGGCTATTACTGCAGTTTCCGACGAACGTGCCAAACTTGGTGCGAATCAGAACAGACTCGAGCACACTATTGCTAACCTGAATGTTGCTTCCGAGAACCTGACATCTGCCAGATCGACGATTAAAGATGTTGACATGGCTGCTGAAATGTCCGACTTCACCAAGAATCAGATTATCAGCCAGGCTGGTGTTGCGATGCTGGCTCAGGCCAATCAGGTTCCGCAGAATGTTCTAAAGCTTCTATCCTAATTCTTAACAAATAAAAGGAAGATATTGTTAAGACATCGGCAGAAAATAAAAACAATAAATAATCGCAAGGATGCGAAATATCAAATTTCATGGAGGGAAAAACTATGATAGTCAATACCAATTTATCGAGCCTGAGCGCTCAGAGAAGCCTTAACACAACCAACAAAGCCATGCAGAGTTCCTTGGAGAAACTGTCCAGCGGTTACCGCATCAACAAAGCAGCCGACGATGCTGCAGGTCTGGCCATCAGTGAAAAGATGACCAGCCAGATCAACGGCTTGAACCAGGCTTCTGACAACGCTGAAAGCGCCATTACACTGATTCAAACCGCAGAAGGTGCCTTAACTGAAACCCACAGCATTCTCCAAAGAATGAGAACCCTTGCTGTTCAGGCGGCTACGGATACCAATACAACTGCTGACCGTAATGAAATCGCGCTGGAAATTACCCAACTTCAAACTGAAATTACGGATATTTCGGGTAGAACTCAGTTCAACGGACAGACTCTGCTGAACGGTACCAATGCTACCTACACATTCCAGATTGGCGCCAATAATGGACAGACGCTCACAGTTACACTCGGGACAATGACTGCAGCGGCGTTGACTGTTAACTCCGGTGCCATTACGCTGACCACGCAGGTCGGTGCTGCAGCGGCAATCACAACGATTGATAATGCGATTAAAGCAGTTTCCGACGAGCGAGCCAAACTTGGTGCGAACCAGAACAGACTTGAGCACACCATTGCCAACCTGAATGTTGCTTCTGAGAACCTGTCATCTGCCAGATCGACCATTAAAGATGTCGACATGGCTGCTGAAATGTCTGACTTCACCAAGAATCAGATTATCAGCCAGGCTGGTGTTGCGATGCTGGCTCAGGCTAATCAGGTTCCACAGAACGTTCTCAAATTGTTATCCTAAAGATTCGTTTTCTAAATAGCCGGCATAAATAAAGAGCTGGCCGGGTCATCTCGGTCAGCTCTCTTTCCAAAATAAAACGCATTGTAACTAAGCATATAATATCATTTGCGATTTAACATAAGCACAGCTATATTGTTCGTTTTTGCATACTAGAAAAATCCATTATGAGGAGGAATTAAAGATGGTTAGCGCTGTCCAGCCAACTAACCTGAATCCGGTAATGCCGCAGGATACTTTTTCCGGCCAGAAACTTGAGCAGGGGAAAAACGAGGCGCCCCGTCTGGTTGTCGATCAGAAAGACAATGCTGCTTCGGCCAGAGAAGAGCTTCCGCGTGAGGAAGTTGAACAGACTGCGGAAAAAATGAACCGGCTGATGGGACTTTTCAATAAGAAACTGCAGTTTGAAGTTGCTGAAAAATCCGACAGGATTGTAGTTAAAATCATCGATCAGGAAAGCGGTGAAATCCTGAGCGAAATCCCGCCGGCCAAAGTTGTCGAAATGCTTGAATCCGTTCAGGATTCGGTAGGTCTGATCGTGGATGAAAGGGCCTAGGAAAGGGGATACCGATCATGACTTCGAGTTTATCACTTTCTGGAATATCCGGATATGATTTCAGCGGAATTACCGAAGCATTAATCAGTAATTACAGCAAGCCGCTGACAACGATGCAAAACAGCCTGAGCAGTCTTCAGGAAGAAAAATATGCTTGGCAGGATATCAATACACGGTTGTCGGCGCTGGAAAATACCCTGGCCGATTTGAAAAAGTCTTCAACTTGGACAGGGACTTCTGCAGTATCGAGCAATGAAACCATCCTGACAGCTTCCAGTGGCTCTTCGACGCTGAAGGGCGTTTATGCGGTTGAAGTGATCCAGCTGGCCAAAGCACAGACGGCTGCTAGTGCTGTCCAGAGTGTCGCAAGCGCCTCTACATCGCTTGCCGGACTTACGGCGGGGACATTTCAAATCAGTGTCGGGAGCACAACGGCGGATATCTCAGTAGCGGACGGCGCAAGTCTTCAGGATATTGCCACTTCCATCAATAATGCCGGGGCAGGCGTGAACGCTTCGGTCATCAAAGTCAACGGAGGCTATCAGCTCGCACTGGTATCGTCCAAAACCGGAACAGAATATGCTGCTGATTTTGCGGATACTTCGGGAACCGTGCTTGACTTTCTAGGGGTCAAACCGGCTGCTACCGGAACGCTGAATGTAGTTCAGCAGGCTCAGGATGCACAGCTGACCATTAACGGGATCACGGATATCATCAGTTCGTCGAATACTGTTACCACAGCGATCGACGGGCTTACTCTGAACCTGAATAAAGAAGCTGTCGGAACTACGGTCAATGTAACGGTTGCGGCGGATTATACAGATGCTCAGGATGCTGTTCAGGCATTTGTGGACCAGTATAATTCCCTGCAAACGTTAATAGAAACGGATTTGGCCTATAATGAAGAGACTAACACGAAGGGTGTCTTATTTGGAGATCCGACGGTTCAGAGTATTCAAACCAGGCTCAGAACTCTCCTTGCTGATTCAATGGGAAGCATGGGCGGTACCTTCACTCTCCTGTCGGACGTCGGTATTGAAACCTCCTCTGATGATTTCGGCAAAAGTGCTTTGCTGGAGTTTGATACAGATGCCTTTGCAGAAGCGCTGAAAGAGGACCCGAACGGTGTTGCCAATTTATTTGGCGCGGTAGCCGGCGGGGTGACTCCGGTCACAGAAACAACGGAAACAACGCAGGCCCAGGGTCTGGCTAACATTCTGGAAGAGTATCTGAATCCGATGGTGAAGTATGGCGGGTCTCTTGACCAGACAGAAGATGGCTATTCCAGTCAGATTAGTGACCTGAAAAGCAGAATGAAAGATTTTCAGGAAAAAATTGATGCCTATACGGAGAGGATTACGAACCAATATTCAAAGCTGGAATCACAGCTTTCAGCGTTGAGTTCGGAGAGTACCTATATGACCTCGCTGCTTAGTTCGATGAGTACTTCCAGTTCAAACTCCGATTCGGATAGCTAAAATTGTTGTGAACCAAGGTACGACCAATATATGCAGCTTAACTTATACAGGTTAATTTATGTCAGGAGGCTGGGCGATGAATACAGCATTACAACAAAATGCCTACCAAAATTCTCAGACTGCGTACAAGCAGGCGTCAGTCGAGACTTCCTCCCCCGAAAAGCTTATAATAATGCTTTATTCGAAGGCAATTTTGCTTTTGCATCAGACCGAAAAAGCCTTTGAGGAAAAAAAGCTGGAAGAGATTCATAACAATCTTCTGCGGGTTCAGGATATTATCACCGAGTTGGACAGGACTCTGGATATGGAGAATGGCGGTGAAATTGCGCAAAATCTGCGTGAGCTCTATCGGTTCTATTACATGGAAACGATCAAGGCAAATGTCAAAAAGGATCCAAGCTTTCTACGGCCGGTGCTTGATTTTCTCGAAGCATTCAGGAATGTCTGGATCGAAGCAGCCAGGATCAGCCGTTTGGGGGCAAAATAATGCCGAAAAAAACGATCAATGTCTTACTGGAAATCTATCAGCGTCTCCTTCCCCAGTGCGAGCAGCACCTGGCGGTTTTAGCGGAATACAACAAAATGTTGGATGATTACCAGACAAGCAAGCAAGACAAGAAGGTTTTGTTCCATCCGGAAACAGCGGACGCCCTTGCGCTTACCGAACAGGAAGAAATATTTGACGCACTGCTTCAGAAGTTTTCGGAAACCAGGGCTCAGACGTTTGCCAGCTTCAAATTGAATATTGATAAGACATCACAGCTGAAAGATGAGCTTTGTCAGGCCATCGGCGTTTTGCAATTCCGCAATGAGTTGCTGGAGCCCTATCTGAGCGCTACTGAATATCGCCAATTCTGCGAGAGTCATGACGCGTTGGGAATCGCCCTGGATAAGATCCGGGAGATGGATCAGCAAATCATACCCAAGATCCAAACAGAATTAGAATCTGTAAAAATAGAGCTTGCCCGTGTTAGAGGGGTAAAAAAGATGAGATTTGCCTATGGCAGTCCAGTGTCTCGTGAACCAAGGTTTATTGACAAATCGAAATAGTTTTCCAATAAAATAGTCCAAAAAGAAAATCCTGAACAAGGGATTTTTTTTTAAAGGAAACTGATGTTTGTGAGCTATTAATGTTTAGATCTTAAAATAAAACAAACTATAAATTTCGACAATGCTGCAGAAAAATTGCATATAATCTAGACTATTTGGAGGATTTTAACAAGAAACGGCGAACTTTGTAATTTGGGTTAATTATAAAATTTTTGGTTTGTTTAAACAATTATATGAAGAACTTGTCGGAACAATGATGATGACAAAGGGGGGAGAAAATTGAGCCAAGGTGAGAAGAGTATGGGAATAGACCTCGATGACTTTCTAGATTTCTATTTGCTTGATTCACAGGAGCAGGTCGAGAAGCTTGGCTCTGGTCTTTTGCAGTTGGAAAGAGACGGCGAAAATATTTCGCTGGTTAATGATCTTTTCAGAAGTGCGCATAGCTTAAAGGGCGCCTCAGGAACCATGGGATTTACCCCGATTGTTAAATTGACGCACGCCGCAGAAGACCTGCTCGATAAACTGAGACAGGGAAAGATGCTGGTTACCAACGAGATTATCGATGTGCTGCTGGCGGTAACCGATAAAGTAAAAATGATGTTGGCTCAGGTCGAGCGGCGTTTGGATATTTCGGTCGATTATGGTGATCTGACCTCTCAGATGAAGACGATCACCGAGACCGGAGCTCTGGTGCAAAAAAGCAAGCCGTTTGCCGAAAAAAATCAGATGGAAGAACAGGAAGAAAAGCCCGGGATTAACTTTGCCTTGTCACCGGAGGAAACTGAGACAGTCAGCGAAGCAGCATTTGTAAGCAAGTCTGTATATTGGCTTAATGTGGTACTTGAACCGAATACCATGATGAAGGCAGTAAGGGCGGTTATGGTTATTCAAAGGCTGGAGCTGCTCGGCAATGTCGTGAAGATTATCCCCTCGATTGATGAGCTTGAAGTTTGTGAAGCGCTGGAGTTCAATATTTTGTTTGTGACCAATGAATTGCAGAAAGACATTCGGGCTGACATCCTTGAAGTATCCGAAATTTACGACGCCCTAGTCACGAATTACACATTGCCGGAGTCAGATGCTCCGGAGATTGGCTTAACCGTTCAGTCAGAAGAGGAAAATCCTGTCAGTACAGAGAAGAGCATTGAAGAATCCGTTCAAATAAGCCGTTCTAAACAAGCGAATCAGCCAGTTCAGCAGAACACGAATGAACAGCCCCGGAAAGATGTCAATCAGGTGCATACGATCCGTGTGGACACAGCCAGAATGGATAATCTGATTAATCTTGTCGGAGAAATGGTCATTACCAGAACCAGACTGGTAAAAATCGGCCAGGACCTGCAGACGGAAAACCAGACTGATCCACTTGTTGTAAGCCTTAATGAGGCAAACGTCTACCTCGGGCGTCTGATGAATGATCTTCAGGAAAGTGTCATGAAGCTTCGTATGGTGCCGATTGGAACGGTATTCAGTCGTTATCCGCGTCTCGTTCGGGATTTATGCCGGAAGACCGGTAAAAGGATTGAACTTGTTATTCACGGTGAAGAAACAGAACTGGACAAGACCGTCATCGAAATGATCGGTGACCCGTTGACGCATATTATCCGCAACTCAGTCGACCACGGCATAGAAGCACCGGAAGAAAGACTTGCAGTCGGGAAACCTGAAGTAGGAACAATTACGCTCGATGCCTATCATGAAGGAAACCATATTGCGATTATCGTTTCGGACGACGGTTCCGGACTTAACATTGAAAAGATTTACAAAAAAGCTTCGGAAAAGGGCCTTGTCAGTGGAAGGGAGGGCCTATCCGAGAGCGATATAGCCAATCTCATTTTTCAGCCTGGATTCAGTACCGCCGATCAAGTGACGGATATTTCCGGGCGCGGGGTTGGCATGGACGTTGTAAAAAAGGCCATAACTAATTTGGGCGGCATCATTGATATCAAGACAAGTAAAGGTGTTGGAACGTCGATGATCATCCGGCTGCCGCTGACGCTGGCAATTATTCAGGCGCTGCTCGTTGAAGTAGGCAAAGAGACTTATGCAGTGCCGTTGTCTTCTGTTGTTGAGACGTTGCTTGTCAACAAGCCTGATATCAAGACCGTCGGAAGCTTACCGATGGTTCAACTCAGAGGGAATACCTTGCCGTTGATTTCGTTGAAACAGAAATTTGATTTGCCCGAAAGTGAAACCATAAATGAGGAAGTTTATGTCGTTGTGGTTGGTTTGGGAGAGAAAACTGTAGGAATTATCGTTGACGAGCTACAAGGCCAGCAGGAGGTTGTTATCAAGTCTTTAGGGGATTATCTGAACGGTTTACCGGGCATTGCAGGGGCAACGATTCTGGGAGATGGCAAAGTAACATTAATTTTGGACATTGGATCACTTCTTCAGGATATTTTGATCAAGCGCTAAGAAAGGTGGGACTAAATCATGGCTGAAGAACAAATGGTTACTTTTTCGTTAGGTTCGGAAGAATTTGGAGTCGATATTATGAAAGTCCAAGAAATTATCCGGATTCCTCCTGTCACCAGGGTACCGAAGGCCCGGAGCTATATTGAGGGTGTCATCAACCTGCGCGGGAATGTCATTCCGATTGTTAATCTCAGGTCCCGCTTCGGTATGCCACCTGGGGAAGAAACCGATTTAAGCAGGATCGTTGTTCTGCAAATCGACAATAGGGTGTTTGGCATTATGGTTGACAGTGTAACAGAAGTGCTGTGGTTGGACAGCGAAGCGATAGAACCACCCCCGCCGATTGCACTTGGTATGGATTCAAATTACATCCGTGGAGTTGGCAAGATAGGTGAAAGACTGCTCATCCTCCTGAAGCTGGATCAACTTATGGGTGGAGATAGCATGAATGAACAAATTGCTTAAGCCGATTAAGGTCCTGATTGTCGATGATTCACCTTTCATCAGGATGTCGCTGAAAAAAATTCTAAGCAGTGATCCGGCTATTCAAGTAATAGCTACTGCACAGGACGGAAAAGAAGGAATATTAAAGCTTCAGGACCTGAAACCGGATGTTGTAACCATGGATGTCGAGATGCCGGTGATGAACGGCTTAGAAGCCTTGGAAGAAATTATGCGCTGGCAGCCGATGCCGGTCATTGTGTTAAGTTCTGTAACAACTGACGGCACTAAGATGACGATGAAAGCTTTTGACCTTGGCGCTGTTGATGTTGTTGCCAAACCCTCTGGCAAAGAGGGAAATGATCTCTCAGCCCTGGCTGAAGAGATTGTTCTGAAAATAAAGAGTGTCGCCGGGGTAGATACTACTCGTTTGAACAAAAAAAACTTGGGATCTGCGCCACCGCTTGTCAAACAGCAAATACAGCCAATTGGCTGCAAAATAGAAATTGTTGCGATTGGTACTTCGACGGGCGGACCAAGTGCCCTGCAGAATGTTCTGAGCAAACTGCCCAAAAATTTTCCGGTTCCCGTAATCGTCGCCCAGCATATGCCGGCTGGATTTACGGCTCCCCTGGCTTCCAGGCTGAACAGCATCTGTGAGGCCACAGTGAAGGAAGTCGAACACGGTGAGCTGCTTAAAGCAGGTACCATTTATATCGGACAGGCCGGGAAACAGTTTCAGGTGGCAAGAAACAGCAGTGGACTTACCGCGAATGTCACTACGGAATCACCGATTGCCACACTTTACAAGCCCTCTGTTGATGTAATGTTTCTGTCTCTGGCGAAAGAGGTCGGAGCCGGTGTGCTGGGTGTCGTGATGACAGGAATGGGGAATGATGGTCTGGCAGGCATGAAAGCCTTGAAGGCCAAAGGGGCTTATGCAATTGCCGAATCTGAAAAGACCTGCATCATCTACGGCATGCCCCGCTCCATTATTGAAGCGAAACTAGCCGATAGAATCGAAATGCTTTCCGATATCGGGAGCACAATTTTAGAGTGTGTGAAAAGGAGGTAGTAATAATATGGGTCTGTTTACCGGTATGAATATCAGCGCCTCGGGTCTTACTGCCCAAAAACTTAGGCTTGACCTGATATCCAATAATATTGCCAATATCAATACAACCAACACAGGACAAACAACTGTGGCCGGTAACCCCATTCCTTATCAGCGCGAAGTTGCCGTCTTTTCTTCTCGTCCATCTGAAACGGATTTTGCAGATGTATTTAAGGATACCCGTACCAAGTTAAGAAGTGAAGGGGTTCAGGTCACTGCTGTTATTCAGGATGATAATGAATTCAGACTGGAATACGATCCGGATAATCCGGATGCGGCCCAAACAGCCGAAGATGGAATCCCAGTCGGATATGTACGCTATCCAAATGTGACCCTCGTAGAGGAAATGGTTGATATGATTTCAGCTAACAGGTCTTATGAAGCGAATGTAACCGCCCTTAATGCGAGTAAAGCCATGGCTTCCACAGCCCTCGGGATTGGAAAGGGGTAAAAAATGAGTAATGCGATTGAGCCTCTGACGATGATTGTTCCGCTTTCCCCATTGGATAATAAAATAAACTCTGAAGCTTCCAAAACGAACAATGCCAATGGTTCCGCTGATTTTTCTTCTTTCCTGAGTGAAGCGCTTGATAAGCTTGAGAATGTGCAGTCTGAAGCTGAACAGGCTGCGGCAGATTTGGCTACGGGTCAAGTTGATGACTTTCATACACCGGTCATTGCCATGGAAAAAGCCAGCCTGGCTTTAGGGCTGGCGGTTACTGTGCGCAATAAAGTTGTTGATGCTTATAATCAAATCATGCAGATGCAAATCTAATCTGGGGGGAAAGGTAGTTGAATTTTTCCTTAACGGAAATACTAGATGCTGTACGTAATTTTTGGAAAAAACTGACCGGCCCGCAAAAGATTATTCTAGTCGCCGCACCGGTTATTGTTGCAACTGCTTTGATTACACTTATCTTTTGGGCAAGCCGTCCGGAGTATACCGTTCTGTTTTCCGATTTAAAAACCGAGGAAGCCGGAGCGATCACGGAGGCGCTGAAAGGATTAGATGTTCAATATCAATTGGCGGATGGGGGTTCAACTATCGAGGTTCCTCATAAGAATGTTGCAGAAGTTCGGCTGCAGTTGGCCAATCAAGGCCTTCCCAGTGAAAGCACCTTCAGTTTTGATTATTTGAATGAGATGAGAATCGGTGAAACTGACGAAGACCGTAAACTGAGGTATATATTGGGATTGCAGACCGAACTGGAACAAACAATCGGAACGCTTGACGGTGTGGAATATGCAAGGGTTCATATTGTTATGCCTGAAAACGCCCTGTTTTCCGAGCAGCAGGAAGCTACAACCGCTGCTGTAACGATCAAACGAAAGTACGGAAAGGAGATGTCGGAAGATCAGGTAAGGGCAATCGCGAACCTTTTATCCTATTCGGTCGAAGGGCTCAGCATTGATAAAGTGACAATTGTCGATACGAACGGCAATGTCTTATCCGATATTCTCGGAAGCAGCACTTCGCCGCAGAAATTATCCGCGACCCAGCTTCAAGTTCAGCAAACGTATGAAAACGATATCCAAAGTTCTGTGCAAACGATGCTGGATAAAGTGTTTGGGGCGGGTAATACCATTGTCAGGGCTAACGCAACTCTCGACTTCGATCAAAAGAAGATTACCAGTCAGAAAAGTGAAGACGGGGCTGTTACCAGCCGGCAGGAAGTATCGGAGAAAAGCAGTAGTACTTCTGCTAATGGGGGTGTTGCTGGTACGGAGACTAATGTGCCTGGATATCCGGTTACCGGCCAAAGCGGTACGACTTCAACTTCAGAAAAAAACAGTCTGACAGAGAATTTTCAGCCAAGTGTGACCCAGGAAGAAACGATCGTAAGTCCCGGACAGATCAAAAGATTGACTGTGTCTGTCCTGGCCGATTCGGATAGTGTAACAGATGAACAGCTTGATAACATCAAGAATATTGTTTCTTCCGCTGTTGGTTATAATCAGGATCGTGGTGATGTGATTGAGGCGGCCAGACTGCCTTTTGAAAAGACGACGGCGCTTGAGAAGCAGGCGGCGATAGAAGAAGCTGCCCGCAAGGCCCAAATTCTACTGTATGCGGAGATTGGTGGAGGCGTATTGCTGGCGATTATTCTTCTGATTGCAATCTTAAGGTCCAGATCGAAAAAGAAAGAATTGGCGATCGAATCGATGGATATGGCAGATGGATCCAAATTTGTTACACTGCAGGAGGCTGAACAGATCTTGGCCTCACAGATTGAGGCTGAACGTCAGGCCGACTTAAAACTGGCACGGAAGAGAGCCAAAACTACGGAAGAAATTGAAAAAGAGAAGATCCGTCAAGAAGTTGAAAAATATACGATGGAAAATCCGGATGATGTGGCAAGATTAGTCAAAACCTGGCTGACTGAGGAGCAATAAGGATGAGCAGCGGAATTTTTACGGGATTACAAAAAGCAGCAGTACTACTAATTACCTTGGGTCCGGAAAGATCTTCGGAGATCATTAAATTTCTTTCTGAGCCGGAGATCGAGCAGCTTACGCTGGAAATGTCCAATATGCGCAAGGTGTCTGAGGAACAGAGAGACTCGGTCGTTGATGAATTTCATAAAATGTGTCTGGCCAGCAATTACATTGCGCAGGGCGGCATCGAATATGCCAGGGATGTATTAGAAAGGGCTTTGGGACAGCAAAGAGCGTTTGATATTATCGGACGCCTGTCCTCTTCTTTGAAGATGCGTCCGTTTGACATTGTCCGTCGTACGGACGCCAAACAGCTGTTTTCTTTTATCCAAGGTGAGCATCCGCAAACGATTTCTTTAATTATGACACACCTTCCACCGGACAAAGCGGCTACGATTTTAGCGAGTCTGCCGCAGGACCTGCAGGCGGAGGTCACAAAAAGGATTGCCCTGATGGGAAGAACAAGTCCGGAAGTGCTGAAAGAAATAGAGAAGGTGCTTGAAAACAAAATCTCTAATCTTGCCCCGACCGATTATACTTCATCAGGGGGGATGCAGTCCGTTGTTGATATGCTTAACCGGACAGATCCCGGTACGTTGAAAGCCGTCATGGATGTTCTAGAAATGGATGATCCGGATCTCGCCGAACAGATTAAGCGCCAGATGTTCGTGTTTGATGATGTCATCCTGCTTGACGATCGTTCTGTTCAGCTGGTACTGCGAGAAGTCGAAACCAAGGATCTTGCCTTGGCACTGAAAGGTTCCAATGAAGACGTCACACAGAAGATTCTCACGAATATGTCCAGCAGAGCTGCAGGTATGCTGAAGGAAGATATGCAGTTTATGGGCCCCGTTCGGCTGCGTGAAGTTGAAGAGGCCCAGCAGAAGATTGTCAAAGTTATTCGTAAGCTGGAGGAAGCTGGAGCGATTGTAATCTCCAGAGGTGGTGCAGATGAAATTATCTACTAAAACCTCAGTTTTGAAGAGCAAGATTATTGAAATTACTTCTCCGCGGATTCTAGAATCACCTGATCCGGAGATATATCGAAATAGGACCAATGTATATGATGCTTCCTCTGCCTTGGCTGTGCTGTCCGTTAGTGAGGATTATACGCTCATAGAGCAGTATGTGACTGAAACGGCCCCGGTTGCAGAGGAAGACTGGGGGCCAGAGGTTTCCGATATCCTGGCAAAGGCTAGGGCTGAAGCCGATGAGCTAATTGCCGAAGCTCAAAAAACATCGACTGAAATCATTGAAAATGCTCGAAAGGAAAGTGAAGCCTTAACCATCGAATATCAGGAAAAGGTCAAGAGCGAGATTACACCTGTCGCTTTTGCAGAAGGTTATAATAAGGGACTTGAAGAAGCTCAGTCTCGGGCAGACTTGATTACACAGCAGGCAACAAACTATCTAGACATGGCTCAAAAGGTCCTGACGGATGAATCTAATAGAGCAGACAGGGAACTGGCAGACCTTTGTCTGAAGATTTGCAGCAAAATTATTCATACTTCATTAGACATTGATCCTGAACTTCTTTTGGGCATCATTAAGAATCTTACCTTGCTGCCTAGTGACAAACAGAGCATAAAGATCCACCTGTCCAGTAGAGATTGGGATTGGTATAAAAATCTCCCGTCTGAGTACAAGCCTAGCTATCCGGTCATTATTGATGAAACAATCAAGGCCGGAGATACATTTTTGGAATGCTCCGAAGGGATATTTGATGCTCGGATTGAACTTCAGCTGGAAAAGATAGAAAAATACCTCAAGGGGGAGTTGAAGTATGGCCGACTGGAAGGCGCTGGCCCGGAAAATTGAACAATACGAGCCAATCTCAGTCTGTGTTAGTCTCTAAAATCAGTGGCCTTTTGGTTGAAGCGGATGGCCCGAGAGTTAGCGTCGGGAAATACTGCCATATTATGGCTTCCAACTTCAAAGCGATTCCTGCTGAGGTCGCTGGCTTCAGAGGAACAAAAACCCTGCTTATGCCTCTCGGGGAGCTGGAAGGGGTAGCCCCGGGTGATAAGGTGGTCCCTCAGGATGAAACGCTGAATGTCAAAGTCGGTCCTGAATTGTTAGGAAGAATCCTTGACGGACTTGGTCAGCCGCTTGATGGTAGACCCTTAAATACGGATCAATTGTATCCACTTCATAATAAGCCACCCAGTGCATTGTTCAGACCGCGTATTTGTGAGCCTCTGAACGTTGGGGTCAGAGGCATCGATGGGCTGCTGACAATGGGCAGAGGCCAAAGAATGGGGATATTTGCCGGATCAGGTGTTGGTAAAAGCACGCTATTAGGGATGATGGCACGGAATTCGGAAGCCGATGTGAACGTGATTGCGCTTGTTGGGGAACGCGGGCGGGAATTGCGGGATTTTATGGAGAAAGACCTTGGAGAAGAAGGTCTATCTCGGTCTGTGATCGTTGTCGCGACATCAGACCAACCTGCTCTCGTCAGACTGAAAGCTGCCTTCACGGCAACTGCGGTCGCCGAATATTTCCGCGACAAAGGTAAAAATGTATTGTTCATGATGGACTCCGTGACCCGTTTTGCAATGGCCCAGCGGGAGATAGGCTTAACGATCGGAGAACCTCCGGCAACCAGAGGATATCCTCCGTCGGTATTTGCCATGCTGCCAAAATTGTTAGAAAGGGTCGGTTTATCTGAAAAAGGCAGTATTACAGGGATCTATACCGTCCTTGTTGACGGTGATGACCATAATGAACCTATTGCGGATGCCGTAAGGGGAATACTGGACGGCCATATTGTTTTGACGAGGGAACTGGCGGCGAAAAACCACTATCCATCTATCGATATCCTGCAATCCATCAGCCGCTTAATGAGCGATGTTGCGGATCCGCAGGTCAGGGAACTCGCCGGGAAAATTCGGGAGCATCTTGCAGTCTACCATGAAGCCAAGGACTTGATTGACATCGGTGCTTATGTGGAGGGAAGCAGCAACCGGATCGACCAGGCTATCAAGCATCATGAAAAGATACGCGCTTTCGTCTGTCAGAATACGGATGAAAAATGCTGTTTTGATGAAATGTTGAGCTTTATGAAAGATATTTTTGAAGAGAGCGATAAGGATAAGTGATGCCATTCAAATTTCGTTTAGAGGCTTCTCTGCGACTGGCCAAGCAGGAAATGGATATTGAGCAGGGGTTGTTGGCGCAGGCGCTCAGAACGCTGCACCACTTGACTGAACAAAGGGATCTCCAGAAGCAGCTTCTGAACGAGGCCTACGAGAAACAAAAAATAGCCTGTCTTGAAGAGCCACAGATACTGAACTTATGGCAAAGATACTGTTATGATCAAAAAAATATTTTGCTGAAGCGAGAAAAAGAAGTCGAAGAACAAAATATTCGAGTCGAAAAACAAAGGGAAAAGCTGCTGGAGTGCCGAATTAAAACAGAAAAATACAAAAGGCTTAAAGAGAAAAAAATAAGACTTTTTTATATAGCACAATTAAAAAAAGAACAATCTGAAATTGATGAGATTGCCCAGAACCTTAGAGGCTGGAAATGACAGGAGGATTGATGTGATTTATTTGACAAGACTGAACAACAAAGAATTTACAATAAACCCAGACTTGATTGAGACGGCGGAGGCTACCCCCGACACGGTTATTACACTGACCACTGAAAAGAAGTACGTCGTCAAAGAATCCATTGATGAGCTCATAGAAAGGATTGCAGAATTTCGAAGACGCTGCCATCCAGAATTCAGAGGAGGAACCCGCAGTAATGAAAATTAAAAAAATTATCGTACCCCTTATCTTTATTGTTATCGGAGCAGGGCTTGGCGTAGGCGGCACGATTGTTAAAGATAAAATCTTCCCGGGTTCCGGTTCAGGCGCCGCTCAGGTCGAAAAAGTTACGGAGGAAGTTGGACCACTGATTGAAATGAAAGACGAATTTATGATCAACCTCGACGGAGGTGGAATGATAAAGACGAATATTGTACTGGAAGGCGTGAACAAGAAATCCCAAGAGAAGATTACAGCAAAAGAAATATTCTTGAGAGACCGTATCATTTCCGTGATTGGATCAAAAGGAATTGACGATGTCCGGACAAATGCAGGACGTGAAAAACTCAAAGAGGAGCTGCTGACCGAGCTGAATAACGTCTGCGGTGACCAGGTCAAAGAAGTATTGTTCAAAGATTTCATGTATGATTAACAAATCTCAAACGGATTAAAGGAGGGGGGATTGGATGGGTGAAGTATTATCCCAAGCGGAAATTGATGCTTTGCTAAATGCATTGTCAGACGGTTCAGTTGATGAAGAAACCATAAAAATGTCCAGCCCTCATAAAATCAAAGTTTATGATTTTAAAAGGCCCAACAAGTTTTCCAAAGGACAGTTGAACTCCTTGCTGAATATTCATGAAAATTTTTGCCGTTCATTAGCGACTTTTCTGGCAGGAAACATGCATACTGCCGTAGATGCCAAAGTGCTGTCTACCGAGCAGGTGACTTATGACGAATTTATTCGTTCTCTGCCCTATCCGACCATCCTTGGAATTTTCAGCATGCCGCCGCTGGAAGGGAACGGGCTGCTCGAACTCAGTCCTTCACTGGCCTTTATTCTGGTAGACCGACTGCTAGGCGGCCATGGTATGGAACCGGCCAAAAATCGTGATCTGACGGAAATTGAGCGAAAAATCATTATCAGCCGGCTAAGCAAGATTGTCCAATTAATGGGGGAAGCCTGGGCTGAAATTTTTGAAGGGAATCCTCAGTTGGTTAATGTGGAGACAAATTCCCAATTTACCCAGATTGTTGCGCCAAATGAAATGGTGGTTGTCGTGACCATGGAGGTGAAGATTGAAGAGCAGTCGGGGATGATTAATGTTTGTCTTCCTTATATTGTTATGAAACCGATTTTGGAAAAATTGAATAATCTTCTGCTGTTCTCTTCCGGAGGGAAGGTCATATCCCCTGAGGAAAGGGAGTTGATCCGCCAAAAGATTGAATGGGCTAGAGTACCGATGAAAGCCGTTATCGGCAAAGCCCAGATCACCGTACAGGATCTAATCAATTTGGAACGTGGGGACGTGATCCCTCTGAATCAAGGCATCAAGGACCCTCTTGCTGTCTACGTCGGAGAATACATCAAATTCAGAGGAATGCCTGGCTTATTTGGAAACAGAATGGCAGTGCAGATTACGGATGTCATTAAAAAAGGGGGGAATGAGGATGGGTAACGGAATGCTTTCGCAGGAGGAGATAGATGCCTTGCTGTCCGGCTCAATGGATATCAGTTCCCAAGAGGTTGACGAGCCTGTTTCACGTAACAGCCAGACAATTCAGCTTACCGATATGGAAAAAGACGCCATGGGAGAAATTGCAAATATATCGATGGGGACAGCCGCAACAACTTTATCTCAACTTGTCGGAAAGCGCGTAGAGATAACTGCTCCAAAAGTCGAACTGACCACAGCACAGAAAATATTCGAAGATTATCCCGTGCCGCATGTTCTCATTGATGTCAAATATAAAAAAGGGATTGAAGGATCCAATATGCTGGTTCTTTCCCGCGAAGACGGTTCCATTATTGTGGATCTGATGATGGGGGGGGCCGGCAAGAGCCCGACAAATGAACTATCCGATATCCAGTTAAGCGGTATCTCAGAGGCAATGAATCAAATGATGGGATCGGCAGCCACATCTATGTCCACAATGTTCAATTCGGTTGTGGACATCACGCCTCCCCGTGTCATCGTAGCGGAGGAGGATGATGAGGTTTATGAGTTAAGCAAGAATCTGAATGCCGATGAACCATTGATCAGAGTTTCTTTTAGAATGATCATTGAAGGAATCATTGACAGCGTTCTGATTCAGGTACTCCCGTTTGAAGTTGCCAAAGGCATGGCCGACAAGCTTCTGGGACAAATGTACGCGGCACCCGCTCAGGAAACAGTATCGGAACCGCAGCCCCAGTATACTGCACCGGCCGCGCCGGTACAGCTTGAGCCGCATATTCCGAAACCTCAGGCTCCGCCTCCTTCACCGATGGAGACAATATGGCAGCCGCCTGTGGATTTTCCTTCCCAGAAGGTTCAGCCGACCTTTGTGCAACCGGCGCAGTTTGCACCGCTTTCTTCGGGGGGACTCGCAGCTCTGCCGAGCAATCTGGGTCTGATTTATGATGTTCCGCTCCAGGTCAATGTTGAGCTCGGTAAAGCAATAAAAACGATCAAGGAAATCCTGGATTTGGGTCCCGGATCCGTCGTTGAACTTGACCGCCTGGCAGGCGAACCGGTCGATATGATTGTCAACGGCAAACTTATCGCCAAGTGTGAAGTTGTCGTAATCAACGAGACCTTTGGAATCCGTATTACAGAAATTGTAAATCCAAATGAAAGAATTGACACATTAAACTAGATCGAGGAGGAAGCGTAGTGGGGAAAACAGTTTTGCTTGTTGATGACGCTGCTTTTATGAGAATGATGCTTAAAGATATCCTGGCCAATAATGGATATCAGGTTGTCGGTGAGGCAGAAAATGGGATGGTTGGCGTCGACAAATATATGGAATTGAAACCGGATATCACGGTAATGGACATTACAATGCCCGAAATGGATGGGCTTCAGGCTGTGAAAGAGATTAGAACCAAGGATCCGCAGGCCAAAGTTATCATGTGCAGTGCAATGGGTCAGCAGGCCATGGTTATTGAAGCCATCCAGTCTGGAGCAAAAGATTTTATTGTCAAGCCTTTCCAGGCGGAAAGAGTACTCGAAGCGATTGCCAAGGCGCTGAAATAGCCATGAACGGATATGAAAATCAGCCTTATCCGGGTGCTTCAGAAGCTGCAGCATCAGCGACAACCGTGACGGAACCTTTTTCCTGGGCTGGTCTGATCGGGATGATTGTCGTCTTTCTGATTATTCTCGTCGTCGCCCTATGGCTGATGAAACGTCTGAACCGCTTCTCATTGCGCAATATTCAGTCGCCGTGGGTAAGAGTCCTTGACCGGCAGGTCTTAAACGGTCAACAGGCCCTGTATCTGGTCGAAATTGCCGGTAAGATCCAGGTACTTGGCGGGACGGATCATCATATCACAAAGGTGGCCGAGATTGACGATCTTGATGTTGCTGCTGAAATTCTTGAGGAAATTGCCCGACAACCGCAGGAAAAAATGGACAGATGGATGTCCGGCATCTGGAAGAGGTTAAGAAGGAAGCAAAAGAATGAACCGTTCTCTGCTGAACTTGAGTACTATCTCAAGGAGGAGAAAAAATGAACATAACACTTGATGTAGGGCAGACCGGCTCAGCGGTTCAGATCCTTTTACTTGTTACTGTCCTTTCCTTTGCACCGGCTATTCTGGTATTAATGACTTCTTTCACCCGGATTGTTGTCGTTTTATCTTTTGTCCGTAATGCACTGGGAACACAAACGTTGCCCCCTACCCAAGTCATTATCGGACTTTCCTTATTTCTTACTTTTTTTGTCATGATGCCAACATTCAACCAAATCAATACCAATGCGCTTCAACCTTACCTGCAAAGCCAGATAACGAAGGAGGAAGCCCTGGACAAAGCCCAACAGCCGTTACGAACGTTTATGTTTAAACAAACCAGAGAAAAAGATCTGGCGTTGTTTGTGAATATGGCAAAAATTGAGCAGCCCAAAACATATGGGGATATTCCGACGTATGTTTTAATTCCGGCTTTTGTCATTAGTGAATTAAAGACGGCTTTTCAGATGGGTTTTGCGATTTTTATTCCTTTTATTATTATCGATATGGTCGTATCGAGTACGCTGATGTCAATGGGGATGATGATGCTGCCTCCGATGATGATTTCCCTGCCGTTCAAGATATTGCTGTTTGTTCTGGTTGACGGATGGTCATTGGTGGTGAAGTCTCTGGTTTCAAGTTTCAGTTAAATGGATTTCCAAGAAATTTGCCAGAGGTGAAACGGAATGTCTGAGAATCAAATTCTTGCTATGGCTAAAGAAGCAATAGCGATAGCAGTCATTGTTGGTGGACCGGTCCTAGCGGTAAGCCTGCTTATCGGTCTTATTGTGAGTATTTTCCAGGCCATGACGCAAATACAGGAGCAAACGCTGTCCTTTATTCCGAAATTATTGGGAGTTGCCGTGATTCTGCTTATCTTGGGCCCCTGGATGCTCAATGTCATGACCACTTACACGGCAACGCTCTTTACTGAGATTGCCACATATGCCCGGTATTAAAAGCAGCCCAATGGAGGAAGCAACTTGAACCTGTCTGATTACTTACAGTGGAATCTTACTTTATTCATGCTTATTTTTTCCCGCTGGGCAGGAATGGTCATGCTTGCTCCGGTGTTCGGCGCAAAAGGCGTTCCGGCAATGATAAGACTGGGTCTCGCCGCGGGACTGTCCATTGTAGTATATCCGCTGATTCAAGCCCAAAATCCCGTTATACCGAATGCATTACTCCCTTTGATTGGGATACTGGTGAAGGAGACGCTTCTGGGCCTTACGATAGGATTCATTATCAACTTGCTTTCCATGGTCATGCAGGGAGCTGGGCAGCTAATTGATTTTCAGCTCGGGTTTATGACCGGAAATGTTATCGATCCGATCAACGGTATGCAAAGTCCGATGACGGGAAGTTTTCTGGCGATGATTGCAACGATGCTGCTTTTGGCCACAAACTCCCATTACTATATCATTGCTGCTGTGACCAAAAGTTATGAGTTTCTGCCGATTAATCCTGCCGGGGTGAACTATGGCGCAGAATTTTTTATTGAAATTACCGGGAAGGTCTTGAGTTTATCGCTCCAGATTGCGATGCCGGTCTTTGGTGCCATATTACTAGCGGATGTCGGTGTCGGCCTTTTAGCGAAGATCGTACCGCAGCTGAATATGTTTTCCGTGATATTTCCGGTAAAAATCATTTTTGGCTTGGCCATGTTGTATTTAATGATTGCTTTCTTTGGAGATACGGTATCCAGAGTCTTCGATATTACGATGCAGTGGATTTTTGAACTGTTCAGGGGGTGGAGTGTATAGCTGAAAAAAGGTTTCCGGCGACTCCCAAGAAAAAGCAGGACGCCCGTAAAAAAGGCCAGATACTTAAAAGTCAGGAACTGACTTCGGCGGTAATGCTTCTGGCAATTATCGGGTTGCTGAAAATATGGCTGCCATATGTGTTCCAAAGGTTAGCTAACATTTTTACGTATACAGCAAGTCTTTCCGTGGACTGGAATATTCAGTCCCTCTGGAAGGTTGTCATCGATGTTTCATGGCAGTGCCTGCTGATCCTGGCACCGGTATTTGCTGTTGCACTGGTCATCGCCATCGCCGTAAATTTTCTGCAGACGGGGCCGGTGTTCATTACCGAACCTATGATCCCGAAATTCTCAAGAATGAGTCCTGTTGAAGGGGTCAAAAGAATGTTTGGTCTAAAGGCTCTGGTCAATTTGGTTAAGTCCTTGTTCAAAGTGCTGGTAATTGGTTATTTTCTTATCGATGTTATTCGAAAAAACATTGATGTATTTCCGGCACTGCAAGGAGCTGAAGTTGGTCAGTCCCTCATTTTCCTAAGTGGGTTGTTGTTTGAAATGGCCTGGAAAATAGCCCTGGCCTTTCTGGTTATTGCATTTGCTGATTTTCTTTATCAATGGTGGGACTATGAGAAAAACCTCAGAATGTCTCAGGAAGAAATCAAAGAAGAATACAAACAGACTGAGGGAGATCCACTTATCAAGAGCCAGATTAAGAAACGCCAGCGTATGATGGCCATGCGTAGAATGATGGAGGACCTCAAGCAGGCCGATGTCGTTATTACGAACCCGACACATTATGCAGTCGCCCTAAAATATGATACAGCCAAATATCCTGCTCCCTATGTCGTCGCCAAAGGGCAGAATGAAATAGCTTTAAGAATCAAGGCGGTTGCCGAGGAAAACAACATTGTGATTATGGAAAACAAGCCTTTGGCTAGAACGCTTTATTCCCAGGTTGAGCTTGGGCAGTCCGTGCCAAAGGAACTATACAAGGCAGTCGCCGAAGTCCTCGCGTTTGTCTTCCGTCTTAACAAAAAGAGACGATCCTATTCAGCGTAGCGGGAGCCGGTACCATTATGCCGGGGCAAGTCTGCATGCCACAATTCCGCTTTCGGCCATTGCGTCCTCCTTGACGCAAAAGGCCGCGCTACCGCCATCCAGGCTCCGCTCGCCGCGGAACTGTGGCACGCAGACTGATCTTATGCTTATTAGGGTCTAGCTTTTTTGCCCCGAATTGAACGTAAGCTCATTCACGCAGGTTTGTATGCCATTGTGGAATTATGTACTTGCAGATCCATTCCAAGCTATGAGAACATGCAAACAGTAAACTTCTTGAAGAAATACCCAAAACAAAGATAGCTTCAGAGATAAGTCTCCGTAATATATAGCCAGCGTCAGTGGAGCATGGAGTGCGTAGCGCGGCCTTTTGCGTCAAGGAGGACGCAATGGCCGAAAGCGGCTATATATTACGGAGACCTACCCGAAAAGCGATTTTTCTTTAGCCAATAGTATAATAGATATATTCAAGGATCATTATTGAAAACACAGAATCAAGCAAAGGAGGATACTGCATCATGGCCACGACAACTCGCGCTGGTAGATTAGCAAGAAATACGGATATTATCGCAGCCATCAGCATCGTCGGCATCATTGTTGTCATGGTCATTGGCGTGCCCGCAGGTTGGCTTGATTTTCTTATTACCTTAAACATTACAGGATCAGTTCTGATTCTTCTGCTGGCTGTCTTTACAAAGGATCCACTGGAGTTTTCCGTACTGCCTTCCTTGCTGCTAACCATGACACTATTTCGACTGGCCTTGAACCTTTCCACGACGAAACTGATTTTACTCGAGGCTGAGGCGGGGCAGGTCATTCAGCAGTTTGGAGAGTTTGTTATTCAGGGAAATCCGATTGTTGGCTTTATTGTGTTCTGTATCCTGGTCGTGGTACAGTTTCTGGTCATTACCAAAGGCGCGGAACGCGTATCCGAAGTCGGGGCCCGCTTTACCTTGGATGCAATGCCCGGGAAGCAGATGAGCATTGATGCCGACCTGAACGCCGGGATCATCACGGATCAGGAGGCCAGAACTCGAAGACTGAATATCCAACAGGAAGCAGATTTTTACGGTGCGATGGACGGCGCTAGCAAATTTGTCAAAGGAGATGCCATTGCGGCAATCATAATCCTGCTAATTAACATTATCGGCGGCTTTATTATCGGAATGGTAACCAAGGGTATGGCGGTTACCGATGCTCTATACACCTATACGCTGTTGACGATCGGAGATGGGCTGGTAACCCAGATCCCGGCGTTGCTGATTTCAACGGCTACTGGCCTTGTCGTAACCCGAGCCGCATCAGACAGTAACCTTGGGCAGGATTTGGCCAAACAGCTGTTCAGGATGCCAAAGGCGCTCTATATTACTTCCGGCGTATTGGTAGCTCTCGCCATTTTTGGTATGCCCCAGGTACCCATGCTAATGTTTGCCGCCGCTACTGGCGGAATGGGCTACTACCTTCAGCGCAACACTGCTCAGGCAGCCAAGAAAGAGTCGGAGGCGGCCGTTAGAAGCGATATTGACGAGACTAAGAAGCCTGAAAATGTTATGAATATACTTGGAATTGATCATATGGAACTGGAAATCGGTTATGCGCTGATTCCTCTGGTTGACGCCGGTCAGGGCGGGGACCTTCTGGACAGGATTATTCTGATCCGCAGGCAGCTGGCCGGTGAACTCGGATTTATCGTTCCAGTGATCAGGGTCAGGGATAATATGAATCTACAGCCGAATCAGTATACGATCAAACTAAAAGGTGCGGAGGTTGCTTCCGGGGAATTGATGACCGATCATTACCTGGCCTTTAGTGGGGGAATCGAAGATGATTCCATTCAGGGCATTCCAACCAAAGAGCCAGCCTTCGGTCTTGATGCCAAATGGATTAACGCGTCGGTCAGAGAGCAGGCTGAACTTTCTGGGTATACCGTTGTCGATGCACCGACTGTACTGGCAACCCATTTAACGGAAGTTCTAAAAACGCATGCCCATGAGATTATTAGCCGACAGGATGTGAAGAAACTAATTGATCATACCAAGGAACAGTCACCGGCAGTTGTCGAAGAGCTTATCCCCGACCTTCTCAGTCTGGGGCAGGTTCAGAAGGTACTCAGCAACCTGCTGAGGGAAAGGGTATCGGTTAAAGATCTGGTGACGATCCTGGAAACGCTTGCCGATTGTGCTCCTCTGACAAAAGATATGGACAGACTCACCGAATATGTCCGGCAGAGTTTGGCCCGCCAGATCGTACAACCCTTTCTGAATCCTCAAAAAAAATTGCCGGTAATTACACTTGAGCCCAAGATTGAGCAGATGATTTTGGATAATCTTCGCCCCTCGGACTTCGGCAGTTATGTGAATATTGACCCGAATGTCATACAGAAGCTCTTAAAAAGGATAGGCGCACAAGTAGAAAAAATTATGCTGCAGGGACACAATCCTGTAATGTTGTGTGCTCCTATGGTCAGGATAAGTTTAAAAAGAATGACAGAGCGTCAACTTCCTCACCTGGTCATCCTGTCTTATAATGAACTTGTACAGGGAATAGAGGTTCAGGCTCTTGGAATGGTGGTGTTGGATTAATGAGGGTGAAACGGTTTGTCGGTGACAATGTGGCAGATACAATGGGGAAGATCAAACGGGAGCTTGGATCCGAGGCAGTGATTCTGCAAACCCGCCAGATTAAAGAAGGTGGATTCTTAGGCTTTTTTGCGCGTACAAAAGTGGAAATTACCGCAGCGATTGAAGAAAGACAGCAAAATCATACCTTGATGAAGTCAGCGGAGGATGAACCTGTCAAAGTCGTTAATACGGATGTGATAAAAAAGGCCTATGAAGCTTACAGAGAAAAAGAGAATGAAAATACGAGAGAACAAAGTATTCCCGATGATGCCCAGTCCGAAATTAAACAGATGCACAATATTTTAAAAGAAATTAAGGGGCATATCACCAAAGGGGACTTAAGCAGCAGTGCCGAATCCAAACGCTACTCCGACTGGATCAATTTTCTGACGGTTAGAGGAGCCAGCAGAGAGACTGCCGCTGAGCTGCTTGAACCTATCAGAAACGATCTTGCCGAAGACCAGTGGGAAAACAATACAAAAGTATTTGAGCTGTTGAAAAATCAAGTCGAGAGATTATGTTCAAATACCGAGGTTATTAGGCCAAGCAAATCCAGGACACTGGTGGTCGCAATGGTAGGGCCAACCGGAGTCGGGAAAACAACAACCATCGGGAAACTTGCAGCAGGTTTCAGCATCATTGAAAGAAGAAAGGTGGCGCTGGTAACAGCCGACACATTCAGAGTAGCAGCAGTCGAACAGCTCAGAACTTTCGGAGAAATTATCGGTGTTCCAGTTGAAGTTGTTATGACGCCGGAAGGGTTAAGAGAAGCGATTAACATCCATGCCGACAAAGAGCTTATTTTTATTGACACAGCCGGACGCAGTCCACAGCACGACCTTCATATGGACGAACTGGAAGCTTTTCTGGACAAGGCCAAACCTGACCTGACAATGCTTGTCATGAGTGTCACAACCAACATGACAGACCAGATGAAAGTTTACCAAAGGTTCAATAAGTTATCCACGCATCTGATCTTAACAAAGCTGGATGAGAGTTTTTCGCTCGGTTCCATACTTGACCTTCTGGCAAAGACCGATTTGCCTGTTGCATATTTAACAAACGGACAGAATGTCCCGGATGATATTGACGCAGCCACTTCCGAGAAACTAACCCGGTACGTTCTTGGGGAGGATAATCCATATGCATGACCAAGCAAGTATACTCAGGCAGATGGCGAGTGAAAGAGAAGTTGCAATGCCAAGAAATATGCGGGTCATTGCAGTCAGCAGTGGCAAAGGTGGTGTGGGCAAGACTAGTTTTGTGGTGAACCTGGCGCTTGCTCTGACCGAATACAATTACAGGGTGATTATTCTTGACGGAGATCTGGGACTGGCCAATGTCGATGTTGCTTTTGGGATCACGCCGAAATACAATATTAAACACCTGCTGACTGGTGAAAAAAGAATTGAAGATATTCTTTACCCGATTGGTAAAGGAATCAAAGTATTGCCTGGAGCATCTGGAATGGTAGAGCTCGCGAATTTGGACAGGGGACAGCTGAAAAATGTTCTTGTTAATCTTGGCCGCCTCGAAAAAATGGCAGATATCCTACTGATTGATACAGGAGCTGGCTTAGGACATACTGTACTGAACTTTATCAGCGCTGCGGACGATGTCATTCTCGTTTTGACGCCGGAACCGCCTTCCATGACCGATGCTTATGGACTGATTAAATCAATCAAAGGTCCAACCGGAAGAGTGAATCTTAACATTGTTGTGAACCGGGTCAAAAGTGAGACCGAAGCGAAGCAGGCCTATGAAAGACTGGAGCATGCAGTTACGAAGTTTCTGGGGATGCCCATCAGTTTATTGGGATGGATTTACGACGACCCATCAGTCGGACGTTCCGTGATGGAACAGAAACCGGTCGGGTTATCGAATCCTGAAAGTTATGCCTATCGCTGCGTACAATGGATCGCCGGAAATGTTGCAGGCGTATATATGCAGCCTCCGACTCAAAGCAGCGGAATCAGAGGATTTATTTCTTCTCTACTGAAATTGAAATAACGAGATGAAGATAGCGTCAGACATCAAACGATGTGACTAGCCTGGTCAGAGCTATTTGGGGAGTGATGAAGATGCTTTATAAAGACAAAGTATATGAAGGCTTAAGTGTCCAAATTGTTGTCCCTGAAGGAGAATATCAGGGCAGATATAAGACCAGGGTAGAAGAGGTTGGGCAGAAAATCATAACCATCGGGGTACCGGTCGCTGACGGCCAGTTTATTCCGCTCCGAGAAGGAACGCGGCTGGAAGTGGTATTTGTCGACGACCTGTCGGCGTATTCCTTCTCGACTGTCTTGATCAAAAGGTTTTCTGTTCCTATTCCAACGTTTATTATAGAATTTCCCGAGAAAATATCTAAAGTTCAAAGAAGAAAATATGTTAGGGTCCAGGTGGTTAGTCCTCTCCAATACAGGATAGTGGAGAAAAACGGTTTAGGGATAGAGCAGAAAGGATTTATGCATGATTTGAGTGGTGGTGGTTTGCTTTTCCACGCTAGAGAATGTATACCTGAAAAGACACCTGTCGTTGTTGAGCCCATGATTATGGATAGTCCGATGCAGATTCCGGCAGTAGTGGTACGCTGCATCAAAGAAGATGAAAAAGAAACGTATCTTGTTTCCGTCGAATTTTATGAGATTTCTGAAAGAACGCGTGATAAAATCATTACCTATGTATTTGAGCTTCAACGAGAGATGCGTAAGAAAGGACTGGTTTGAACATGGAGATATCTGCAATTAGGCTGGAAGCTTTAAAGGAAATTGGAAATATAGGTTCCGGGCATGCGGCGACATCGCTTTCTAAACTGCTGCAGGCAAGAATAGACATGTCCGTGCCGAAAGTATGGCTTGTCCCGCTCGAAAAACTCAGCGAGGCGCTAGGTGAATACGATACCGTTCAGGTGGCGCTTTATCTGAAAGTCGAGGGGGACGCACCCGGAAAGGCTATTTTTGTCCTCCCGATTGAAAGCGCCAGGGTCATAGCCCAAAAACTGCTTTCGCTTTCAGAACGTCCGGATATTTTCAGTGACGAAATGGCGCAGTCGGCGTTGCAGGAAGTCGGAAATATTCTGGTGAGTTCCTTCATCATCGCATTGTCCAAGTTTTCCGGAGTCCTGCTACATCCGTCAATTCCGGCTATAGCTATTGACATGGTCGGCGCGATTATTGACAGCGTCCTGCTGGAAGAAGGAATGGTTGATGACGATGTTTTGATCATTGATACGAAATTATCCGGGGTTAAAGAAGTGGAAGGGAAATTTTTCTTTATTCCTAGTAAAGGTTCTCTTGACAAATTGTTGGGAGTATTTGGTATATGAGCAAGACGATCATTGTAGGAATGGCTGATTACAAAGTGGAAAAGGCGCCTGACAAGCTGATGACGGCAGGCCTCGGTTCGTGTATCGGGATATGTGTTTATGATTCGTTATCCCAGATTGGGGGAATGGCCCATATCATGCTTCCTAACTCTTTGGAGAGCCTTCAGGGCAATCCGATGAAGTATGCCGATACATGCCTGGCCATGATGCTCGAGGAAATGTTTAAGCTTGGGGTTATGAAATCGAGACTCAAAGCTAAAATGGCCGGTGGGGCTCAGATGTTTTCGTTTGGAAATAAGGCACCACTCTTGAAAATTGGAGAGCGCAACGCCCAGTCAGTGGAACAGGAATTAAAAAAGGCCGGGATTCCGCTGCTCGTCCATGATGTCGGCGGCAATTTCGGGCGAACGATCACTTTTGACATTCAATCCGGCGATTTGCATGTGAGGACCATTAACCATGGGGAAAAGGTGATCTAATGGCAGAGCCAGAAAGAAAACTAGAAAAAAACGCATTTAGACTGTCGGTTATCAGTGCCGGAATCGTTCTGGTATTCTCCATATTCAACGGTTATCGTTATCCTGCTATCATACTACGAACCGCGCTGGCCTTTTTGTTTATTTATCTCTTGGGCAAAGGGCTTATTCTGTTATGGAACAAGGTCTCTCCTCCGGTCAAAGAAGAAAGACCACCTTCCAAAATTGATATCTTCCTTGGGGATATGGAAAGTCAGGACGAAAATGCCCCGAATAAGACGGGGCAGCCTGCAGAGAGCCTTCTGTCACTAAAAAAACGGGTTCCGGGCCAAATCAACAACCAGATCATGGATCATTTACCGGATGCCGCAGCCAGAGCGGAGATTGTCAGAAAAATGGGCTGGGGTGATGATCAGTAAGGAGGTGTATGCTGCATGTATAAAGGACAATATGATACACCCAAACAAGCTGTATGGACAGAAGAGCATTTAGAAAAATTCTTGCCGCTCGTGAAAAGGATTGCAGGCCGGCTAGCCATGTCTCTGCCAGAGCATATTGATCAGGAGGATTTATTTGGGTACGGCGTATTTGGCTTACTGGATGCGCTTCAAAAATTTGATCCTTCTCGCGGCGTAAAATTTGAAACGTATGCAACGTTACGAATCAGGGGTTCGATTATTGATGGATTAAGAACGATGGATTGGGTTCCGCATTCAGCGCGCCAGAAGGTCAAGCAGGTTGCGCAGGGTTATGCCTGGCTGGAGAACCAGCTCGGGCGCAGCCCAACCCTGGAAGAAGCAGCCCGGCACCTCGATATTTCCGTTGAGGAATTGAATGCGACCCTGCTGCAGGCACAGTATATGACACTCGTGTCGCTTGAAGATGTCAATTCCAACGATAACGAGGATATCATCAGTTCACCTCTTGATCTGATTATTGACCCGAGCTCGCAGGATTCGTTTGGCCAGATCGAAAAAGAGGAACAGAAACAGATTTTGACAGAAGCCATTGAGAAATTATCGGAGAAAGAGAAGCTGGTGGTCGCTTTATATTATCGGGAAGAACTGACTTTAAAAGAGATATCGGCGGTGATGAATTTATCGGAATCCCGGATCTCACAAATTCATTCTCAGGCCATCTTACGATTACGAGGCTATCTGGGAAGACAGAAAAAGAATATTTTCTAAACCATTTTGGAGGACAAAATGGTTTTTTTATTTGGCAGAGACTAAAGTTTAGGCCAAAATGTGCCGATATACTGAATAACAGTACACAGGAGGTGAAAGGATGAATGTAGCGAATGTTTTGACGCCTGTTAATGTTGAAGGAACAAAAACTGATTCTGCAGCAGGAAAAGAAGGTAAGGGCATTGACCAGAACAACCTTCTGTTTGCGCTTTTTATGCAGAAATTGAATCCTTCCAATAAGGCTGATAAACAAATTCTTGGAGAATTGGCGGAAGCTGGTCCGGATTCCGATTCAGGAGAAGTCACCATTTCCGACGGGACTGTTTCGGAACTGAGCACTTATTTGCAAATTCTTCAAAACCTATTTCCGGCTGGCATGGAGGCCACTTCCGGATCAAATGGAGATCAAAATAGTTCCCTGGTATCAGGTTTAGCACTGAAAGGAAACGATGCTGCCTGGATGATGCTCGGACAAGCCTTGCAAGAAGTTCTTTCCTCAGGCGCAGGGCAAGCCGATAAGACTATGACCAATGGCGAAGGGTTACACCTCGGGAACTACCTGCAGGCTTTCGGACTTAAAGGGATTTCTGGTTCGACGGCCGATTCTCTCGATCCAGCGGAGTTGGATGATATATTAGGATATTTAAAAGAACTCTCTGGGAAAATTGTTTCACAAAAAGACAAAAATTATCAAGCAACAGAACCTTCGGATACGAATGCGAAGCTGCTCAACTGGCTGTCCGACAAATTATCTCTGATTCAAGATAAGAACAGAGCGGACAATTCTACCGCAACAGCTCAGAATATAACCACTCAGAATACAACCACTCAGAACACCTTGAGCGGTGTTGCAGCGGCGGAAGATTCTGCAAAAAACAAGCAGAATTTATCTTCTTCGGGAAACAACTCTCAAAACGATTCAATGGACAGCTCAATAGATCCGAACCAGATACTGGTTTCAGGAGACAAGACTGATGTTGTGCTTACCAGCTCAGCAACTGGCGTAAGCAGTGTCAAAGCAGGATTGGTCAATCCAGGTGCGGTTTGGGACCAGGTTTTGGGCATCCTGAATAAACAGGATCTGAATTCTCAGGAGATTAAGGAGATCTCTATTCAGTTGCAGCCGCAGGACCTTGGAAAGCTGAATGTATCCATGAAGCTGGAAAATGGGCAGTTGCATCTAATCATCAATGCTTCTGAACAGGCTACGGGATCGTTGCTTCAGAACAACCTGCAGGATTTACGGAACGGCCTGGCGCAGATCGGTGTTTCGTGCGGAACTCTTGAAATGGGTTACCGCCAGAATGACCAGCAGTCTTCGCAGGACAGGAATGACTACCGCAGTCAGCAGGAAACAGCCTTAACCCTTCAAGAAGAAGCAAGCAGTATTTTACCGGTATTTACGTCTTACCTGACGACAAATAACCAGGGTAATCGAATTAATGTCAGTGTCTGAAACGAGGAGGAAACCATGACAAGCGTTTATAATGTAACCGGTACAACTTCGGATACAGCCGCGACTAAAGGCACAAGCACCGGCACCAACAGTACCGACAGTACGTCTTTAGATAAGCAGGCCTTTCTTCAGCTTTTGGTTGCTCAGCTGCAAAACCAGGATCCAATGTCTCCGATGGATAATAGCCAGTTTGTTGCTCAGCTTGCCCAATTCAGTTCTCTTGAACAGCTCTCAAACATGGCAACGGCGATGGATGAGCTGAAAGAAAGCATGGTTACGTTGAATAGCCAGTCCCTGCTGACGCAGGGAGCGGCTATGATCGGCAAAGAAGTCACTTGGGCCGATAGTGATGGGGCATCGCAGAGCGGTACCGTCACTTCGGTGAAATGGGCAGACGGTTCGCTGGCTCTGGTGGTCGGGGAAACTGAGTTATCTCTGGAAGATATTAGTGAGATTAAAGGGTCTGCTGCAGCTACACCATAAGCAAATGGCTAAAAAATGTGTCTGTGTTAGAACAAATTTGCAAAAAAATATTAAAATGGAGGAAACGCCTTATGATGCGTTCACTATATTCTGCAATTACAGGTTTAAGAAATCACCAGACCGCTATGGACGTGATTGGTAACAATATTGCCAATGTAAACACGAGCGGATATAAAAGAGAAAGAGCCAGTTTCGCAACGATGCTCGGGCAGGCTTCCCAGGGAGCTTCGGCTCCAAGCCTAGTTACTGCGGGCAATCCTTCAACAGCAACGATAGGGGGAACCAATGGCATTACAATCGGTCTCGGCAGCGTGCTTGGATCCGTCGATAAGATTATGACGCAGGGAAGCTCTTCCTATACCGGTAAACCGACAGATATGATGATCCAGGGAGAAGGAATGTTTGTTGTTGAGATTGGGCCAAACACCTATTTTACCCGAACCGGCAATTTTGATCTTGATGAAAACGGTATGCTGGTCGATACGAACACAGGAGCAAAAGTCCAAGGGTATCTGAATGGAGATTATGCATTAGCTGATAATACGAATGATCATTTTCCTTCGACAACTGATTATGATATGACCACGTTGTCCGATATCATTATCCAGCAGGGAGAGACGTACCAGATCGGTGGTACTGACTATACGCTGGAAAGCTATGGGATTGATTCCAAAGGTGTCGTTACCGGGGTTTTCACGGATGCAACGGGCAATTCTGTTAGCCGTGAAATGTTTAAGCTGGCCCTTGCTACATTCAACAATGAAGGCGGACTGAATTATGAGGGGAACAACTTCTATACACAAAGCAACAACTCAGGTGACGCTGAATTCGGGGTCGCGGGCAGTGGCGACAAGGGCGATATCATGACATCATACCTTGAAATGTCCAACGTTGACCTTTCCCAGGAGTTTACGGATATGATCGTAACCCAGCGCGGATTCCAGGCTAACTCTAGAGTTATTACGGTTTCTGACACCCTGCTTGAAGAACTGATCAACCTGAAACGCAGCTAAGCATTGAAGGATAATTGGCGTTAACGGAGAACTATTTAAGCAGGTAAAGGAGACTACGAACGATGAAGTTGTCAACGGAATATTTACAAACGCTTCAGGATCGTATCGACATGATTGGCAGCAATCTAGCCAATGCCAGCACGACAGGTTTCAAGGAGCAGCTGTTGTCTATTGAAGAATGTTACGACGTTCAGGATAGAAGCAATACGATGGCGCAGTACGGTGGTATGCCTGTGACGCAAAATCCGGTAATTCACATTAATCAATACGACGGAAACCGCATCGACTTTACACAAGGGTCCCTGGGGAGTACCGGGAACCCTTTGGATCTTGCAATCTGTGGAGATGGATTCTTCCAGGTGAAAACGGAGGACGGAAAGCTTGGCTATACACGGTCGGGGGCTTTCAGTGTCGATGCCGCAGGAAATCTGGTTAACAACCAAGGAATGCTGCTTGAACCGAAGATATCTGTTTCGGAGAATGTAACGGACATCAGTGTTGACAGCGACGGTACTATCTATGGCGTGCGGACAATGGCAGAAGAAAAGGATCAGGCTGTCCCCGCCGGGAAAGAGGAAAACCAGGGCAACCCCGTTATCTTGGGCAAGATTTCTCTTTTCCGCTTTACGAATCCTGATGGATTGGAGCAAGCAGGCAGCAACGTGTATTTTACAACAGGAGCTTCAGGTCAGGCAAAGGCCGGGATCCCGGGAGAAGACGGATATGGCGTTATTAAGAGCGCAATGCTGGAAAAATCCAATACAAATCTTTTAACGGCGATGACCGATCTCATACAAGTCCAGAGAGCCTACCAGGTCGATGTTCGGATTAGGCAGGACCTTGATGAGATGACGGCTCAGAGCATTGCAATGAGGAGATAAGCATGGCTGGATGGCTAAATAGTCCGATTTTTAATTTACTTGAGAGCGGGTTGGATGGACTCGGACTGCGTCAGCGTGTCTTGGCCGACAATATCGCCAATAATGACACGCCCGATTTTAAAAGGTCAGATGTCAGTTTCGATAAAATCCTGCAAGCTACGATGGACAGCATGAACAATGCAACAGCAGTATCCGGCACAGAGCCTGGCCATATCCCGATTACCGGGACAGGGCTGACTTCAGACAGCTTCGTAGTCAAGGATGAGGGCACCACCTACCGTAATGACGGAAATAACGTGGATATTGACCTCGAAATGACCAGGCTTGCAGAAAATACCCTTCAATACAATTCATTATCCAGGATGTTAACGATGCATCTCTCCATGCTGAAACAGGCAATTCAGGAATAACCATCCAAGAATAGACGGTTCGTTGGAGGAGCGTGATTTTTTGCTCAGAGGATTATATACGGCAGCTTCAGGCATGATTATGAATAACCAACAGAGTGAGGCGATAGACCGGAATATTGAAAATATGAACAATCCCGGCTATCTTGAAGAAAGTGAAAGGGTCACTTCTTTTCCGCGTCTACTGGTCAGCAGGCTTACCCCTTCTACGACCAGTGATAAGCCTTCGGAAAATGTTCCGCTGGGAATCATGGGAACGGGTGTCTATGCGGAGAAAGTCTTATACAGCACAGAACCCGGTTTGATCCGGGAAACCGGAAATATGACTGATGTGGCGCTTAACGGTGACGGCTTTTTTGTCGTCGAAACGCTTGACGGGGAACGTTATACCAGAAACGGACATTTTCAGGTTGATCCTTCCGGCATGCTCAGAACAGCAGGCGGTAATCTTGTTCTTGGTCAAAACGGAGCAATCGGCCCTTTGCCGGACGATTTCACCATTCTGCAGGATGGAACAATTATCAGTACTGATAGCAGCCAGGTCATAGACAAACTTACAATTGTGGACATCCCTGCGGAAGATCTGGATCGTGACGGACTTACGAGTCTTTATAACAGCCAGAATCAACCTACGGAAATACTACCGAAAAACATCAGGGTTGAACAGGGTTTTATTGAGGAATCAAACGTCGATCTAAATGCGCAAATGGTCAAAATGATTCAGGTAACGCGATCGTATTCAGCGAATCAAAAAGTGGTCCAAACCAATGATGAAATTTTACAAAAAGCCGTCAATGAAATAGGAAAGGTGTAACTGGCTCCTGAAAAAGCAGAACATACGTAAGAGGTGATAACTATGGGCTTCCAATCCGTTATTTTTTTGCTGGGTAGCGAAGAATATGGCCTCCCGATTGAGGTCGTGCAGGAAATAACACAGTTGACAGAAGTTCATCCTGTACCCCAGTCTACAAAATATGTCAAGGGCCTTATTATTATTAGAGGTCAGGCAATTCCGCTGATTGATCTGCATGCCAAATTTGAGATTCCGTCCCGGAATGAAGCTGGTTTTGCAATCATTATGAAAATTAATGATAATGTTGTTGGCATTGCCGTTGATGAGATCATTGAGGTAAGGATACTTGAGAATGTTGTTCAGGCGCCTCCTTTGGTTGCTGCCTCATTTATCGGAGGAATTGTCAATCTCCCGGACAGACTGATTGTTCAGCTGGATCCGGCATTTATTTTTAAAACCGATGAGCTGGAAGATTTAAAGGCTTTGGCCTGATTGGCTCCGCCTGCCTGTTTACTGGTGACTGGAGGTTTGGTGAGCTATCTTGACTTTTTTCAGATATTGATTTATATTAAATTGAATTCATTATAATTAACTAGAAAAGGAGGGCGTCTGAATTGGCTTTGTGGGAATGCAGTATATGCAAAAAGGTCTCTGAAGGAAGATGTCGTCCAAAACAATGTCCCGAATGCGGAACTGATAAAGAAAAGATAGTGAAAAAGGGTTAGCAGTGCATATCGACTATTATTTATATCTTTTTAAAATTAGTTGGCCGGCTTTGAGCGGTCTTTTTCTTGTCTGCATTTTTTTAGGGGCAAAATGCCTTTCTATATTTAGAGAGGCATTGGCCGAAAAGAATCATTTCAGTAAATTTCTTGCTGCAACCCGATCACTCTTCCTAGTCTTGATCGTTTTTATTTACTCCCTGATGTTTATGGATTACAATCAGGATTGGCTGAACAATGCGGCAGTGTCGAAAGGGGTCATCGAAAGCCTTTCTGCGGAAGCTGAGCAGTATACACTAAGCTTACGAAGCGGAGAAGAGATACTCACGTTAAGTATTGATGCGGCTGCTTTCCATAAACTTCATAAGAAAGATTTAGTGGAAGTCACTTATCTTCGCCAGAAAAAACAGGTAGTTAAATGCAGCGTATTAACCCGACAAGCTGACGGCTTCATATAATAGCATAGCTTAATATTTGACATTAAATGGAATTGGTTATTGACGTCTCATGATATAATATAATTAACAAATAGTGTTTTTATCAATCAGATCCATGGAAAGGAGAGGTAGAACTTATGCGTATTCTTAAGGTAAATGACAATACGGTTCGCATTTTTATCTCCTTTACCGAGCTCGCAGATCGCAATATATCTCTTGCTGACTTGTTTCAACGTTCCGCGAGAACTGAGCAGTTTTTTTGGGAATTGATTTCAAAAGCCAGAGATGAAGTAGACTTTAGTTTAGATCAGCCTTTCTGGATCCAGGCTACTGTTGCTTCAGAAGATGAATTTGTCATAACGGTAATTAAGCAGGAAGAACAAATTGATGCGGAAATTAACCATATTATTCAGACCGCATTTGGAGAAAAGAAGAAGAATCCACGCCCTTCTCCGAAATTTGCGTCTGAAAAACAATGGGTATATTTGTTTGAAGAATTCGAGGATGTTATTTCCGCAGTCCGTCTCTTGCCGGGGATTCTCCAGCTTCAATCCGCATTGTTCCAATATGAGAGCGAATATTACCTGACAATCAGCAATATTGGAAACCCGCGTAAAAAGAAACTGGCTGAAGCGATATTGGACGAATTTGGGGAATCTGTCATGACCACGGATACTTTTCTCAAAGAGCACGGTGAAATGATTATCGAGGAAGATGCCGTAAGAATCTTAAAACGCCTCGAGAAAAAGAAAAGGAGCTAACAGCTCCTTTTGCTTTGGATACTAGCCAGTAGAATTGAAATGGCCTGCCTTATAGAGCTTGCGGATACTGATCAGGCAATCTGGGCAGACGGGTTGCTTTTTAAACAATAGAAGCTGGTCCTCGCCATTGCAGAAAATGCATTTGGATCTTTTTTTTGTTTGTAACATGCAGAAGTTGTATATTTTTGTTTCGGACGGCTCCATTGCCTTTCCCCCTTGGATTTATTTAAGTGGGCTAAAATGTTATTATATTAATATTAAACGATCCGGCTTGTCGAAATCCTGAAAAAAACCAAGCGAGTAAGAATGAACATTTTGTCTTAGATTGCAGAATTCGGGGTGTTTTTTTGAAAAACAGCAAACTGCGTCTTCTTCCCCCAGTAAATGAGGTCATTGCCGAATTAGTAAAAACTGGTGCCTGTAGCGGCTATGAACTTTCGGCAATTACCTGGGCTGTGAGGAAAGCCTTGGAAAAGGGCAGAAAGATTCTTTTGGATGATCTGAATCACGATAGTAAAGAATTGAATAGTGGAAAAACGATAAAGCCTCAGAATTTTTTATACTGTCAGCCTGAAGAATTCATACCATTCTTCCGAGCATGGTTGTATAAGGAGATCCGGGCAGAATTGAGAGGTTACGGAAGTATGAAGAGAGTTATCAATGCTACAGGTGTAATTCTGCATACGAATTGCGGACGCGCACTTCTTGCTCCGGAAACCGCTGCCTATGTTGCGGAACAGGCTGTTGTTTACAGCAATCTTGAGCTTAACCTTGAAACCGGTGATCGCGGTTCGAGGTACAGCCATGTAGAAAAAATTTTAACAGAACTGACAGGGGCGGAAGCATCCCTTGTTGTGAACAACAATGCCGCCGCCGTACTTTTAATCATGAATACTTTTGCCCTTCATAAAGAAGTCATTGTTTCCCGCGGAGAACTGGTTGAAGTCGGCGGATCTTTTCGGATTCCTGAAGTGCTCAAAGCAGGGGGGGCAAAACTGGTGGAAGTCGGAGCAACGAATAAGACCTGGCTCAAGGATTACCAAGAGGGGATCGGTCCTGAGACGGCGATGCTGCTGAAAGTACATACCAGTAATTATCGAATTCAGGGATTCCAGCATGAAGTTCCAGTTGATGAGCTTGTGATGCTCGGTAAAGAGTCGGGGATTCCGGTTGTCGTAGATCTCGGCAGCGGCAGTTTCCTGGATGGATCGGAATATGGTCTTCCGCAGGAGCCGACGGTGCAGGATACGCTGAAAAGCGGAGCTTCACTGGTTTCTTTCAGCGGGGATAAACTTTTGGGAGGCCCTCAAGCCGGAATTATTATCGGCAAAAAGGAACTGATTGATCGCTTGAAAAAAAATCAGCTTACCCGGGCTTTGAGGGTCGATAAACTGGTTCTGGCTGCCTTGATTGGAACGCTCCGTTTCTATCAGAGAGGGGAAATCAGTAAGATACCTGTCTGGAATATGCTTTCCCGTACAAAAGATGATCTTCGAAAAGACGCGCTAAAGCTAAGTATAATGCTTGCTAGCCTGCCCGGTTTAGAAATACAAGTCATGGACGCTGAATCCTGCGTCGGAGGCGGGGCTTTTCCGACGGCGGAGCTTCCAACTTACGTATGTGCGGTAAAGCCTCAGCAGGGATCAGTTGTTGATCTCGAAAGGTTTCTGCGGCAGGGAGAGGTTCCTATTCTGGCACGCATTGTGAAAGATGCAGTGTTTTTTGACCCCCGAACCTTGCTGCCGGAGGATTATCAGGTGATGACAGACCGTCTTCGGCAGTGGAATCAGTAACAAGAGACAAGTACCACATGCTACAATGCCAGAATGTAGCTAATTACTTGTATGGTTATCCTATGTGTATGGTTATCCTATGAATGTTTTACTAGTATACGTATTAAAAATTGCTACTCAAATATTATGACATTCTTAATCGTTAACCCGTATTAGGTCTGCATTCTACAGTTCCAGCATCAAGCAGGGCATACTGACGGCACAAGATGTGCCTAGGGTCGAATGCGTCAAAGCATAGGACACCTTTGTTGAAAACGGAATTCTAGGTAGGTCTGCAGGTCATGTTGTGCTATAATTGCTTTTGGGAAAAACAAAGTGGACAACAAAGAAAAAAACGAAAGGAGGGAAAGCAATGTCCGGCGACAAAATAAGACTGACGCAGTACTCAAGCAAATCTGGCTGAGGGTGCAAGATTGGTCCTGGCGACCTGGCACAAGTTTTGTGTCACTTTCCAAAACAAACATCCAACCCGGATCTTCTGGTCGGCTTTGATACGTCAGATGATGCGAGTGTCTACCGTCTTAATGACGATCAGGCAATTGTTCAGACAGTTGACTTTTTTACTCCGATCGTTGATGATCCATATTCTTTCGGGCAAATTGCCGCGGCCAACGCCCTCAGTGATGTCTATGCCATGGGTGCGCGTCCGCTGACTGCACTTAATCTTGTTTCTTTTCCGATTGATAAGCTTGACAAAAGCATATTGATGGAGATACTAAGAGGGGGAAAAGACAAAGTTGAAGAAGCCGGAGCCTTAATCATCGGTGGACATTCGATCGATGACCCTGAACCAAAGTATGGTCTATCCGTAACAGGCATTGTTCATCCTGACCGAGTGCTGACTAATTCCAGCGCTAGGGAAAACGATTTGCTCGTTCTGACAAAACCATTGGGACTTGGGATTATCACGACTGGGATAAAAAACGGGATTGTCCGAGCAATTGACGAGAAAGCAGCTATTGAGGTCATGGCACGGCTGAATAAAGAAACGTCGGAGATTGCAGTTCGGATCGGAGTAAATGCCTGTACGGATATTTCCGGCTTTGGTCTATTAGGCCATCTTCACGAAATGATGAAAGCCAGTGGTATGCAGGCTGAGATCTTTGCTGGGAATGTTCCGGTTTTGGGCTGTGCCTGGGACTGTCTAGAAAAAGGAACAATCCCCGGAGGAACGTTATCCAACCTGATTTATCTTGAGGATTATCTGGAAGTGGACTGCAGTCTGGACTGGAAACTGATTCTCGGTGATGCTCAGACTTCGGGTGGCCTGCTTCTGGCAGTGCCTAAAGAAAAAATTGAAATGCTAATTACGGAATGTCATAACAGGAATGTGCATCCTGTCGAAATCATTGGCAGCGTATCGAAGGGAGAACCCGGAAAAGTATTAATCGGCGGGGGAACCATGCCTTTGGCAAGACTACGATAAATGGAGTGGGACAGACTTGAGGAAGAAAATAAATAAAACAAGGAAAGCCTTTACGATCATTGCAGTTTTGCTCGCAGGAATTATTGCAGGTTCGGCTGCCTTTGGCTACTTGTTCTTAAATCAAGGAAGTACAGGTACAGGGGACAGTACAGAAAACTCAAGTACGGACTCTCTTAACAAACGGATAAGCTTCCTGTTAATCGGTGCAGACAAAAGGCCCGGACAGACTTCGTATAATACGGATACGATTATTGTTGCTAGTGTGGATCCTGATACGAAATTGATTTCTCTTTTGTCCATTCCCAGGGATACCAGGGTTAGCCTTCCCGGATCAAATTCTTACGTTAAAATTAATTCGGTCGTGATGTATCGACGAATTACTGAGCTGATGGATGAGGTTACCGAACTGACGGGCATACCGCTTGACGGTTATGTCGTAACCAATTTTGATGGTTTTAAAAGTATTATCGACACAGTGGGTGGAATCGAACTTGATGTTGAAATGGATATGTACAAAGAGACTGGAGACGAAGTTGACGGCGTGATTGACCTGAAAGCTGGAGAGCAGCATCTGAATGGGACTCAGGCGCTCCAGTATGCCAGATTCAGGGGAGACAGCTCCGCAGACATCGGCAGAACTGCGCGTCAGCAGAAGGTTTTGAAAGCAGTGGCCAAAGCAGTCTTGCAACCCTCAACCATTATTAAACTGCCCAAGCTTATTCCTCAAATCAATGAGGTTGTTGAAACGGATCTGAAACTCGCAGATATTCTAAGACTATCTAAGGCAGCCGCAGCTTTCGACAGCTCAAACATGGTGAATCAAACACTGCCTGGCTATGGGCTTTATCTTGACTATATCAGTTACTGGGAAGTCAATCCGGACCATGCCAAACAAGTGGCTAAAAATCTTCTGCTCGGGATTACCACGGATATGACCATCGACGGGACAGTCATTGACTTGCTGAGCCCAGAACTCCAGGCACATGTCACGGTTCCCGGAAGTACTTCCGATCCAAATGGTACAGCATCTCCAGGCCACGATGACTCGGGTAGTGCGAGCGGGAGCGGTGAAGGATCATCCGGAACAGAACTGAATGACGGAAGTAAAGGAATGGATGGCGGAACCGGCACAGATATTAGTCAGGATACGGATAGCCCAGACCAGGGCAATAGCCTGGGTCGGGATGAAAACAATTTGAACAATCACAATTCTTCAGATAACAAGACGAAGGAATAAAGCTATTAATTATTCCTGAATAATTCTCCTGTAGACAAATATCGAAATAGTCAGTAAAATGAGAGAGAACAGTCATAAAATACTGTAATTATGCTATTACAGTATTCTTTTTTTAAATAAAATGTGATTTTGCAGATAATTTTTGGGCTTATTTTCATTATTATTTTGATGATTTATGATGCATATGCGATTTTTTAGGACTAAAGTCCTATGTGCTTTGTTTTTTTAAATGAGATTATTTTCCCAGGTTGTTTAAGGAGAGTGCGGACCATGAAAGAAATGATTGCAACAGGCAAAACGTTAGAAGAGATCAGAGAGAAATGGTCTCAGGAATGGGGCTGTGATCCTAAAGAGCTGCAGATAGAAACCATAGAGAAACCGGGAGTCTTCAACCGGCTCTATAAGGTAAACGTAATTTTGTCGGAACCGGTCAAACAAGATATTCTTCAGGAAGACGCACGAGAGGAAGATACGCGGGTCGTCTGGGATGAAGTCAGATATACGATTTATCCCGGATCACAGGTTCAAAGCATCATTCCTTATCCGCAAGCCGGAAAATTATTTATGCTGGGCAACGAAATTGCATACGAAATGCCTGTTAATAAAGGTGATACCTTTGAATTCTATCCTTTGGTCCAGCAAGGTGAACTATCTTGGCAAATCGCAGTCGAGCCGGACGGCAGCAAAGCTGTCGCGAGAGTCAGACATGCCCGTGCGGGTAAATTTGTCCTGACCAATTCTCTTCCAAATTATTCGCAGCTTGTATTGGAACAACATGTCTCCTGGGATGCTTTTCCTGAACCTGATGAGCTGCCAACGGAAGCAGACCTGTTGAAACAAATTGAAGAAAGTGGAATTGTTCATGGAATAAAAAGCAATCTTTGGGCGAATTTTATGGACGTCGATGGAGAAAGTGAAATTGTCATCGCTGAAGCGACTCTGCCGATTCCAACTGTTCAGCCTCAGTTAATCGACTATGTTGGCGAACCAGTATTTCAGAATGAAGAAAGTAATGAAGACAAAATTGATTATTTCGCCTGTAAAATTGTCCTTTGTCAGAAGGATGATACTCTTGCCAGGAAAATCCCGGGAAAAGAAGGGATCCCCGGTACAAACATTTTCGGAAAAGCTACTCAGGTTGATAAAATCAAGGACTTCATAATTACGCTGAAGAAGAATGTCTATCTGACTGAGAATATGGAAGTTAAAGCGTCTTGTTCCGGTACACCGGTAAGGGTCAATAAAAATACATACTTGGTTGAAAACGCGTTTATTTTGAATAAAGATGTTGATCTGAGTACCGGAAGCATCGACTTCCCAGGCGATGTCTTTATCGGGGGTAATGTTGCGGACGGACTGTATGTTCATTCCTCTGGAACAATCAAAGTACAGGGTTCTGTCTCTGGCGCTGATATTAAAGCAGAAACGGGACTGGTCGTAAGAAATAATATTATAGCCAGTAAGATACTTGTGGGAGAGAAACATGTCTCCATTTCTGAGTTTATCAAGACCATGCATGAAGTCAGTGAAGAGCTTACGCTCTGTGTTCATCAGATTGAGCAGCTACAGGGAGCATCCACTAATACGAGTGTTGGCCAACTTTTTAAGGTCATCCTCGAGAAAAATTTTCAGCAATTGCCCAAAAAAGTTGAAGAGCTGGAGAGACTGCTTAACAGTCAGGAACCCGGGTTTGTGTCCCAGGAGCTTGATCTGGCGATACGTTCAATGAAACATTTTATGATCGGATTGGGACCCCTTCAGCTTAAAGATACGCTTTACCTTAAAAATGCTCTGAAGATTATAGGCTTCTTCATGGCCACCAAGGGACTGGCAGCCTCAGTAAGTGTTCTCTGCGATGTTAGTTATGTCCAAAATTCTGAAATCGGTTGCGCCGGCGATTTTTTCTGCCACAAAGGCGTGTATAATTCCATTTTGAAAATTGAAGGCGGAATTAAAATCCATGGTGTCTGCCGTGGCGGTGAGATCAGTTGCTCAGGCGATCTTTACATTTGGGAACTTGGCGGCTCGAATATCAGTGCCACGACAATTAAGGCATCCAAAAACAGCCATATCAATATCGAGTTCTGCCATGCCAATATTAAAATTTTCATCGGCAAAGAGCTGATCAAGATTGATGAACCAGCTCAAAAAATTGATATTTTCAGGGACAAAGGGAACCTTCAGGTTGGAAAGTTGAGATGGGACGGCAGTACGCGCTAACGAGACTTCACTAGTAACCGGCTGATATAGGGAAGCAGAGGAAGAACTATAAGTGAAGATAGGATGTTAAAAATTGTATGACCGTTGGCAATCTGGCGGCTTAGACCTCCTCCAAGAAACCTGATCACCTCAGTCAGCGGATCTAGAAGCGGGTAAAATAGCAGAACACCAAAAACGTTGACGAACACATGAAATAACGCAACCCATTGGGCGGATCTTGAGGTAAAAGTTGAGACAATCAAAGCGGTGAAGCAGGTCCCGATATTGGCTCCAAAAATAAAAGCAAGAGAGGTTGGTAGATCAAGCCAGCCTCTTTCTGTTAAAACCATCACAAGGCCTGCTGCTGCACTTGAAGAATGCAGGGCTGCCGAGAGAACGGTACCTGCTGCAATACTTTCAAGATAGCTGCTGTTCAGATGAAGCAGCCGCTCCTGAAAATACGAGGTCGAGGCAAGCGGGATCATCGCGGATTCCAAAACGGAAAGTGAAAAAAACATCAAGCCTAAGCCGGCCAACGCATAGTAAAAGAATCTTATTTTGCCTTTCAGCAGCCAGAACCCTAGAAATCCGGGAGGGACCAGCCAAATGGCGAAATCCTTGAACGGCAAAGACAAAAGCTGGGGAGTTACCGTACTGCCAATATTGCTTCCGAGGATCAGTCCGAGGGTATTTTGAAAGCTTAACAAACCGGCGTCAACAAAGGAAATTGCCATTACGGTCAGTGCGGTGCTCGATTGCAGGATACTCGTTGCCAGAATGCCGCTGATGAATCCCCTCGCGGTGGTTTCAGTGAATCTCTTCAGAACAAGCTGAAAATAAGACCCCGTGAATTTTTCCAGGCCATCTCTAAGAATTTTTATTCCTGTCAATAATAGCATCAGGCCTAAAAAAGTAAAACAGACGGGGACAAGCATCAACAACTCCTCGTAGATTCACAGAATAAAACCACTCCGTTTATTTTATTTTGCTGGATGGAACATCATGCAAGTAAAAATCAATATATTAGTTTCCATAAAAAAACTTGCGACCATCTGCCGCAAGTTAAGAAAAGAGAGGAGTGGGAATAAAATTGGAAAACGTGAGACTAATACCATTGTGTCCCGCTTTCTAAGAAACTATGCAAAAGTTTTTTGCAGGAATTTGGCACTTTTTATGGAAAATAGGTTGCATACAGATGTTTCATATTCCGCCGGATAATCTTTAGCTAGAATGAATCATTAGATCATAAGGTTTAAAAAAATATTAAAGGTTACGAGGTAGGTTATGCTTGATTTACATGTTCATTTGCTCGGGCATCTTGACCGGGAAGCAACAAGGGGAAATATCCGTCTTTTTCTTGACGAGGCTAAAAAAAAGAACTTAATTCAGATCGGTTTTGCCGATCATGATATGTACTGGAATGACCTAAACCTGAATCTGATTAGGGAAGTCGCCGAAGAGTATCCTGAATTGCAGGTGAGAATAGGTCTTGAGGTCGACTATCGGGAAGAAAATGAAGAACTAATCCGTAAACGGATCAGTTCATATCCTTTTGACTATACGATCGGTTCTGTCCATGAAATTAACGGATGGTTCTTCGATTATCCCGAGGAAGAAGAAGAACATCTCAGGCGGAACCCTGACAGCTTGTATCTGGAGTACTTCGCGCTGGTGGAAAAAGCAGCTGCCAGCGGAATGTTTCAGATTATTGGGCATTTTGATTTGATCAAACTGTTCAAAATGAGACCGCAGACAGACGTAAGAATCCTCGCAGCTAGGGCGTTGGAAACCATCAGGAAGCAAGGACTGGCCATCGAAGTTAATACCAACGGACGGTATAAGCCTGTGCAGGAATTTTATCCGGAGTCGAAACTTCTTGAACTAATTCACCAGATGGGCATCCCAATCACCCTAGGCTCAGATGCACATGAACCAAGTATGGTAGGACGTGATCTTGAAGAGGTTGTCCAGCAGTTAAAACTATTTGGCGTAAAAGAATTAACCGGGTTTGCTGGGCAAAAACCTCATGCTTTAAATGTTTAAAAAGAGGTTGATTGGAGAATAATAGAACTAAACAATAGTGACGTTAATGTTAATTGCTTTCTTTGTTCACAATAACACAAACGGGAGATGGAAATTCAATGATTGAAAGATGCCGTTCCTGCGGACACGAACATGATGATATTTCCAGGGTCATATTTCGCCGCAACCACGTCAGCAACCGGATGCTTCCATATTGTTCTTATTGCCTGAGGAGATTATACAAGGTGCCATACAGGCCTTAATACCTTAAATATTTGAAGGTTTGCATGGCAATCATTTTCTTTCCGAAAAATAGCTTAGCCCAAAAATACACTTGTTTTTTTGTCCGCACTTTGATATAGTTGCTGGTGAGATAGGAAAAGGGGGGTTGGGACTATGGCATACGTTATTACTGACGACTGCACAACATGCGGATCCTGTGTCGACGAATGTGCAGTAGGAGCTATTAGCGAAGGCGACGGCAAATATGTCATCGATGCTGATACCTGCGCAGAATGTGGCGCTTGTGTAGACGCTTGTCCTTCAGGTGCAATTATTGAAGGATAATTAAATACGGCAATAAAGAAAGAGTATCTGAAGGATGCTCTTTCTTTTTATTGACGGCATTTGTCCGGTGGGTATATAATACAAATAATTATAATAATTCTAAAAATAGATCAAATAATATATAAACTTAAAGTTTTCCAACAATTGACGAAAGGAATTGAGAGTCGTGAATGCTGTCGAAATTCTAAAGGGATTAAAGGATAAGGGAATACGCTTTACTCCCCAAAGGCAGGCAATTTTGGAATTTTTATTGGTTACTGATTCCCATCCCACTGCGGAAGAGATCTACAAACAGGTGAAGACGAAATTCCCCGGTGTGAGTCTGGGCACAATTTACAACACGCTGAATATGCTCAAGGAACACGGGTTTCTTCTGGAACTTCCCTGTGGGGATATGTCCAGCCGTTTTGATGGTAATCCGGTAAACCATTATCATGTGATGTGTTCGCGCTGTGGCAGGGTTGTTGATTTTCATAGTTCATTGATTGATATGGATGCAATGGTCACTGCTAAAACAGGCTTTGATGTACATACCCATAACCTGGTATTTTATGGGGTATGTCCAGGTTGTCAAGACAGCAAAGAATAAGGCTCTTAGTTAAATGTTGGGGTGAACTTCTAAACAAGAGAATGCTAAATATGATGCTGATAATAGTTTCAGACTGTTATCAGCATTTTGATGTTCATGGATGGACAAATGCCGCGGACATAATAACTTTCTAATAAATCTTAGTGCAAATAATGCTGCCAAAGCTTGGCAGCCAAGTTTTCTAAATTTTTGCAGGTTTTTTAAGGGCTTTGCTCGAAATAAATATGGAAATGCAAGATTCTGCGAGGTTTTATGTTTAAGAGATTTACCATCATACTCGTTTCGATGTTTATTTTAGCTGCTCTTGCAGTATCCATATGCTGGGGAAACATTCAGGGTGTTGAACTATATAGTGATAATCCGGTCACTAAGCCATACAGGATTGCGCAGGATTTGGGCGGAAAATGGAATAGCTATTCAAGCTTAAGGCAGGCTTTGATCTATGAAAATGAGGCAACGGATAACGGGATTGATGTCTTGGACCTCAATCAGGCCAAGGATTTGATTATACCTTCGAGTCAGGGGTTCGATGTTGCCGCTAAAAAGTTTTCTGTTACCGGCAAATGGAGTTACAAGACGGCTCAGCTGGTTCTAGAAGGGGTAAACGGAAAAGTCAGCGTATTCTTAAATGGCATTGATGATGTGAATTTGATCGGTGAAGTTGAAGGAAACGGCGGCGTATATATCTTAAACTTTCCTGCCTCTAGATTTGATTTTAGCAAGGAAAACACGCTATACCTGAAGACTGAGAAGAACAGCGTTCAGCAGAACAGAATTTTTGGCTGGTTATGGCCGGAACAAGGAAAAATTACTGGTCAGGTACGCCTGGAGGCAGTATCGGAAACGACCATTGATTTATCGAGTATAGCTGTTTCGTATGATTCAGTGAAAAAGCAAGTGAAGGCACGTGTGAAGATCAAGCATCACGATATGCTAGAGCAAGGACCCTGGGTCTTAAACGGAGCTTTAATTGTTAATCAGCAGAAGCTCGCTGAATGTGTGCTTCCGCTAAGTACCAATAGTAGATTTGAGCAAGACGCGGAGCTGGTTTTTCAGATACCGACAGCACATTTCTGGAGTCTGGAAGATCCTTTTCTTTATGAACTTAATTTGAATATTACCAATAGCCGCGGAGGCTATGACAGTCTTCAGATCCCGGTCGGGATCCGTCAGTTGGGCACAACAAACGGAAAATGGACAATAAACGGTACGGCATTGAATGTCCGAGGTCAAATCATTTCCCAGGAACAGGATTACACAATTCGAAATCAGCGTCAGACGGAGACCTTTCTGAAAAACCTTAAGTCCGGCGGCTATCATGTCATCTACTTTATGGGCTTCTTTCCGGATGAGAGCTGGCTGTATGCTGCGGACAAGTTTGGCGTGGGCGTATGGCTGGAGATGCCTGTCGGTATCATGGCATCGTCTAAAATTCCGGATCCGGCTATTTTTGAAGATCTTGCTGCCATTGCGGCAAAGCATCCGTCGGTATTAGCCTGGACAGTTGCCAAAGGCATTGATAATTCGGCAGCTTCCTCAGAATACCTTCAGAAGACAGGGGATATGATTTTCGGCTTTTCACAGTATCAACTTTCACTTCCGAAAGATCCGGTCGATTCAAGCGTAACAGAGAATATTTTGATCCTGCCTGAAGGATTACAAGGCGAATGGGGAAATCTGACTTATTATTCCGATGAGTCAACCGGGGTGGTACAACCATCAGATTCCAAATGGAAAACGGAGAAAGTGGCCGTAATTTTATGGCTGATCTGTCTCGTGTTTTTGAGTGCCCAAAATTTTTTCTCGATTAAATTAAAATACCAGGAGCTGTTTAACGATTTACCCAAAAGGGCCGTGCGCAGAGCTTTTTTTTGGTGTTGTCTGTCACTTGTGGCCCGCATGGGAACGTTCGGAGCGATTATTACTTCTCTGCTTTTTAATTTGTCGGTCGATACCATACCGCCCTGGATTTCTTATGACTTCAGCTGGCTTAAGGAAGTACAGGATCTTCCGTTTTCACTTGTCTGCATTCTTATCTCCTTCTTTTTGATTGTCTTAAGACTACTGCAGGTTGGGGTTGCAGCTTCAGCCTTCCCTCAAAATCCAGGGACGTTAGGGCTGACGTGCTGGATGGAAAGAAAATACGGCTGGATTGTTCTTGTTGGTGTTGCTTTTGTGTTGACGATATACGGCATGCCTTACTATTTTCCGATTGCGACATATATCCTTCTGTCTGTTATATTCCTGCCTGCCAGGATCAGGGGTTCCTGGAAAGCCGGTGGGAAACACTCACGCCTGCTGATCGTTCCAGCTACAGTCTTTTTTGGCATTCTGATCACGTGTTTATGGCATTACCAGGATTTTTCCTATCTGATTCAAATGGTCTTGCCTAACATCGACTTTTCTTTTCAATTATTTTAATATCTATTTCTAAATTCTAATCGTGGATGAATTTGTTTGCTTCTTATAATGAAATATTTTATAATAGCATTGAACTAACTTGTACAGGAGGAAATCAAATGATCACGAAAGATATGGTTATCGGCCAGGTTCTTAGACAATACCCGCAAACTGCAGAAATTTTTGTGGCACTTGGTATGCACTGCCTGGGATGCCCATCCGCAACAAGGGAGAGTGTTGAAGGCGCTGCGATCACGCATGGCAAAAACCCTGATGATCTGGTGGCAGAACTTAACAAAGCTGTCGGACAGTAAGGACTCCAAGTACCCCGATCATTCTCACAATAACAAGGCCCTGCGGTATATTCCGCAGGGCTTTTTTAGTGTATCATAAAGTGTAAGCATTTTTGTAGAAATAAGAGCAGGTGAGGTTGCCGCTAAAGGTTTGGCATCGATTAGGTTTTCCTTATCTGGTATTAACTTCAGGAGTTGGAGTGAAGGAGTGGAAGGATGTACGGTCTTGTTTTGGAAGGCGGAGGTGCAAAAGGCGCCTATCAGATCGGAGCCTGCAAGGCGATGCGGGAATTGGGCATAAGCTACGGGGCAGTGGCCGGTACGTCCATTGGGGCGCTGAATGGGGCGATGATTGTTCAGGACGAACTGGATAAAGCGTATGAGCTGTGGTATGAGATGTCTCCCTCAAAGGTATTTGATATCGAAGAAGTACGGCTGGAAGAACTTAAAAAGTTGGACATATCTCATGACGGACTGCTTTACTACATGAAAAAGGCCAAGGAGATTGCCTCCAGCAAAGGCCTGGATATCACATTCATCAGAAAACTGCTTCAGGAAATCGTGGATGAAGACAAGCTTAGAGAATCCAAAATGTTGTTCGGATTTACGACGGTTTCCCTGTCGGATATGAAACCCATGGAATTTTTTCTCGAGGATATCCCCAAGGGCAAAGTTGTAGAGTATTTACTGGCAAGCTCAAACCTTCCTGCTTTTCAGCAAGAAAAAATCGACGGAAAACACTATCTTGACGGCGGTTTCTATGACAATTTGCCTTTAAACATGCTGGTGGGCAAAGGTTTCAAAGAAATCATTGCTATCAGGACCAATGCGCTGGGACGTCGCAGAAAGCTTGCAGACAGGGAGGTTCATGTTCAATATATTTCTCCCGCCGAGACACTTGGCAGTATCCTGGATTTCAGCAATGAACAGGCCAGATACCATCTTAAACTTGGTTATTACGATGTTATAAGGCAGTTCAGGCATCTGAAAGGCCAAAAATATTATATTGAACCAACAGGGGATGAGGACTTTTTTATCCGTATGATGCTGTCTCTCGGTGAGAAAAAAATTTTGGCGTTGGGAGAAAAGCTGGGCTTTAAAGGCATTCCTTACAGGAGGATGCTTTATGAATATATTATACCGAAGATTGCTGTTTTGCTCGATTTGAAAAAAGAAACAAGTTATGAGGAAATGGTAATTGCTCTTTTGGAATTTATTGCCCTGGAACAGGATATCTATAGGTTTCGAGTCTATTCGTTTCAGGATTTTCTGGAATTGATCAGTATGAATTTACGGGAAGTGAAAACAAAAAGCAGCGGGGAAGCCTTCGCCCTGCCTGCTTTCGTGAAGCAAAGCGGCGTTCTGCCCAAGATGGTGAAAAATTTGATTCTGCGGGAACTGATTCGTGAACTTTTCCAAGAACAGAATTTTGCTGCTGCGATCCTGCCAAATAAAAATTTGCAGGACATTACCTAACCATTATGTTTGGATCTTTTTGTTAGCAGATTAAGGAAAACATGAAAGATAGGGACTAAATTCCTATTTTTTTTGTTTTCTTTTTTTTGTAGCAGGAATTCTTAAAAAAATAGAGAATATGTGGGGTATAGTGGGTTAAAGTGGTAAGTTAGTGGTGCCTGGTGGGGTGAAGATTATGTTCATGGGGGAATTTCTCCATACGATAGACAATAAAGGCCGTCTGATCATACCGGCAAAGTTCAGAGATCTTCTTGGCAATAAGTCGTTTATTACCAAGGGGATGGAGGACTGTCTTTTTCTTTACCCTGAAAATGGATGGCTTGATTTTGTGGAGAAGCTGAAACAGCTTCCGGTATCGCAAACCAGAGCCCGTGAATTTACCCGTTTGTTCTTTTCAAGCGCTGCCGAGTGCGAATTTGATAAACAGGGGAGGATCTTGGTACCTGCAAATTTACGGGAGCGTGCTTTTTTGGAAAAAGATGTCGTTGTTGTCGGTGTCATGGATAGAATCGAGGTCTGGGATTCCTTGAAATGGAGAGAATACAGCACCAACGCAGCCCAAAATTATGAAGATGATGCTGAGTCCCTTGCTGCAATGGGTTTAATGATATAGCAGAATATGCCATCGTACATAGGCTGAACAAAAAGTGGGTACGCTTGCGATAAAGCAAAGAAAGGAATGGCCCTAAGTGGTTTTTGAACACCAAAGCGTCCTGCTGCAAGAAACAATTGAATTGTTGTTTACAGACCCTAATGGGTTATATGTAGACTGTACGCTGGGGGGAGCCGGACACTCAGCACTGTTGCTCCGGCGGTTGAGTGCTTCGGGCAGGCTGGTATGTTTTGATCAGGATGAAACTGCTGTTACCAATGCCCGTATGAAGTTCGCCGATGACCCAAGAGTCACTGTTTTTCAAAAAAACTTTGTGGAACTTGAGGATACGATTCGAGCGAATAGCTTATTGCCGGCAGCGGGGATCATGTACGATTTAGGGGTTTCGTCGCCCCAGTTGGATGAAGCAGAAAGAGGCTTCAGCTATATGCAGGATGCAGCGCTCGACATGCGCATGGACCGCAGAAAACTGCTTACTGCCGAAGAAATCGTCAACAGCTGGAGTGTGGAAGACCTGACCGGAATTATCCGGGATTACGGAGAAGAAAAATGGGCGCTGAGAATTGCGAAGTTTATTGGCGAAGCCCGGACTCACGATAGAATCAGAACAACAGGGCAGCTTGTTGAAATCATAAAGAATGCAGTCCCTGCTGCGGCCCGCAGAGAAGGACCTCATCCTGCCAAGCGCACTTTCCAGGCTTTAAGGATTGCTGTAAATAAAGAACTTGAGGTATTGGAAGAAACATTGGATCAGGCTCTGCGCTGCCTGCAGGATGGCGGAAGAATAGCCGTCATTACCTTTCATTCTTTGGAAGACAGAATTGTCAAAAACAAATTTCAGTCCTGGATGGGCAAATGTACATGTCCTCCCGCTCTTCCGGTTTGCTGCTGCGGGGCAAAACCCCTTGTGAGGCTGGTCAATAAAAAACCGGTTGTTCCATCCAGGGAAGAGGAAAATGATAACCCCAGATCGCGGAGTGCTAAGCTTCGTACTGCTGAGAAACTTAAGGTCTAAATAGGAGGGGAGAAGAATACGATGTTAACAGCACAGAGAAAACTACAATTCAATGAATCCTTTGCCTATCAGGAATATGATCAAGTTCTTGATAAGAGCAAGCCAAAGGCCAAAAAAGCCACCCCGTCCAAAAAGACCTCTCAGATGCTGAAGTATCGGGCCATGGCACTCTTGGTCATATTGGGGATTATTGGGATGTTCGGTCTGATTGGGGCCAAAACAGTACATATCACCGTGGTCAAAGCTGCGGAAATCAAAGCCCTGCAAAAAGAAATTCAGACCCTGAACGTAGAAAATGATCTGTTGCAGGTTGAAGTCGACAAGCTCAGCTCCGTTTCCAGAATTGAAAAGGTTGCCCTGGCAATGGGCATGGAGAAACCGGAAGGAACGATCTATATTGCCAGCAGCCTGATCCAGCCTGAGAGTACAGCAGAGGTTGACGAAACTCAGAAGACTGCGGCGGTGCCGGTTGAAGGCAAAGCCAATTCTATATTTGAAAATGTATTCAGCATATTTTCTAGTTTTTTTGCTTCAACCCAAAGATAGCGTCGCCTGAGTTTAATCTACCTCTGTTCAAAAGGGGTAGATTTTCTATGGTGCAATACATCAAGACGCGTAAAAGAATTCTCTTATTATTTGGGCTATGCAGCCTTTTCCTGCTGATTCTGATTATCCGGCTCGCGTTTGTTCAGCTGCGGGACGGCCCTTTCTTAAAAGGCCTGGCGGATGCTGAGCATTACCGCGGTGTTCCGGTCGCAGCTAAAAGAGGCAATATTGAAGACTGCAACGGCAATATCTTGGCGATGAGTGTCAGTGCCCAAACGGTCTATGCGATTCCGGCCGAAGTCAGAAAATCCAAGCGGCAGGATGAAATAGCGGCCAGACTTGCTGCTATTCTGGACATGGACCAGGGACAGGTCCTGCAAAAAATTACGAAACGGACTTCCGTCGAGTATGTCAAAAAGAAAGTATCTGCAGAAGCTGCAGCAGAGATCACCGGGAAAAATTTCCCGGGTATCGGTATTATCGAAGACAGTACACGGTTTTATCCGAATGGCTCACTGGCGGCGCATATTTTAGGTTTTACCGGAATTGATAGTCAGGGGCTGGAAGGGATTGAATACTCCAGGGATGAAGAACTTACAGGAACATCCGGCAGCATCCTTACCGAATACGGGGCAAATGGCATAAAAATTCCCGGAGGCCAGCATGAATTTATCCAGCCGGTTCAGGGAAATACAGTCAAACTTACCATTGACAAAAACATTCAGGCCTTTGCCGAAAGAGAGCTGGCTAAACTGATGGCTGGCCAGGGTGTCAACATGGAAGGCAAAGTCCCAAAGAATGCCTCGATTCTTGTTATGGAGCCTTCAACAGGACGGATGCTGGCGATCGCTTCTGCACCCACTTATGATCCGAATAACTACCAAGCGTCCAATGCGTCAACCCGACGGAATATTGCAATTCAAAATGGCTATGAACCAGGGTCAACCTTTAAGATCATTACACTCGCAGCAGCGATTGAAGAGGGTGACTATAACCCGAAAGAAAGCTTTACAGATCCTGGTTATGCGACAATTTTAAATAAAAAAATCCGCTGTTGGAAAGCTGGCGGGCATAGAACTCAAACCATGGTGGAAGTTGTCGAGAACTCCTGCAACCCGGGATTTATTATGCTGGGGCAGCGCCTCGGGATGGATAAGTTTTATCAATATCTGACGGCGTTCGGTTTCGGGCAGAAGACAGGGATTGAAATGTCCGGAGAGGCGAAAGGTATCCTGGCCAAAAAGAAGAAAGCAACGGCCTTGGATCTGGCTACGATGTCCATTGGCCAAACCAATAATGTTACCCCTATTCAGCTCCTGACAGCAGTTTCGGCGGTCGCCAACGGAGGTACGCTGCTTGAGCCCCAGTTGGTTCAGGAAATTACAGTGCCGACAGGTGAGGTACTTGTCCCATTTGCGAAGAAGATGGTGCGGCGGGTCATCAGTGAGGATACGGCTAAGCTCGAGCGCGAAATCCTGGAGTCTGTCGTCACCAATGGCACGGGCAGAAGGACCTTTCTTCCCGGCTACCGAGTAGCCGGAAAAACCGGCACAGCCCAGAAAGTTGGCAGCGGCGGCTATATTCAGGGGGAATATGTTGCTTCTTTTATCGGGTTTGCGCCGGCAGATAATCCACGTCTGGCAATTCTGGTCATCATTGATGGTGTCCCGTTCTACGGCGGGGTCGTGGCAGCCCCGGTATTTTCGAGCGTTATGCTCGATTCCCTGAAGTATCTTGGCGTCCAGCCTGATCCGGATGCTCCGCTCACTCCGGGAGAACCGCTTTATGGTGTGGAATTTCCCGCTGTCAAAGAAGCCGCCACAGTACCTTCCGTTTTGGGGTATTCTCCAGCTGAGGCTCAAACCGCCCTTAAAAAACAGGGATTTAACGTGAAAATTGAAGGAAGCGGCGTAGTTGTAATTGACCAGATCCCGCATGGTGACGCAGAGGTGGAAAAGGGTTCGACAGTACTGCTTTATCTCGGAACGGAAACAGGTAAAGAAACCTTAGCTCCCTGGCTGGAAGTGAGTGACCCGGATGTGGAAGCGATTGAAAACCTGGGAGAGCGGATCCCGATCAGCCTGAATCCGGACCTGGCCGAATAAAGACGATAGGTCACAACCGGATGGAGTTAGAAAAAAAAGCATGATTGTGGTAAGATAGCTGAGAAGAGGTGTAGCTCGTGTCTAGTTCTGAAAAAACACTGGCGGAAATCATTGACACTATGAAACAGGTTGAAGTGCTTGGAGATACGCAGACGGTAATTAATGGGATCACCCATGACTCAAGGATGGTATCTCCGGGCAATCTATATGTATGCATTAGAGGTTATCAGGCGGACGGTCATGCATTTGCCGAGGCTGCGGTCCGGGCCGGCGCTACAGCGTTAGCCGTGGAGGAGTTCCTGCCGCTAGCCGTACCCCAGCTTAAATTTGCGGATACCCGGAAGGCCATGGGTTTTTTAGCTGGTGAGGTCTTCGGGAAACCATCCGACCGACTTGAACTTGTCGGTGTAACCGGGACGAACGGCAAAACCACAGTGACGCATCTGATTGAGCGGATTGTGCAGCAAAGTGGCAAGAAAACCGGTCTGATCGGCACGCTCGGCAGCAGAATCGGAAGTAACGCATATCCCGGCCAGCATACTACACCGGAATCCACGGAAATTCAACATTTACTGGCTGAAATGGTCACGGAAAATGTAGACATTGCAGTGATGGAAGTATCTTCGCATGCGCTCGATTTGGGAAGAGTCAACGGCTGTGTATTCAATGCCGGGATTTTTACCAATCTGACCCAGGATCATTTGGATTACCATAAGGATATGCAGGAATACCTCAAAGCGAAGGCGCTGCTTTTCTCCGGCTTGAACGGCGGAAAAGCCGGCCAGCTGGCTGTGCTCAATGCTGACGACGGCTCCTGCGCTTTTCTGAAAGAACAGGCAGGTTGCAGGGTAGTCACGTATGGTGTTGATCACGAGGCGGACTACCGAGCTATGAATATCAGGCTTTCAGACAGAGGTGTTGAATTTGACGTGCTTTTTCACGGGAAAAGCGCCGAACTTTTTTACAGTACCCCTGGTAAATTCAGTGTTTACAATGTCCTAGCCGCAATTGCCTGGGCACTGGAAAGCGGATATCCGACTGAGATTGTGGTGCAAGCGCTTCACAGTATCAAAGGGGTTCCGGGCAGATTTGAGAGCATTCGCAAAGGCCAACCTTTTCTGGTCATTGTCGATTATGCCCATACACCAGACGGCCTGGAAAATGTTTTGCGTACGGCCAGAGAAATCACTGGTGGAAAACTGATCACAGTATTCGGCTGCGGCGGTGACAGGGACCGAAAAAAAAGGCCGCTCATGGGAGAAGCCGCCAGCCGTTTTAGTGACTATATTGTCGTAACCTCAGATAATCCCCGGACTGAAGATCCTGATGAAATTATTAAAGATATTATTCCGGGGCTTAAATCAGCCAATTACAAGGTGATAAAAGACCGCCGCAGTGCGATCGCCGAAGCCTGTATGGCAGCCGGTTCCGGGGACACGGTACTTATCGCCGGCAAAGGGCATGAAGACTATCAGATTCTCGGTACGGAAAAAATACATTTTGATGACCGGGAAGAAGCAGATAAAGTTCTTAGGAGATTGGGTTATGTGGAATAGCGGTATGATTGCCGAAATTCTCGGCGGCAGACTTTACGGTTCGGAGTCGGCTTATTTTAAGGGATGCGTCATTGACAGCAGGGCAGCTTCCGAAGGAGTGCTGTTCACTGCGATCAGGGGAGAAAAAACCGACGGGCATCTATTCATCCACAAAGCCTTTGAAGCTGGAGCCTCGATTGTGCTGGCGGAAACCCACAGCCTGAAAGAATTTGGAATTCCGGTTATTCCCGCAGGCAAAGCAATCATTGCTGTGGAGGATTCTCTACGGGCTTTGCAGGATTTAGCCAGGGCGTGGAGAAAAACGCTCGATCCTGTGGTCATTGGGATTACCGGTAGCTGCGGCAAAACTACGACCAAGGATATGACGGCTGCCGTACTTGCTAAAAGCTTTAAGGTTCATAAAAATCTGGAAAACCATAATAACGAGATCGGGCTGCCGCTGACCATCCTGAATGCACCGGCAGGAACCGAGATCATGGTTCTGGAGATGGGAATGCGCGGACTCGGGCAGATTAGGGCCCTTTGCGATATTTGCAGCCCTTCGGTTGCTGTGATCACGAATATAGGGACAACACATTTGGAGTTGTTAGGATCACAGGAGAATATTGCGAAGGCCAAATGGGAACTGGTTGACGCTCTGTCGGAAGGAGGCATAGCCGTGCTAAATGCGGAGGATGCGTTCAGTGTCAGCAAGGCAGCCACTGCTGATGTGAAAAAAGTCTTCTACGGGATTTCCGGTAAATATGCGTCTCCAGATGTTTATGCTGTCAATATCCACAGCTCCGGGACGCTAACGACGTGTTTTGAAGTTGTATCCGGCGAGGACAGAGCTGAGGTTCGCCTCCCGCTGCCAGGAGAGCATAATGTGCTCGATGCACTGGCGGCTTTGAGTGTTGGGCTGGCTAAAGGGGTATCCCTGGCTGAAGGAGCCAAAGCACTCGAAGAACTGGAACTGTCCAAAATGAGGCTCGAGATTCAGCAGGGCGTTTTCGGGAGTACGATCATTAATGACGTGTATAATGCGAATCCTACCTCCATGAAAGCTTCACTGCACGTGCTGGCTGAAAGCGGAGGGGCAAAAACGATCGCAGTGCTTGGTGAAATGTATGAACTGGGGGATTCTGCCGTCCCCGGTCACAGGGATGTAGGTAAGACTGCTGCGAAGCTGGGAATCAACACGCTGATCACGGTCGGCAAAATGGCTGAAGATATTGCGCAAGGAGCCTCGGAGGCAGGTTTTCCCGCCTCCAGCATTCATGTTTGCAGCGAATGCGCTGAGGCCGCTTCGCTTGCGAAGTCACTTATTAAGGAGATGGGCAGTGACGTCTGGGTATTGGTTAAGGGATCTCGCGGCATGAGGATGGAACGCGTAAGCGGCGCTTTGAAGCGTGAAGAGTGAATTCTTCTCGGGTCTGTCTGCAGGCCACAATACCGCTTTTCGGCGAATTGCGCCAT
>NZ_LXPC01000003.1:0-153937 GCF_003590275.1 Dehalobacter sp. MCB1 | reverse complement strand
ATGGCGCAATTCGCCGAAGAGCGGTATTGTGGCTCGCAGACCTACCCGATAGAGTAATTTTCTCTAAGTTTTGTGTGTATACAACTTCAAATTAAGTGATTAAGGCTAAGAAAGGAACATTCGGGAAGTGACGGAAAAAATCTATTTGGCGGCAGGAATTGCCCTGCTGGTAAGTCTTCTGGCGGGACCTTTTTTGATTCCGGTTCTGCGTACGTTAAAATTTGGTCAAAGTATCAGAGCGGATGGCCCCAAACGGCATCTTGCCAAGGCCGGGACACCGACGATTGGCGGACTTATATTTCTTATTGGAATAACAGCCGGAGTGCTAATGATTGCGGAAAAGCCTTATTCACCCGGAATAATAACCATGCTCCTTGTGACCTTGGGCTTTGGCTTGCTTGGTTTTTTGGATGATTTTTTAAAAGTAATCAGGAAGCAGAATCTTGGCTTACGGGCCTGGCAAAAACTGACCGGGCAAATCCTGCTTGCGGTGATATTAGTCGGAGTCTCCACCCTGTACCTTGGTAGAGGTACAACGGTAGAACTTCCGTTTACGGCTTTGGAAATAGATTTAGGGATTTTCTATTATCCGCTGGTCATACTTATTGTGGTGTATATGTCCAATGCGGTTAACCTGACAGACGGATTGGACGGACTGGCCGCAGGCTGTACAGTCATTTCAGCTGTTGGTTATGTCGGCATCGCTTATCTGGCGGCGCGGACAGGATTTATTGACGGCATTGATGTTTCTTCCAGCGACCTCGCAGTTTTTGCAGCGGCCATTGCGGGAGGCTGTCTGGGGTTCTTAAGGTTCAACATTCATCCAGCCAGGATCTTTATGGGTGACTGTGGATCACTTGCTCTAGGTGGAGCGCTGGCTACGATCTCGGTCCTCAGCAAGAGTGAACTTGTTTTGCTGATTCTCGGCGGGGTCTTTGTCCTGGAAGGTCTGTCCGTTGTTCTTCAGGTTGTTTCTTTTCAGACCCGGGGGAAGAGGATATTTCGGATGAGTCCGGTGCACCATCACTTTGAATTAGGCGGATGGAGTGAAAAAAAGGTTGTACGTGTTTTTTGGCTGGCTGCGGCCATCTTCACATTGATTGGAGTTAGCGCCTTTTGGTTAATGATCAATTAAGGTTGGAGGGATCGTATTGTGGAATTAGCCCAAAAAAGAGTACTGATCGTAGGCGGTGGCAGGAGTGGCCTGGCTGCGGCCCGAAAGCTTCAGGGCAAAGCGGCGGAGGTCTTTCTTACTGATATGCAGCCTTTGAACAGGCTTACAGGCATAGATGAATTGAAACTGGACGCTTCTCACCTTATTTTGGAAAGGGAACCGGATCTGAAAGAGATCAGGCCTGATTTATTGGTTTTATCGCCGGGTGTTTCTCCGTCCCTGCCGTTTATCCGGCAGGCTTCAGCGGCGGGTATTCCACTTTGGAGCGAGGTAGAGCTTGCTTTGAGGGATTCAAGGGCAGTGATTGCCGGCATAACCGGAAGTAACGGCAAAACGACGACCACGACGCTTGTCGGAGAACTGGCTAAGGAAACCAAACGTGAGACGGTCGTTGCCGGGAATATTGGGCTTGCTTTATGCGGCCAGGTTGAACATCTTGATCAGAATGGAATTGTCGTTGCAGAGCTTTCGAGCTTTCAGCTGGAACTGATTAATAAGACCAGGGTGAACATTGCGATCTTTTTGAATCTGACCCCTGACCATTTGGACCGGCACGGTTCACTGGAGAGGTATGCTGCAGCTAAAGCCAGGATTCTTGAAAACCAGACGGAACAGGATTTGGCCATTCTAAACTGGGATGATCCGACTGTTAAAGAATTAGCCGCTATAGCCAAGGCCCGGGTGATATTCTTCAGCTTGAAGGAAAATTTGCCAGACGGAATCTGCTTAAATGGAGAGGATATTGTCCTGAAAAAAGATCATAGCGTTGCCGCGACGATCATCGGACGCAAGGAACTGCTGTTGAAGGGTGGCCATAATCTTGAGAACGTGATGGCTGCAGTGGCAGCTGCGCTCGAGTTCGGACTTGATATCTCCAAAATTGCTGACGTACTGCGTCACTTTCGGCCGGTGAAACACCGCCAGGAAATCGTTGGCAGATTTGAAGATATTCTGTATATTAATGATTCCAAGGGAACCAATCCGGATTCATCGATTAAAGCCCTTCAGTCCTATGAGGAACCGATTGTGCTGATTGCTGGAGGTAAAAACAAAGGTCTTGATATGACGGAATTCTTGCAGGAAGCCCGTAAAAGGGTAAAAAGTCTGATTTTAGTGGGGATGGCTGCTCCGGAGCTCGAGGAGATTGCTGTCTGCTTAAGGTTCTCGAACATTATCCGGGCGCTTGATTTTGAGGATGCAGTCAATATTGCTATTGCTGAGGCAATGCCGGGCGACGTCGTCTTACTGTCGCCAGCTTGTACAAGTTGGGATATGTTTAAAAGTTATGAAGAAAGAGGGGAATTGTTTAAGGATTTGGTGCGTAAGCATTATAGCGAACCCGAATGATACTAAGATTCACTGGAAAATGTCGGTGTAAACATAGTACCATTCCGGAACCCGAATGATTTTGGAGGGGGGAGCTATGTGATCCGAAAATTCCTAAAGGTCGACCCGGTTCTACTAGGTGTGATTCTTATATTGCTGCTGATCGGGATCATCATGACCTATAGTTCCAGTGCTGTGAAAGGCTACCTGTACTATGAGGATCCTTATCACTATTTTAAAGCGGACCTGCTGTGGGTAGCTCTGGGGCTTGCGGCCATGGGTGTCACCGTCATGATTGATATCGCGTTTTTGCATAAATGGGCGAAACCTATTTTATACGCAGCTTTGTTTCTGCTGATCCTGGTTAAGATCCCGGGAATCGGCAGGACAGTGAATGGTGCAACCCGCTGGATTGGACTTGGTCCGATGTCCATCCAGCCTTCCGAAGTGGCGAAACTGGCCATGGTACTGACTATGGCGAGGTTCCTTGCCGTAAATCCTTATCGGATCAAGTCATTCCGTAAGGGCATCATCCCTTCTCTGGCCTTGCTGGGTGTGGTCTGTGCCCTGATTATGCTGCAGCCTGATCTCGGTACAACGTTGGTAATTGCTGCAACGGTTTTCTTTATGCTTCTGGCCGCAGGGGCCAGAATGTGGCACATGGCAGGTCTTGGTCTGGCCGGGCTGGCGATGGTGGTTGCCGCGATCGCAGCTGCTCCGTACAGAATGCGTAGGATCTTTGCTTTCCTTGATCCGTGGGCTGATCCTTCAGGTAAGGGTTATCAGACGATCCAGTCGCTCCTGGCACTTGGGCCTGGCGGATTATTCGGACTGGGACTCGGTCAAAGCAGACAAAAATTTCTTTATCTGCCTGAGAACCATACAGATTTTATTTTTGCCATGGTTGGAGAAGAGCTTGGTTTTGTCGGTGCCTCACTCGTTGTTCTGCTCTTTTTCCTTTTCATCTGGCGCGGCTTCCGGACAGCGATGCTGGCACCGGAACCATTTCTTGGCTTGATGGCTGTGGGTTTGACATCCCTGATCGGGATTCAGGCCATGATCAATATGGGTGTGGTATCGGGCGTTTTGCCGGTAACGGGAATCACCTTGCCATTCCTAAGCTATGGGGGTACATCACTTTTATTTACAATGATCGGGGCCGGGCTGCTCTTGAATATTTCTGCGGCTGCGGGCAGATCTGAGGAGGTCTTTTAATTGCGGGTTATTGTAACCGGAGGCGGTACAGGCGGGCATATTTATCCTGCAATGGCAATTGCCAAAGCGCTGCAGGAGCGGCTGAATGATATCCGCATCCTGTACGTTGGAACAAGAAGCGGTATGGAAGCGAAGTTGGCTCCGGAAAACGGTCTCGAATTCCTTGGAATATCCGGTCAAGGGATGCCGCGGCAGTTAAGTACCGAAATATTGAAAGCAGCCGGCACGAACGTTCGGGCCTTATGGGAAACGAAAAAGATCTTGAAAGAATTTAGTCCGGATCTGGTTGTAGGGACCGGCGGCTATGTATCTGGCCCGGTCGTCCTGACAGCTGCCTTTTTTGGTATCCCGACCGTTTTACATGAACAGAACGCTTTTCCGGGCAAGACCAATAAAATATTGGCCAGAATGGCCAAACGTATTTTACTGACTTTTCCGGAAAGTGAAAAATATTTGGGGGTAAAAGACAAGCTTCAGGTTGTAGGCCTGCCGGTCAGAGAAGAAATTGGCAAGATTGACCGCAGAGCCGGAGCCAAGGCCTTTGGTCTTGATCCCAGCAAGAAAACAATTTTGGTCACCGGCGGCAGCAGAGGTGCACTGAGCATCAACCAGGCGCTGACCGGGCTCCTGCCAAAACTGGCCGAATACCCGGATATCCAGTTGATCTGGGCAACCGGGACAGCGACGCATGATACGATTTTGCAGGAGCTTGAAACGCGTAATATTGACTGGCAAAGAGAACAATGGAGAATCTTAGCCTACGCTGAGCATATGCCCGAAGCTCTTGCCTGCTCCGATCTGTGCATCTGCCGGGCTGGGGCATCCACGCTGGCAGAAATCTCGGCTGCAGGGAAGGCCGGTATCCTGATCCCGTATCCGTATGCGGCTGAAAATCACCAGGAATATAACGCCAGGGCTTTTGAAAATAAGGGAGCAGCCTGTGTTATTTTAGATAAGGAACTGAATGCGGAGATTCTGTGGGATAATGTTCAAAAAGTGTTGCTGAATTCGTTTAAACTAGAAGAAATGGCCGCGCGGGCCAAAGAGGCATTTGCGCCTGGAGCTTTAGACCGCATTATCAATCTCTGCCTGCAGACTGCTTGGAGATAAACTTCTTTAACACTGCAAGCCGTATCAGCATATGATATGCTGTAAGGAAAAGGGAAAGGAATATCATGTACTTACCGAACATAAAGGGTAGAATTGAAAAAGATTATTCTTTAAAAAAGCTGAATACCTGGAAAGTCGGCGGTATGACCAAACTTGCTGTCTGGCCTAGGGACATTGAGGAACTGGTCTCTGTGATTGAATCGTGCAGAAAGAACAACACACCATTTCTGCTTCTGGGCCGGGGTTCAAATGTATTGCTGCCGGATCACGGATTCAAGGGTGTGGTGATTGTTGTTACAGCCATGGACAGCATTCGTTGGCATGGTGAAGAAGTCACGGCCGAAGCAGGTTATTCGCTGATGCGTCTGGCCCGGGAGGCAGGAGATAGCGGCCTTAGCGGGCTCGAGTTTGCCTGTGGTATACCAGGGACACTCGGTGCAGCAGCAGTCATTAATGCCGGTGCTTATGGTGGAAGAATGGGTGATTTGGTTAAGAAAGTCAAAGTGCTGACGCCTGAGGGGAACATTGAAGTCTTGCCGAAGGACCAGATTACTTTTGGATATCGCAGCAGTTCCCTTTTAGAAAAGAAATGCATTGTCCTAGAATGTACGCTGTCCCTCCATCCGGGGGATCAGTCCGTGATTCAAGCTCAGATGCAGGGTCTTATGGCCAAAAGGAAAGAACATCAGCCACTAGATTATCCCAACGCAGGAAGTGTATTTCGCAATCCTGCCGGAGACTCCGCGGGAAGGCTAATCGAACAGGCAGGGTGGAAAGGACGTCGCCTTGGGGATGCTCAGGTATCTGAGAGACATGCCAATTTCATTGTGAATAGAGGGAACGCCTCATCCACTGACATTTTAACACTTATCCAACTAATTCAAAAAGATGTATCCGAAAAATTTGATATACAACTCGAAACAGAAATACGCGTCATTTAATTGGCAAAAGGAGGAGGAGACATGACGATGGATCGTTATGTCATTACGGGAAAACAAAGACTTGAGGGAAGTATTCGGACCAGCGGAGCAAAAAATGCATCACTGCCGCTCATGGCAGCCGCCATTCTGGCCGATGGGAAAACAGAGCTGCAGGGAATTCCTCATCTCACAGATATTCTTTGTATGGGTGAAGTTCTGAAAAGCCTTGGCTGTAAAACACAATTCGGCTCAAATGAACTGACCATTGATTCCTCTTCACTGAATGATTGCATTGTCGATGATGCGCTAATGCGAAAAATGCGGGCATCCAACTTGATTTTAGGCCCGATGCTCGTACGAAACGGAAGGGTTAAAATATCCAGACCAGGCGGCTGTGCGATTGGGACACGTCCAATGGATCAACATATTAAAGGACTGCAGGAACTCGGCGTACGTGTTGAAGAGAGACATGGATACATAGAGGCCACAGCGGGGAAACTCAGGGGCGGAGATATCTATCTGGATATACCGAGTGTCGGGGCTACGGAAAATATCATGATGGCTGCGGTTTTGACCGAAGGAACAACCATCATCCGCAATGCGGCCAGAGAACCGGAAATCGTTGACCTGCAGAATCTGCTGAATAAAATGGGCGCCAGGATCAGAGGGGCCGGGACTCACGTCCTGCGCATCGACGGCGTCGCGAAACTTAAGAGTACAGAACATACTGTCATCCCTGACAGGATAGAAGCCGGGACGCATATGGTCGCCGCCGTTATGACAGGCGGAGACATCCTAGTGGAAAACGTGATTCCCGAACATATCGGCCCCGTTATTGCCAAACTGCGCCAGGGAGGGGCTGAAGTAACTCCTTATGGAGACAGCGTCAGGGTACGTCAAAATGGACAGTTTAAAGCGCTCGAAATAAAAACGCTGGTCTACCCGGGATTCCCGACCGATATGCAGCCGCAATTCCTGGCAATGCTAACGATTGCTGACGGAACGAGCATTGTCTCCGAGACGATTTTTGAAAACCGCTTCCAGCATGTCGCTGAGTTGAGACGGATGGGAGCCAGGATTACCGTTGAGGGAAGAACGGCAATTATTACCGGTAGGCCAAACCTCGAAGGTGCGTTTGTGGAAGCAACTGATTTGCGTGCCGGAGCAGCTCTCTTTCTCTCAGCTTTAGCTGCCGAAGAGGGCACGGTCTTGGAGAGAATCGATCACATTGACCGGGGTTATGAAGATCTCGAGGGAAAATACAGGGCTTTGGGAGCAAAAATACAGCGGGTCGTCAAACAATAATGTTGCACCTTGCCGGGCGGATAATGTAAAATAGATAAAACGAGAGCGGGAGAGGAAGATTTTGGCTCACACCAGATCAAATACATTTTGGATCTATGCGGCGGCTTTGATCTGTCTCATTGCTGTAGGACTTTATATGTTTTCCAAATCGGATTTTTTTAACGTGGAGGAAGTCAGGGCAGAAGGATTAAGCAATGTCACTGAGAATGAAGTATTGCAGCTTTTGGGAACCGTAAAAGGTGAGAATATTTTTCTAACCGATACAGAAGCCTTGGCGATGAAGGTCAAGCTTCATCCGCTGATTGATCAGGCGCAGGTAGAAAAGGAACTTCCGGCAACGCTGGTGATCAAAGTACAGGAACGTGTACCGGCCGCAATGATCTTAAACAGCGACGGGGTTGTCGTCGTGGATCTGCAGGGCGTCATTCTGAAATTTTATGATTCCTGGCCCGCGGAAGACAATCCAGTGCTGACCGGAGTCGAAGTCCCTGAAACAATCGGCCCTGGACAAAAGATTGACAATGTGAACCTAAACAAGGCCCTTCTGTTGCTGGGACAAGCCCCTGCGGAACTACTGCCGCTGATTGGAGAGGTTCACAGCACAACGGACGGGCAAATAAGTCTTTATCTGACCTCCGGTATTGAAGTGAAAATAGGATTTGACACCGAGTTTACCGAAAAGCTGAAGCTGCTTCAGGAATTGTTAAACAGTGAAGAATACAAAACCGTAGAAAAAGCAATTCAATATATTGATTTAACGGCAGGGAAACCTGTTTTAGGAAGATAGCGGGGGATAGATTATGTGGCTACTACCGGTTTTCGGATTAATTCTTGGACTATTAATTGGATTCATAAGTCCGTTTAGTATTCCGGTGGACTATACCAAATATTTTTCAGTAGCGATTTTAGGCGCGTTGGACTCAGTCATGGGTGGTATAAGATCCTATCAGGAAGATCATTTTGACAGTACGATCTTCCTCAGCGGTTTTATCGTCAATATCATTATGGCCAGCCTGCTGGCATTTATCGGGGATAGAATAGGCGTCGACCTGTATCTTGCTGCCGTGGTGGCCTTTGGCACCAGATTATTCCAAAACATCAGTATTATTCGCCGGCATATCATTAATAGATATCATAAAACCTGATTGGAACGAAAAAAATTTAAATATTATGACGGAAAAAGAGGAGTAATAGTTTCTCATCTCGAACTCATATAGTTGGGTTGACGATTAACCGTTTACATCGGAAAAACATAACCAATAGATGAGGACTAGAATAAGGAGAGGCAGGGGAAAAGATGCTCGAATTCATTAGTGATGAGATGCAGTTTGCACGGATCAAGGTAATTGGGGTCGGCGGCGGCGGAAACAATGCCGTAAACAGAATGATTTCCGTTGGTCTTAAAGGAGTAGAGTTCATCGGGCTGAATACAGATGCTCAGGCGCTTCAAATGTCCAGAGCAGCTGAAAAAATACAAATCGGCATTAAACTCACCAAAGGACTCGGTGCAGGAGCTAATCCGGAGATCGGTCACAGTGCGGCCGAAGAGAGTCGTGACGAGATTGCCAAAGCGCTGCTCGGTGCCGATATGGTTTTTGTTGCCGCCGGTATGGGTGGTGGAACAGGAACGGGAGCCGCTCCCGTTGTTGCCGAGATCGCCAGGGAAATTGGAGCCTTGACAGTCGGCGTTGTTACAAGGCCTTTCTCGTTCGAGGGACGCAAAAGAGCCATGCAGGCTGAAAGAGGGATCCTTGAACTGAAGGAAAAGGTTGATACGCTGATTACCATTCCAAATGACAGACTCTTGCAGGTTGTCGATAAACATACGACGGTCCAGGAAGCTTTCAGCATTGCTGATGACATCCTACTGCAGGGTGTTCAGGGCATATCCAACTTGATCACCATTCCGGGACTCATCAACCTCGACTTTGCTGATGTGAAGACCATCATGTCTGATACTGGTTCTGCCCTGATGGGAATTGGACAGGCTTCCGGAGAAAACAGAGCGGTTGATGCTGCCCGCAAAGCGATTTCGAGCCCGCTGCTCGAGACTTCGATTGAAGGGGCGAAGGGTGTCCTGCTGAATATCACCGGTGGTCCGAACCTGACCCTGCTTGAAGTCAACGAAGCTTCCGAAATCGTCGGCGAAGCAGCCGATCAGGAGGCTAACATTATCTTCGGTGCAGTCATCGATGAAAACCTAAAAGATGATGTCCGGGTAACGGTCATTGCCACAGGCTTTGACCAGCGGTCCAACTTTGTCAAAAAACTAAAGAACCCGCAGGAAGCTGTGAAAATGGATGACTACAATCCTTTCAAGGATCATGTGGATATCCCGAATTTCCTGAAGTATAAAAGATAAGCACTAACTTTTAATCATAAAAGTTGGTTCTATTCAACGCTGAAGGCGTCTCATTTGGGCGTCTTTAGCTTTGTCTTTAACTCTTTCATGGGCTGTCGCAGCCTCACTAACATTTTGAAACCTCTGGGCTTACTCCAAGTCTGCAATATTTGAAGGAATCAGCATAAAGATCATATGAGGGGACGCATCGAAACTAAAGCTTTCGTTACGTTCCCTTTCTCATGAACAGTGCTGATTAGGCCATACACCTATCTTTTAATAAAAGCCAAGCCCTCACCACCCGAAGCCCATCTGCATATGCTGTAATTAGACTCATAATGAAAGGGCGGGCGGCATGGATAACTCGACCGGCGAACGCACGCCGCTTGTCATAGCGGCTGAAATAAATATGATAACCTGCCAGACCAAAAAAATCCTGCTTACCAGCGCCATTGAAATCGGCCGTCGTTTGCTGGAAGCCAAGGATCTGGTCAAACACGGGGAATGGGGTAAGTGGCTGGCAAAGTCTGTGAGCTATTCCCAGAAAACTGCCGAAAGACTGATCAAACTCTACGAAGAATACGGGCCTAAATTTTCTGACGGATCCGACAGGTCAAAATCGACACCAGTGTCGATTTTGACTTACACCCAGGCCCTCCTCCTGCTGGGCTTACCGGAAGAGGAGCGGGAGGAATTTATCGCGCACAATAACGTCGGCAGTATGACGAAACAGGAGCTGCAGCAGGCTCTGAAGGACAGAGATCAGGCCAATCAGGCGAAGGAACAGGCGCTTCAGGAAAAGGACCAGGCTCTTCAGGAGAATCAAGCACTTAAAAAAGGGCTGGAGACGATCGACAGCACCATCTCCGAATTAAAGAATGAGCAGGCTAAGGCTGCATCAAGGCCAACAAATCCGAAAAATGTCAATGCAGAAGCGCAATCTGCCAACAATGCCTCCTCTGCCGGTAACGCCCCCCCTGCAACAACAGCCCCTTTTACCCACAACCTTAAAACCGAACATGACCCGGACGCTCACATCAAGTATGTAGAAAAATGCGACACTTGCTGCAAAACAATCGCCGATACCTTCTTCGATCTGACGACAGCGCTCACCAATCTGGCGCATATCGATCCGAACCTGAAAGAAGAAAAAAGAAAAGAGGCCAATCGGCTGATTGAATACATGGCAGAGACGATTAAAGAGTGGCCGCCCCCCAAGAAACCGCTTAGAGTTCGTTCCTGATTTTTTTAGAACCTTTGGACAAGCTAAGTATAGTATGTATGAGCGAATTAACAAAGGATATAAAGGTCATCGAAACAATGGACAATGACCTTTATGATCCTCCACAAGCGTAAGCAGGCAGTACCGGCATAAAAGATTAAGAGAGGGGGCGGGCTGACGGCAATCAGGATTTGCCGGCGGCCTCGCCCCCTCTCATCTTTTGCCTGATCACGGTTCATATTATTATATGAACCGTAGCTAAGTTTGAACTATAAAAATTCAAAAAAATAGTACATGTCATTGATTACCTTGTGCTTCATAACCCATTATATTTCCTTCAGAATTCAGGAGGAAGTATTGGGGGTTAAAATACCTTGAGCCAAGCCATTAAACATTAGTTCGTTATATAAGGTAACCAGTTCATCTATGGGTATTTTCATACCATTTTTTATCCAATATATGACAATACCGACATTTGCCGATAGACCATATTCTAAAATTAATTCGTAATGGTCTTTATTTATGTTTTTTTCCTTATCGCGTAATAATAAGTTATCAAGGAGCAAAAGCTTCACATTATCTTTGATTTTATTAATAAACGAGATGTCACCGGTTGGGCCGAGAAGGGCTTCAAAATACAAGTGATGCTTTTGGATATAGGCAAGTATACTGCTGAAGGCATTTCTTGCTAGATGAGGGTCTCTTATTATAATGATATCTTTACTAAACTCAAGAAAAATTTCTTTCATACCATTCAGCAACTCGTTTTCAATTTGCTCACGTAAATCATAAATATCCTGGAAATGAAGATAGAATGTTCCCCTATTTAACCCGACTCGATTGCAAAGCTCTTTAATACTCATTTTATCAATCATTTTATCATGATTTAACGCAATGAAAGCATCCATGAAAATGCGTTTTGTCTGAATGGACTTTTTTGGTCCAGCGATTCTCGTCATAAAAATCACTCCTATGTAACAATTAGGGAGATACGTGGAAATATAAACATTTCCAAATGATCTGTTGATTGATCACGGTAACCTTCTATGGTATTTTTATGATAAATCAACACTGTGTTGATTTCAATAGCGGTGTGGGTGAATTACATAGCCCAAGACTACAGCCTATAAAAGAAAATAGGGAAAGGGTTGAGATGATGGAAATTATTGTTGGTATTTTAAAACAAAAAATATTGTGGATTGGATTAGCAGTGATGATTCTATTTGCATCTGTGCTAACAATTGCACTTTTAGGATCAACGATTAATGCTGAATTGAAAGGTGCGCCTATGGCTTTAGTTTTGCAGGATGAGGGAGTAGCCTTGCAGTCCGGAGTAGAATTAAATTTTGGGCAAAAAATAGTAGAATCGGTAATGACATCAATCGGCGGCCAGGACAACTCAGCCTTTAAGTGGACGATTCTCACTGACAAAAGTGAGGCGATGGATGCAATGAATGATCAGAAATATTATGGTGCTCTGATTATTCCAAAGGACTTTAGTAAAAAGGTGATGTCTGTCACAAGTGCAAACCAGACGCCTGGTGAAGTTGAGGTATATGTCAACAACGGAATGAGTCAAACCGTTGCCAATATTTTGACGCAGGTTGTGGGAAAAATGGAGACGGGTATCAATGACAAATTAAGAACACAGCTAGCAGCTCAGCTAGCCAGCGCTACTAAACAAACTCCGGAGATCGGTCAAAGCCCGTCAAAGCAAACCAGTCAGACGGCTTCCGCCCAAGCCGCAGCAATGCAAGCGCAGAGGCAAATGATGCAAAATCTGCAGCAGAATACGCTCGTAAGTTTTACCATTGACAAAGTTAACGTTATTCCCGATCACAGTGCCAATGGTAATGCACCTGTTTCTGTCACAATGTTGGCTTGGATGACCGGCTTAATATCATCCATACTCCTCTTTTTTGTGATAAAGAAAGTTGAGCAAACTAAAAAAACGGAAAAGGCACTTACGATTGGAATACAGATCGTTTGTGCCATTGCGTTTTGCTTCATTGCTTCGTTGGTTATCTTGATTGTTGGAAACGGCTTATTGAAAATGACGGTTCCGAACAGTTTTGAGTTCTGTTTATATTTTACACTGATAAGCTTCAGTTTTTTCCTAATGCAGTCAATGCTGGTAAATGGATTAGGTGCTCAGGGAATTGTACTTGTCATGCTGGTATTCTTTTTTGGGCTGCCAATGATTTCTCTGCCTTATGAAATGCTTTCCTCTGCGTCAAAGTTTTGGTTATATTCCTGGATGCCTTTACGCTTTGGCGTAGAGGTGATGCGGGATTTCTTCTATTTTGCCGGTACCAATATGATTAAACCAATGACATCGTTGTTGTCGGCCGGAGCTATATGCTTGGTTCTATCCTTCCTCTCTGTCTTTATGCCTGTTAAGAAAAGCAAAACTTCAAATCTGGGGTTTTAAACAGAGATCCTAAAATTTTGCTGGCTTTTCATTCACGATAAAAGAAGGCGGTGTTGCATAACTACTTTTTTGTAGTTTTGCGGCACCGCCATGTATTTTTTTTGATAACCGAAGAGCTTCCAAGCACTTGGAAATTTTGGGGCAGGTCTTTTTCACATAGTCACCCTAAGAAAACATAAGATGGTGGTAAGCTTATAAAAACGATAATGCCCAGAACTTACTAGAAAATATAAGGATAATTAAATTAACATCGAGGGGGTAGCTTCAATGAGCCTTCGGCTAACTAGAACGCTCAGGCTAGGGATGCGTGGTAATGATGTCAGACAACTGCAAATCGCTCTGATTGAACTGGGTTATAATCCAGGAACTCCAGATGGTATCTTTGGTCCTCGTACCCAATCAACAGTAATTGCCTTTCAGCAAAATAACGGGTTGGTACAGGATGGAATTGTAGGTCCGGCAACGACAGCAGCTTTGAATAGAACTCTTTTTGAACCTGCATTTCTCAAAGTAGGTTCCCGGGGTCCGGAAGTTGCGACATTGCAGTCTATTCTTCAAGAACTCGGCTATAACCCGGGAATGGCTGATGGAGTATTCGGGCCTAAGACCAGGGAAGCTGTGATCGCTTTCCAAAGGGATTATGGACTTATCCAAGATGGTATTGCGGGACCTCAGACCTTTACAGTTTTGGATCAGGTAATCCGCAGCAAGACAATATAATTATTTGTTTTATTTGTAATACACTTGTGGGAAACATAAAATATAATTTTAAGCCTATGGCAAATAGAGCATCATCAACCTTCCACAATCGCCAAATATCCATCATAATCTGTATTCCCTTAGCCAAAAAAATCGCGTTCCAAGCCCACTTAAAGCGACAGGATTTCTCACGGCACAGAGGTATAATTTGTTAATGAGAATAACTTCGCGCAGAAAGGATTTCGGGTATGGTCTACCTGGATATTATTCTGTTCATCAATGGGGCTATGGATGCTTTTTTGTTGGTTTTTACGGCTCATCTGCTTCGTAAAAAGATACAGATTTTAAATCTTTTTGGGGCAGTTCTTCTTGGTGAGCTGCCAATCGTATTTATCATCTTTGGACCCTCATGGGTCATCACTGCTTCCAGAATCCTGATTCCTGTTGGCATGGTCGCAGTGGCTTTAAAGACCAAAACAATCCCTGATCTGGCTAAAGGACTCCTGTATTTCAGCCTTCTGGCATCCTTAAGCGCCGGAAGTTATTATGCGCTGGCAGGCTGGCTTGGGTTGGAAGGCTCAGGGCTGGCTTTAAAGGATTTATGGGTCCTGCCTGTGATTGCCCTGATTCTGATCGCAGGATGCCAGGTCTGGGAGAAAATCCAAAAAACGACATTGTTTTTGGACAATGTCTGCTATGAGGTTGAGCTGTCTTTTGAGAATGGCCGGCAGGCGCAGATTAAGGCACTGCTGGACACCGGAAACGAACTGCGGGATCCGCTGACCGGGACACCTGTAATGGTCGTGGAAGAAAAAGCTGTGGCCCAAGCCCTGCCGGAAGTAATTCAGAGGTTTCTGCTTATGCCTTGGAGAGAAAGTGCCAACCCCTGGACTTATATCTGGAACAGTGAAGACCCTTGTATACAAAAGATGGTGTTTATCTCCGCCAGGGGAATCAATGGACAGACCTGGCTGCCGGGAATCCGGCTCGGATCTGTTAAGATCCGTCAGGGGGGAAAAGTATGGGAACATGCAGTTACCGCTGCCTTAGTCCCGCATGGTCTTAATTCGGAAGGCAAATTTGTGGCCCTACTGCATCCGGAACATATTCAAATGCCAGTTGGCAAGGAGGAGATCGCCTGATGAATCGCATTAAACGGTACTATAGGGCAGTAATGTCAGTATTTAAGAGTAAATTAATTTTTTTGTCCCTGAAACTGCACCGGGTAAGGGAGATCTTCTATGTCGGTAGCAGCGAAGCCCTGCCGCCCCCGCTGCGACTGGAAGAAGAGGAGTATCTGATCACGAGACTAGAGCATGGGGACCTTTCGGTGAAAGATATGCTGATCGAGCGCAACCTAAGACTAGTTGTGTATATCTCCCGCAAATTTGAGAACACGGGAATCGGTATTGAGGATTTGGTCTCGATCGGGACGATCGGTTTGATTAAAGCGGTTAATACCTTTGATCCCGCCAAGAAAATCAAGCTGGCCACTTACGCTTCCCGTTGCATTGAAAATGAAATTCTGATGTATCTGCGTAGAAATAATAAAATAAGGACAGAGGTTTCTTTCGATGAACCTCTGAATATCGACTGGGATGGCAATGAGCTGCTTCTGTCCGATGTACTGGGAACCGAGAATGATATCATCTCGCGCCCGATCGAAGAGGAAGTTGACAGGCAGCTGTTGGATCTCGCTATGGGCAGTCTGAGTGAGCGCGAAAAACTGATCATGGAGCTTAGATTCGGCATGGGCGGATGCGAAGAAAAGACGCAAAAGGAGGTGGCTGACCGCCTCGGAATCTCGCAATCATACATATCCAGACTCGAAAAGCGCATTATACGCAGGCTGCGGAAAGAATTTGTCCGGCTGGAATAACGATTTGGAATAACTTGTCTGCTGTCAGGGCATACTCTCCAGAGAATAACCATGAAAAACCACATCTGGAGGGTATTTTAATGGTCTTAAACAAGGTTGAGATCTGCGGAGTGAATACGTCCAAACTGCCCGTCTTAAGTGGTGCCAAGATGAAAGAACTGTTTTTGAAATTTCAAGCCGGGGACAAGTCGGCCCGTGAACAGCTAGTCCGGGGAAATCTTCGCCTGGTGCTCAGCGTGATTCAGCGGTTCAGCAATAGAGGGGAGCATGTGGACGACCTTTTTCAGGTAGGCTGTATTGGCCTGATGAAGGCAATCGACAATTTTGACCTTGGTCAGAACGTCAAGTTTTCTACCTACGCTGTCCCAATGATTATTGGGGAGATACGGCGCTATTTAAGGGACAATAATCCGATCAGAGTCAGCAGATCTTTGCGGGATATCGCCTATAAAGCCCTGCAGGTTCGGGACAAGTTGGCGTCCGAGTGCTCGCGGGAGCCGACAATCAATGAGATTGCCGAAAAACTGGAAATTTCCCATGAAGATGTTATCTTTGCGCTCGATGCAATCCAGGAACCCGTGTCGCTTTTTGAACCGATCTATCATGACGGCGGTGATCCGATTTTTGTTATGGATCAGATCGGTGATGACAAACAGTCGGACAGACTTTGGTTGGAATCAATTTCGATCAAGGAAGGTATGAGCAAACTCGGAGAAAGGGAAAAAAAGATTATCTCGCTACGTTTCTTTCAGGGCAAGACCCAGATGGAAGTGGCCGAAGAAATTGGGATTTCCCAGGCCCAGGTCTCCCGCCTGGAAAAAGCAGCTCTGAAGTATATGCGTAAGCATGTCTGAATTCAATTTAAATATGTCATGATTGTAACCCCTCCTCATATGATAATAAGTGAGAGGAGGGGCTTTGCCATGAGAGTCTCTGAATTGAGGGTACTCGATATTATCAATATAGAGGACGGGCGGCGCTTAGGGCCGGTCATCGACCTTGATCTGGATTTGGAAAAAGGGATTGTGAAAGGGATCGTTATCATGGCTTCCTCCCGGGCGAAAGGCTTCTTTGGTAACGGGAGAACGGGCGACGTATTTGTTCCTTGGGAAAAAGTGATTAAAATTGGTATTGATGTAATCCTGGTCGATGGCAGGGATTTAATCAATATCAACTATTAAAAATTGCAAAAGAGCTGTATTCAAAGGTTTTTTTCGATATAATAAATAGAAATGATTTAAGGTTTGACTGCAATGAGGTATAATCATATGGCATGGGAAAGACAAACGGTCGGGGAACTGGCTTACCTGACAATTCCTAAATGGTCCCTTCACGGAGTAACCGCCGTGTTCTCGACCAGGGGCGGAGGCGTCGGCAGCCCGCCTTATTCCTCTTTGAATATGGCTTTGCATGTCGGCGATATGATTGAGGATGTTTTACATAACAGACGAATATTTCTAGCCGGAATAGGACGCTCACCAGAAGATTGTGTCGCCGCTGAACAGGTTCATGGTACCGCTATTCGATTTGTGACAGAAACAGACCGGGGGAGGGGTATGCAGAACTTGGTATCGGCACTACCGTGCTGTGATGGGATACTTACGGCGCAGGATGTAGGATTACTTAGTTTTTATGCGGATTGTGTGCCTGTCTTCTTTTTCCATCCGCGCAGCAGAATCATTGGGCTTGCGCATGCCGGCTGGAGAGGAACGGCCGGCAATATTGTCCAAGAAATGGTGAACAGGATAATTCAAGCCGGAGCTAATGCAGAAGAATGTTTGGCCGCGGTCGGCCCCTGCATCGGACCTTGCTGTTATGTCATTGGAGATTCCGTCGCTTCAATATTTCGAGAAAAATGGAATGAACCTTCCGTGCTTTCGGAAACAGCACCGGGTGAGTATAGTCTCGATTTGCAGGAAGCAAACCGTCAGTTGCTGATTTCCGCCGGAATTCGCGCAGAGAATATATTAATCGCTCAAATGTGTACATCCTGTCATCCTGGAGAATTCTTTTCTTATAGGAGAGAAGGGATAACCGGCAGGATGGCCGCTTATATTGGATTCTCATAAGTATTGTTTGTAAGAGGAATAGAGGATGGCTAAAAAAACCAGAAAAAGATTGAATGTATTTTTTATTATATTGGTTTTGTCTGTAATTGGCCTATTCCTTTGGGATTACCGGTCATCGTGGATTGCTGGCTCACTTTCGTTCGAGACTGTTCATCAGGGCCTTGTAGAACACGAAAAAACAGTAAAGGCCGTATTTGCCAATACGGAAACCGTACTGACAGCGCCAGCTGAAGGAACCGTTGTACTGGTAGGTGAGGAAGGAAGAAGATTTAAAAAGGGTGAATCAGTAGCCCGGGTGATCCCTGCCGGAGTAGGACATGAGCAATCTGACTCAGGAATATGGATAAGCGCACCGGTTTCGGGCCTGTTTTATTCACATCGGGACGGGCTGGAACAGATCATGACACCGGAAAATTTGATGAATATGGATCTAGACAGATTATTGGTCCAGACGCAAAATGATGGGAAAGAATCTGAGCAGACAGAGACTGCCCAGGAGAACAGTCAACCTGCGGATAACAGTCAGAATACCACGGTCAGTGTTAGTCTGCATTCTCCAATTGGTAAGATAGTGAACAACCTCTATCCGAGCTGGGTGTTTGTATATCTGGGAATCCCGGCTTCCCTGGCTGTTGGAGATGTTGTTGAGTTTGTGATTGATGACGAAGAATACTATGGTACGGTCATGAAGCTTTCGTCGCAACCTGGAGGAGCAGTGATCCGCTTTAGTCAATATGTGCAAGGTACCGCGGAGAACAGGATACACGAAATTGCCTGGAGATTTCAGTCCTCGACCAGGGGCTTGGTCGTTCCGGCCAGTGCCTTGTGCACCTCCGGTGAGGAAAAGGGAGTCTATGTCCTGGAGGATGGCGTGATCCACTACCAGAGTGTCATCATCAAGGACAGCAATGAAAATTTAGCCTGTGTCGAAGGTCTTCCGGAGGGTATCCAGGTTGTCGTTAATCCGCGAGAAGGTATTGAAGGCATGTATGTGAAGTCCTGATTTTTAAAAAAGTCAATAAATCCAGCTACTTTTTGCATAAAAAGCAGGGAAATCAAGGAAAATGTAGAACATATAAATGATTATATGCCAACACAGGCGGCAGGAGTCCAATGAGTATAGTCAATAACATTTCAGAAGTACAGCAAAAAATTTCGGCAGCTGCTGCGAGAGCAGGCCGTAGCTCGAAAGATATCACACTTCTGGCCGTATCCAAGACAGTACCCGAAGACAGGATCATGGAGGCACACAGGGCAGGTTTAAGGGCTTTCGGAGAAAATAAAGTACAGGAGTGGCAGGCCAAGCACCTCTCGCTGCCGCAGGATTGCCAATGGCATATCATTGGCCGTCTACAGACGAATAAGGTAAAATACCTAGAAGACATCGCGTTCATTCATTCGCTGGACCGCTTTGCGCTGCTGGAGAAGCTGAATCTGGAAGGGGAAAAGCGCCAGATCAGATGGAAGACGCTTGTCCAGGTAAATGTTGCAAGGGATAAGGCCAAAGCTGGTCTCGAGATCGAAGAGCTTCAGGACTTTATGGACAGCGTACACGACTTTCCCTATGTGACCGTTCACGGACTAATGACGATTGGTGCCCTTGATGCCGGACCCGGAGAAACAAGAGGGTATTTCCGAAAACTCAGGGAGATCAGAAATGATTTACTGACGAAAGGTGCCGGAGGGCCTAATGGGCTTCCCCATTTGTCTATGGGAATGAGCCAGGATTATGAAATTGCCGTCGAAGAGGGCTCTACAATTGTCCGAGTCGGAAGCATGATTTTCGGACACAGGAATTAATATATTTTACATAAAACTTATGAAAAAATTTAAATCACGGAGGATGAAAATGGCAAAGATACTTGACAAATTTATAGGTATTATGGGTTTTGGGGACGATGAGGACGATTTTGAACCTGAAGAATTAGAAGAAGAGTATTCCGGAAGAGCAGAAAAGTCCAGAAACAGCAGCTTCAGAGATAATGCGCTCCGAGAACCCGCTCAGAGCGAATCCTTCAGCAGGGAAACATACAAAGACAATGCCATGAAAAGAAAACAGGCTTCTGTGGTCAGCATTCATACCCAAAAGCAGGTAAGGGTCATCGTCGTAGAGCCGGTCTCTTTTGAGGAAGCTCAGGGAATTGCAGAGCACCTTAAAGCTCGTAAATCAGTTATTCTGAACCTGGAACGGACCGACGGTCATCTGTCACAGCGGATCGTTGATTTTATCAGCGGTACAACCTATGCTTTAGGTGGGAATATGCAGAAGGTTGGCAATGGTATTTTCCTATTTGTCCCAAACAATGTGGACATTAGCGGCGAGCTGAATTACAAAACAACCGAGCGGGATATTCTCTGGCCTAAAATCAACAATTAATCGAGAGTCATTGATCATAGGCATTAATGGGGGGGTAATCAGAATTACAATTCTTTATTGGAGTTATGCAATTATTGACAAGGTCCTTCTGATCCTGGAATGGCTCGTAATCATACGCTGTATTTTATCTTGGATACCTCATTCACCAAGCAATAGATTTATTCGGATCATTTACGATATCACTGAACCGCTTTTGAGGCCTTTCCGAAAAATACGGCTAGGCAACCAGGCCATGATGGTTGATTTTGCTCCGTTTTTTGCTGTCCTGGCCATCGTACTTATCAAAAGTGTGATTCTTTGGCCCCTTTATAAGCTTATTGCCAATCTCATTGTGTAGAACGGAAGAAGCGTCCTGCAAATGCAGTAAGGTACTGAATATTAAATGGAGAACTCGTCATGAGACGAGTTCTCCATATTCACCCCCTAATGCTATGTTATCCATGACATACTCAACACCGTAAAGGCTATTTAAAGGCCTTCACACTTCCTGTGCCGTCGCATTGAAGTCATTTATGCCGGAAAGCTTCTTGACAAGCAATTGTTGCGATCATGGACCATGGAGCAATCGTTCAAACAAATATTGAGGAGTGAACAGTATGCATACATTTTTGGTTCCGGTTGGAATATCCAATCGACATCTTCACCTTTCTGAGGAACATATCAGCCAGCTTTTTGGTGAAAACAGTACACTTACTAAAAAGAAAGACTTAAGTCAGCCCGGACAGTTTGCGGCTGAAGAAACTGTAACGCTGATCGGTCCCAAAGGGAAGCTTGAGGGAGTCCGTGTCCTAGGGCCTGCCCGTGATGAAACTCAGATTGAACTTGCTGTGACAGATGCGATTAAACTGGGATTAAACATTTCGGCAAGAGATTCCGGCAATACCAAAGGGACACCCGGCATTGATATTATAGCAGGAGATAAAAAAGTAAGTCTGGAACACGGAGTCATTGCCGCGATGCGTCACATCCATGCCAGTGAAGACGATGCGCTGCAGTATGGCATTAAGGATAAGGATATGGTTAAAGTACTTTTTGAAGGACCCCGCGGCGGTATTCTGCATAACGTTCTGGTCAGAGTAAAATCAACTTATGCGCTGGATCTGCACATCGATACCGATGAAGCGAATGCGCTGGGGCTTAAGAACGGAGATACCGGAACGGTAATCGTTGAGGATTAATGATTCATTAGATGGAGGGTACCCTTTTGCCATTTTTATATACCTGGGTAACACTGATCATTATCTTAGTCTTAGACCGTCTCAGTAAATGGGTCGTTCAAAGCAATATGACGCTGGGAGAAAGCCAGGCCGTAATCCCGGGCTTTTTCCATCTAACCTATATTTTGAATCCTGGTGCGGCCTTTGGTATGCTGCAGGGCCAAAAGTGGGTGCTGATCACTGTTTCAGTAATTGTTCTTGCCGTACTGTTCTATTTTCAAAGAAAAGTGCCGCAAGGACAAAGGCTTATGCGGGTGAGCATGGGTCTGATTGGGGGCGGAGCGCTCGGCAATTTCTGGGACCGGTTGCTTACCGGAAAAATAATTGATTTTCTTGATTTTAGGGTCTGGCCCTATATTTTTAATATCGCCGACAGCATGATTGTCATTGGCGGTATCTTGTTGATTATTCTTTTGATGCGAATGAAAGAGGATACGAATGACGAATCATCATTTTGAAGAAGAACCGCAGGATCATTTTATCGAGGATCCGGACAGCGAGGAACGGCAGCTTGTTCAGGCAGCTCCCGGCCAGCGGCTGGATACGGCACTGGCGGAATGTACCTTACTGAGCAGAAGCTATATACAAAACCTTATCCAACAGGAACGCGTGCTTGTCAACAGCCAACTTAAGAAGGCCAATTACCGGGTTCAGGAAGAAGACCGTGTTGAGATCAGTATTCCTCCTGCGCAGAAGCTGGATGTTCTGCCTGAAGAATTACCGCTGGATATTGTGTATGAAGACGATGATCTTCTCGTCGTCAATAAACCCCAGGGCATGGTGGTGCATCCTGCTCCTGGTGCATGGAACGGAACGCTGGTTAACGCACTGCTGTATCACTGCCAAAACCTTTCCGGGATTAATGGTGTCATCCGCCCGGGAATTATTCACCGGATCGACAAAGATACTTCCGGGTTGTTGGTCGTTGCCAAAACGGATGACGCGCATCATCATCTTGCCCACCAGATTAAAGAGCATAGTGTCGGACGAAGCTACAGGGCCATCGTTCACGGGTTGATGTCGGAGCCGTCGGGAACTGTGAATGCACCCATTGGCAGAGATCCAAAGGATCGTAAGAAAATGGCGGTTATTTTTAAGAATTCCCGTAATGCAGTGACGCACTATTATGTTCTGGAACGATTTTTGCAATTTACTGCGATCAAAGCGGTGTTGGATACAGGAAGGACCCACCAGATTAGAGTGCATATGGCCTATTTGAAACACCCTGTGCTGGGAGACCCGCTTTACGGGCCAAAGAAAAATCCTTTTGGCTTGACCGGACAGGTTCTTCATGCCGAGACGCTGAGTTTTGTTCATCCACGGACCGAAGAAAAGATGACATTTACGGCAGATCCACCCGAATCATTTCGGGATGTTCTGGCAAAGCTAAAGAATAGTGATTGACATTTGGTTCCTAGTACACTAAACTAGTTATGATGAAAATTAAATCAGTTGCCTTTAAAATTGTCCAGTGAGGCAGGTAAGGCAGATAAAATGTTGTACGTGAAGTATGGCTGTCTGCTCCTGCAGGCAGCTTTTTTGACATCCATGAAGGGATAAATGTCGCGATTCCATGGAGGGAAAAGAGCGACTGACCAATGGACTAATGCCGCGGTGCCAGGACGGCTAGGAGCGGCAAACATATGCGAAAGAAGGCGAACTCAAATGGAAGGTACGCCAAAAAACAGGATCATGGATGCGGACGGAATTCGCAGAGCGATTAGCAGGATATCCCATGAAATCCTGGAGAAGAATCAAGGAACGAAAGACCTTGTCCTGATCGGGATAAGGACGAGGGGAGTCCCTTTAGCAGAACGCATTAAAGAAAGGATTGCAGAATTTGAGGATGTATCGGTTCCTCTCGGACTGCTTGACATCACACTTTATAGAGACGACCTGAGTACGATCGATATCCAACCTGTGTTGCATGAGACCAAAGTGCCATTCAGCTTAGACGGGAAAATCGTCATTTTGGTCGATGACGTTTTATTTACCGGCCGTACAGTCAGAGCAGCGCTCGATGCGCTGCTCGATCTCGGAAGACCATCGAAAATCCAACTGGCCGTTTTGGTAGACCGGGGGCACCGGGAACTGCCGATCAGGGCCGATTATGTCGGCAAAAATGTTCCGACTTCCAGCAGGGAAATTGTTTCTGTGTGCCTGGAAGAAACGGACGGAAGTGAAGAAGTATTCCTACAGGAAAAAACATAACGAACATTTTGAGTCCGACCCTTTAAATGTTATCCGGAGAGATAGCCAAGGGAAAGCGAGAAAGTTGATTATTCAATTCCTCCTGCCTTCCTTTTGGTAGAGGGATTTTTTTATTGGATTTTTATGATTGTGCAGGTCTACGTAATGGATAACCGCTTTCGGCAAATTGCGCCCTCCTTGGCGCAAAAAGCCGCGCTCCGCATCGTGCTCCGCTTGACGCTGGCTATCCATTGCGTAGACTGATCTCGGGTCAAGGATTCAAAATGGACTTAATACAATTATGTCAAATTCTCTAGCGGAAGTTACGCGAAAAAGCTTGCAAAAATATTTGAGGTTGGAATGGATTGAGAAGTAAATTCAGGCATGAAGAAATGATTGACGGGAGGCGTACGCATGAACTGGAAGCACAAGGACCTGCTTGATCTGGACAAACTGACAGCGGAAGAAATCAAACATATCTTGAAGACTGCGGCTCCGATGAAAGAGATTTTGGCAAGACCCAATAAGAAATTACCGACACTGAGAGGGAAATCTGTGGTCATGCTTTTTTATGAGAACAGCACCCGGACCAGGACTTCCTTCGAGACTGCGGCCAAAATCCTTGGAGCAGATACGTCAAATATTGCAGTTGCCCAAAGCAGTGTAAGTAAGGGAGAAACCCTTCTGGATACAGCGAAGACGCTTCAGGCCATGAAAGTTGATTTGGTAGTCATCAGGCATGGCAGCTCAGGGGCGGCAGAGTTCCTCGCCGACGAGCTTTCAGCCGGCGTGATCAATGGCGGTGACGGCCAGCATGCCCATCCGACTCAGGCCTTGCTGGACTTTTTTACGATGCAGGAGAGGCTGGGAGAACTTCAAGGCAAGAAAATCGTGATTGTCGGCGATGTGCTGCACTCTAGAGTTGTGCGGAGCAATGTCCTCGGACTGAAAAAACTTGGCGCCGAAATCGTATTGGTTGGCCCGCCGACGCTGCTGCCATCGGAAATGAATTACCTTGGTGTGAAGACCTCTTACGATCTGGATAAAGAACTGCCCGGGGCCGATGCGGTGATGGCCCTCCGCCTTCAGCTGGAAAGGCAGCAAAGCGGCCTTTTTCCGTCAATCAGGGAATACAGCAGGTTATATGGTCTTAGCCAGGAAAGGTTAAGACAAACCGGTAAAGATACCATCATCATGCACCCCGGTCCGATGAACAGAGGTGTCGAGATTACGAGTGATTTGGCTGACAGTGTGCAGTCTGTGATTGAAGAGCAGGTCACCAACGGTGTTGCCATTCGGATGGCTTTGATTTACTTGTTGATAGGAGGGACAGGCAGTGTTGTGGATTAAGAATGCGTATGTGATTGACCCGGCCCAAAGATTGTCCGGGATCAATGATGTCTTGGTTAAAGATGGCGTTATTGTGAAATCAGCCGGGAGCCTGCAGCCTGCAGACGTTCTGGAAGCGCTGGAAGCCCAGAGGCTTGACGATGTGCTACAGGTTGAGGGGGAAGGAAAATATTTGTTCCCCGGTCTAATTGATGTGCACGTGCATCTCCGCGAACCCGGTCAAGAGGAGAAGGAAGATATCCGCAGCGGTTCCAGAGCTGCGATAAAAGGAGGATTTACCTCGATACTCGCCATGGCCAATACAACGCCGATTGTTGACAACCGTGCGCTAACGGAATTTGTGCGGCTGCAGGGAGAACGCGCGGCTATGGCCAAAGTCTATCCGATCGCGGCGGTAACGAAAGGTTTCCTTGGCAAAGAGCTGGTGGAGATGATGGATATCCTCGACGGCGGAGCAGTGGCGTTTTCCGATGACGGTAAAGGAATCCAGAATGCTGAGATGATGCGTCTGGCACTGGAATACGCCAAGCTAGCTGGCTGCCCGATCATCAGTCATTGTGAAGATGACAGCCTGGCCGGACACGGTGTGATGCGCAAAGGTGAAATGAGTGCGAGACTCGGCTTAAGAGGAATTCCGGCCAGCGCCGAGAGCGTAATGGTGGCCAGGGATGTGCTGCTGACGGCTGAAACAGGAGGGAAACTCCATATTGCGCATGTATCGACCAAAGAAAGTGTGCAGATTATCAGAGAAGCCAAAAAAATGGGTGTGGATGTAACGGCCGAAGTGAATCCGCACCATCTGATCTTTACGGATCAGGATGTTATCCTGACCGATGCCTCTTATAAAGTCAATCCACCGCTTCCTTCTGCAGAAGACCAGATTGCGCTGTTGGAAGGCTTGCTGGACGGGACGATCGATATGCTGGCGACAGACCATGCCCCGCATACCTGGGAAGAGAAGACTCGGCCTTTCGCCGAAGCACCGTTTGGGATCAACGCGCTGGAAACAGTCCTAGCCGCAGTCTGGCAGAACCTCGTGTTAAAAGGGAAAATAACCCCAGATCAGGTCATCGCTTTATGGTCGCTGAACCCGGCTCGCCGTTTCGGCCTGCCGGGTGGAACGCTTCGACCCGGGAGTCAGGCCGATTTGGTTCTGTTTGACCCGGAATACCGGGAAATGATTTCTGCGGAGACAATGGAGACAAAGTCGCAGAATACCCCTTTCCTGGGACAGGAGATGCAGGGATTCCCAGTAATGACCATTGTCGGCGGAAAAATACGAATGGCTGGAAGAAAGCTTTTAGACAATAAGGAGGAAGCATAATGGCCTGGCTGGTTTTAAGTGACGGAAAAGCTTTCGAAGGAGAAAAATTTGGCCCCTGGATTGGCGGAGACCACGTGATCAAAGGGGAAGTCGTATTCAATACTTCAATGTGCGGATATCAGGAAATGATCACCGATTTGTCCTATGCCGGACAAATCCTGACATTTACGCACCCGCAGATCGGGAACTACGGCTGGCATCATGAAGAGAGCGAAGCTGACAAGGTACTGCTTAAGGGTATCATCGTGCGGGAGCTCTCGGCTGGCGAAGGCAGCCTGCATGCCGATGGAAGCCTGGAAGATTTCTGTATGAAACAGAATATCCCTGGCTTAAAAGGCGTCGATACCCGGGCGTTGACCCGCTATATCCGGAATAATGGGACGATGTCCGGCATAATGGTCGAGGAACTGGAACAGGCCGCAGCGTTCTGGCAGAAAAGCACGCCGCAGGATTTTGACCCTGAAAAACATTGGGTGTACCAGGCGACATCCGACGAAGAATATGTCATTCCCGGTAACGGTCCGGAGTTGGCTGTACTTGATCTTGGCGCCAAAAAGAATATTTTGCGTTGCCTGCAGAAAAGAGGTTACCAGCTGCATGTTTTTCCGGCAGGGACTTCCTCTCAGAAAATAATGGAGTTGAGGCCCCAGGGACTTGTGCTGAGCAATGGACCTGGAGATCCATCCCGTCTGCCGGAAATTGCAGAGAACATGGGGAAACTGATTACGGAATTACCGATCATGGGCATTTGTATGGGTCATCAGATCATGGCGATGGCAGCGGGTGCCTCGACCTACAAGCTGCCGTTTGGGCATCGCGGAGGGAACCATCCTGTTCAGAACAAAGAAACGGGCAAAGTAACCATGACTTCTCAGAACCATGGTTATGCTGTCAGTGAAGAATCGCTTCGAGGAACTGGGTTTAACATCCTGTATGCGAATTTGAATGATGGCACGGTTGAAGGCCTGAAGCACGAAAAATATCCGGTTTTAACTGTGCAATATCATCCTGAAGCTGCACCGGGCCCTGAGGAAAATGATGAAATATTTGACCGCTTTGCAGAGATGATGAACGCTAAATGGGGGGAAATGTAAATGCCAAAACAAAATTGGCAGAAGGTCATGGTGATTGGTTCAGGACCCATCGTGATCGGACAGGCGGCTGAGTTTGACTATGCCGGAACGCAGGCCTGCCGGGCTTTAAGGGAAGAAGGCGTGGGAATTATTCTGGTCAATTCCAATCCGGCTACCATTATGACGGATAAGGAAATTGCCGATAAAGTATATATCGAGCCTCTGACACTGGAGTTTTTGGAGCGAATTATTGAGAAGGAAAGACCCGACGGACTGATCCCGACGATGGGCGGCCAAACCGGACTGAACCTGGCTTTCCAGCTGGCCAAAGCCGGTATTCTGGACCGCTGTGGCGTCACGCTTTTGGGAACGCCGCTGGAGAGCATCAGCAAGGCGGAGGACAGGGAGCTTTTCCGGAATTTGATGAACGAAATTGGGGAACCGATCCCGGCGAGCTCGATTGTTTCGGATGTACGGGAAGCTCTTAAATTTGCTGAAGAAATTGGCTATCCGGTGATTGTTCGGCCGGCATTCACGCTGGGCGGCACCGGCGGCGGGATTGCCAAAGACGCGGATGAATTGACAACGATTGCCGCCAGCGGAATCAAAGCCAGTATGATTGGGCAGATTCTAATCGAAAAAAGTGTAGCCGGCTGGAAAGAAATTGAGTATGAGGTGCTGCGGGACAGCTGCGGCAACAGTATTACGGTTTGCCATATGGAAAATATGGATCCTGTCGGCGTCCATACCGGTGACAGCATCGTCGTGGCACCCTGCCAGACGCTTACAGATAAGGAAGTCCAGACACTTCGGACTTCGGCCCTGAAAATCGTAGCTGCTCTCGGCATTGAGGGAGGCTGCAATGTTCAATATGCGCTGCATCCGGAAAGACTCGAATACTGTGTTATTGAAGTCAATCCGCGTTTGAGCCGTTCGAGTGCGCTGGCTTCCAAAGCGACGGGCTATCCGATTGCGAAGGTGGCTGCCAAAATAGCGATCGGCTATACGTTGGCCGAACTGCCGAATGCCGTAACCGGGAAGACTTCGGCCTGTTTTGAGCCTGCCTTGGACTATGTGGTTGTAAAGATCCCGCGTTGGCCTTTCGATAAATTCTCCGATGCCGACCGTAGGATTGGTACGCAAATGAAGGCGACCGGAGAGGTTATGGGTTTGGGGCGCAATTTGGAGACGGCCCTCTTAAAGGCGGTGCGCTCCCTTGAAACGAAAGCATACGGCATCCTGCTCGAAGAGATGGCGTACATCGACGATGAACTTCTTCGGAAAAGATGCAGCCTGCCGGAAGATAATCTGCTCTTCGTGATTGCGGAAGCTTTCCGCAGGGGATGGACTGTAGACGAAATAAATCGGCTAAATGCGTGGAACCCTTACTTTTTGAAGAAAATAGAAGGGATTGTCAGGACATCCACAGAAATAAAGCAGCAGGCCTGGGATTTGACAGCCTTAACAAAGGCCAAGCGGCTGGGCTATTCCGACCGCGAGATTGCCCGTCTTTGGCATGCAAATGAGCAGCAGGTCTATGATTTCAGGATCCTGAACAATCTGAAGCCTGTCTTTAAAATGGTCGATACCTGTGCCGGGGAGTTTGAAGCGACGACCCCGTACTTCTACTCGAGCTATGATGCCGAGGATGAGGTTCAGCCGACAGACCGACGGAAAGTTGTCGTCCTGGGATCGGGGCCGATCAGGATCGGTCAGGGCATCGAGTTTGACTATTGCTCAGTTCATGCTGTGAAGGCGCTGCGCAAGGCAGGTATTGAGAGTATCATTATTAACAATAATCCGGAAACAGTGTCTACCGACTTTGATACGGCCGACAGGCTTTACTTTGAACCACTCACGATTGAGGATGTCACGGCAGTACTTGAGAAAGAAAAACCTGAGGGTATCGTCGTCCAATTTGGCGGACAGACTGCGATAGGGTTATGTAAAGGACTGGCGGAACGCGGCTACCGGATTCTTGGTACGACGGTCGAAGACACGGACAGAGCGGAAGAGAGAGGAATCTTTGATGAAGTTCTGCAGCAGCTGGGCGCTCGCCGGCCCCGCGGCGGATGCGTTTCCAACATGGAAGAAGCTGAAAGGCTTGCAGAGGATATCGGCTATCCCCTGATTGTACGTCCTTCCTATGTGCTTGGAGGAAGGGCTATGCAAATTGTTTATGAGCCTCAGGAGCTCCAGGGTGTATTTGCAAGGGCTTTGGCGGATTTCCCGGGACAAAGCATCTGGATCGACCAGTATCTTCTCGGCAAAGAGGTCGAAGTCGATGCGATTTCCGACGGGGAAACCGTCTGCATTCCCGGAATCATGGAGCATCTGGAACGGGCCGGTATTCATTCCGGCGATTCGATTGCGGTCTATCCGCCGCAAACGGTTGCAGACGACGTCAAGGAAATCATCGAGGATTTAACCGTTTCGCTGGCCCGGAGCCTGCGGATCAAAGGCTTGTTGAATATCCAGTATGTGATCTATAAAGATCAGGTCTATATTCTGGAAGTCAATCCCCGCTCCAGCCGTACGGTCCCTTTCTTAAGCAAGATTACCGGCGTGCCGATTGTGGAATTGGCCACCCGGGTCATTCTTGGAGAGAAGCTGGGAAGCATGGGTATTAAATCCGGTTTGTGGCCGGTTGGAGAGAAGGTTGCGGTAAAAGCGCCGGTATTCTCTTTCTCCAAGCTGCTGCTCGTTGAACCTTCTCTCGGTCCTGAAATGAAGTCAACCGGAGAAGTCATGGGGATTGATTATGATTATGAAAAAGCGCTCCAGAAAGCATTGATGGCCGCCGGCATGCAGATATCGGTTTACGGCACGCTGCTCGCCACCCTAGCCGACCGCGATAAGGAAGACGGGATACGGCTCGTTAAACGTTTTGCCAAACTTGGTTTCAGAATCATCGCCACGGAAGGGACGGCTAAGGCGATTCGCCAGTCCGGCATTGAAGTTGACACGGTTGGTAAACTTCATTCCGGATCGGACGATATCACTGAGAAGATCCGCAAGGGTCATGTCCAGTGTGTTTTAAATACAACCACACACGGCAGAATCATTGCCAGCGACGGTTTTGCGATCCGAAGAAGTGCGGTCGAACACGGCGTACCGTGCTTTACCAGTATGGATACGGCCGAAGCCTGGCTGCATGTTCTGGAAGCCAACATACCGAGTATCGTGCCGCTCAGCTAGAGCGGCGATAAAGGTCTCAGGCCGGTCTGTGTGTCACAATACTGCTTTTCGGCTGATTGTACCCTCCATGGCACAAACAGCCGCGCTGCGCTATCCGTGCTACGCTTGTCGCAGTACTTGTGACCCACAGACTGATTTTAAGCTTTAAGCCGGTCTGTATGTCTTATTTTTGAGTAGTTATTTAAAATACAATGTACCAGGGAGTGAGAACATCATGGACCTCAAGGAGAAAGTCGTCTTCAATGAAAGGATCGGACATCCCGTCCAGGGTTTGTACAAACTTGTTTTGAGTGGAGAAGCTGCCAAAACAGCTCGACCGGGCCAGTTTCTGCATATCCAGGTCACGGACACGAGTGATCCACTTCTGCGCAGACCACTTAGCATTGCCGGGATCGACCCTGAACGTGGAGAAGTGACTATCTACTACAGAATCAAAGGGAAAGGTACCGAACTTCTCTCAAGGATACCGGCAGACCAATATCTAAGTGTTCTGGGGCCGCTGGGGACAGGTTTTTCTATTCCCCGGGAAGGAGAACTGCTGCTGATTGCAGGCGGAATAGGGATGTTTCCGCTGTTCTCTGTGATCCAGGCTGCACAGAAAGTTCCCGTAAAGATAAAAGTCCTCTGGGGCGGGGAAAACAAAGATTTCCTGGACAGTGCAGATTTGAATCTGCTGCTGCAAAAAGGTTTGGATGTTGAACTTTCAACGCTGGACGGAAGTTTCGGAGAGAAAGGCCTGGTCACCGCACTACTGGAAAAGCACCTAGCTCTCGGAAGCACGCAGGAATTGCTGCACGGAGGGCTTCTACAGGCCGCAGCCTGCGGCCCGAACGGTATGCTGAAGGCTGTCGCAGGGATTTGTCTGAATGGCGACGTTCCGCTGGAGGTTTCTTTAGAAGAGCGGATGGCCTGCGGGGTTGGCGCGTGTTTGGGCTGTGTCTGTACTGTCAGAGCCGAAAACGGCGGACTGAAACGAAAACGTGTCTGCAAAGAGGGACCGGTAATGAATGGGCAGGAGGTGGTCTGGGATGCAGACATTTAATCTTGAGACTGATCTGGCAGGATTAAAGCTTAAAAATCCTGTCATCACTGCCTCCGGCACGTATGGCTTCGGTGAAGCTTATGCTCCGTTTTATGAACCCTCCGTTCTCGGCGGGATTACCGTCAAAGGGATTACACCGCTTAAGCGCCTTGGGAATCCTGTACCGAGGCTCGCGGAGACTCCATCAGGCCTGCTGAATTCTGTAGGCTTGGAAAATCCCGGGCTGGAGGCTTTCTTAAAAAGCTATCTGCCGCAGCTGGCTTCGCTGGACACGGCAGTGATTGTCAATATCTCGGGTTTCTCACTGGAAGATTATGCCCTGATGGCATCATCCTTCCAACGCGGCTGTGGGATTGCAGCTCTGGAAGTTAACATCTCTTGTCCGAACATCAAACACGGCGGTATGGCTTTTGGAACTGATCCCAAGAGTGCGGAAGAAGTCATCGCTGCCGTCAGAAAGAAAACGGATCTGCCGTTGATTGCGAAGCTGTCTCCGAATGTGACCGATATTGCAGCGATGGCTAAAGCTGTGGAAAGTGGCGGGGCGGATATCATTTCTCTGATTAATACGCTTTTGGGCATGCAGATTGATCTCAATACTCAGAAGCCAGTGTTGGCCAACACGATGGGGGGATTATCCGGTCCCGCAGTCCGGCCGGTGGCCGTCAGAATGGTCTATCAGGTCTATCAGGCTGTAAAGCTGCCGGTCATTGGCATGGGCGGAATTTCAACCTGGCAGGATGCTGTCGAATTTATGCTGGCAGGCGCTTCGGCAGTGAGCATCGGAACAGCTAATTTTGGCAATCCGCTTGCGCCCGTTGAAATTTTGGAAGGAATTCAGGCCTATGGCAATCAAAGAGGCTATCAGTCGGTCAGGGAAATCGTCGGACTTGCCCATGGGCAGAAAGGATGAGGAAAATGGAAACTTTACAAAGTTTAAATGAAAAAGTTATTGTTGCCCTGGATGTCAATACGAAAGAAAAAGCCCTGGACATTGCCCGGGCACTTGCCGGCAGCGGGTGCTGGCTGAAGGTCGGCCTTGAGCTTTATGCACTCTCGGGCTTAAGCCTGATTCAGCAGTTCAAGGAGCTCGGATTTAAAATATTTCTCGATCTCAAGCTGCATGATATTCCGACTACTGTCGAGAAAACCTTAAGCGTCTTAACTGCCTCCGGCGTGGATATGATCAATGTCCACTGCAGCGGCGGATACGAAATGATGGCAAGAGCGGCCGAGGTCGGTCATAAGGCCGGCAAAATCATTATCGGTGTAACCGTGCTTACGAGTATGGGCCAGGAGGACCTAACATCAATCGGGGTTCAAGGCAGTACGCAGGACCAGGTACTGAAGCTGGCAATGCTTGCTATGAAAGCAAATCTGGATGGAGTCGTGTCTTCCGCCCAGGAAGCAAAAATTCTCCGGGCGGAATGCGGAGAAGATTTTCTTCTCGTGACGCCGGGGATCCGGCCGGCCTGGAGCGAAAAAAATGACCAGGTGCGGATTCTTACGCCGCGCATGGCCCTGGAAGCCGGAAGCTCCTATCTGGTAGTTGGCAGACCGATTACTTTGAATGAGAATCCCAGGAAAGCTTTAGCGCGTATGTGGGATTAAAAAAACAGCTTTTGTATTGACAGGGTCCTGGCTATTATTATATAGTTGTGACGTTATAAGCTGGTATATGTTGGTATATTGTTTGAACCTGTAGTTTGCAGTACAAAAATGACAGCATGAACTTGACGGCATGAAAAAATCATGAGGTTAGGTAATTCATGGGGTTTAAGCGTTTGCGTAAATACTTTACGGTTGTTCCAAAAGAAAACAAGGATGAATTTTCGCGTCAGCTTTGGAAAGAAAATTTCTTAAAGCTAATTGTTATCGCGGGTTTCTTTAGCATTTGTGAAAGTTTACTGCTGATCTTTTTTTCGAGTACGGTCGTAGACGTTAAAATCAGCATATTAATTTTTATTTCGCTCAGTTTGTTAATGCTTCCGCTTCTTATTCAAGTATACCGGAAATGCAACGTCTACAGAAAGGAAATCATCTATTGTACAGAAGTTGGCTACTTAATCATTTTACTGGTTTTTGGCTGTGCGCTTAGTATTCTGCCTCAAAATGAGCTTGTATCAATCAATCCATATATTATTGCAGTGTTCGGTTTAGCAGCTTTTATCTATTTACCTCCTTTGACAAGTTTGGTCTTGTATTCTTCTATATATCTTTTCTTTTTTCTGGTCATTCCCTACTATCAGCCGAATGATTATATTGTCGAGATTTTGCGTATCAATGCTTTTATTATGAACCTGTGTGCGTGGATTTTTTCCAGGATGGTGTTCAAAATCAGATTATTGTCCTTGATTTATAAAAAAGAAATTGAAACTAAGAACATAATATTGGCAGACCTGTCCGTTCGCGATTCGATGACATCCCTATATAATCATGAAAACATCTTTCTTAAACTTAAGGAAGAGATTGAACGAGCCAAACGGATTGATTACCCATTGTCTATTATTATGATGGACATCGATGACTTTAAAGATATCAACGACCGATTCGGTCACCAATATGGAGACAATGTTATCATCCGTGTTGCTGGAATATTGGGGCAGGTATGTCGACGCACCGATATTATCGGCAGATATGGTGGGGACGAATTCGTCATTATCCTACCTGATACTGTCACGGATGAGGTTTTGTTCCTGGCGGAACGGCTCAGATCTAAGATAGCGCTAACTGATTTTCGGGAAGGCATACATATTACCGTAAGCGGAGGAATAAGTGAACTTAAGGAAGAATCGCCTGAAGAACTGATCAGAAAAGCTGACCTCCAGCTGTATAAAGCGAAAGCCAATGGCAGGAATCGGTTTGAAGCAGGATCTCTGGTAGACGATGTCCAGGGAAGCTTGTGGGGTAATATTAGAGGATGACAACACCATTGAACTCTACTCTGTTTCGGCCTTGTTCCTTGGCTCGGTAGAGTGCGTTATCCACCTTTTTGATCCAGGAATCTATGTTATCGGTATTGGCCAGTTCGGCGACTCCAATGCTTGCCGTGATTTCTCCAACTTCCTGGAATAGGTGTTCCGCGATCAACTCCCTGAGTCTGTCGGCGTACTGCACGGCATTTCCGGCCCGAAGGTGAGGTGCCAGGATCAGGAATTCCTCTCCTCCCCAACGTGCTAAAGAGTCAAAGCTCCGGATATTGTCCCGCAGAAGATTCGCAAACTCAATCAAGGCCTGATCTCCAGCCTGATGTCCGTAGTTGTCGTTGATCAATTTGAAGTGGTCAATATCCAAAAGTAACAGGGAAAGTGGATACTTGTTACGTCTGGAACGTTCAATTTCAATTGCCGAATTCTTCAGGAAGCATCTTCGATTCCAAATATTTGTGAGCTGATCAGTGAATGCTGATTTTTCCAATTCAGCATTCACTTTTTTTAAAGCTTCAGTCGTACGTTTGTGCTCTTTCAGTTCTTTGCTTAGAGAGCGGACCAGCCTGAGATTTTGGATAACCGTGCTGAGCTGCCCGCAAACAGCCTGCAGCAATTCCTTATCTTTGGCTTTAAAAGGCTTATTATGCTTGTTAATCAATCCAATCCCGCCGATCGTTTTTTGTTCAAACGTGATCGGAAAAGTCATTTCATCAGTAAAGCCATAATCAAGAAATAACTGTTTGATGTTTTCATCAATTTCAGTTTTTTCCGTATACTTGGCGTATGCCACAAAGCCTGATGTAAGACTTTGACCGAAGAAACCGACATACTCCGGCAAAATTTCTATTTTACGGATGATTTCTTTGGGTAGCCCAAGTGTATAATATAACGCCGGTCGTTGCAGGTAGTCATCATAAATGTAAAACACAAAAGCATCAAATTCAAACGTGCTTTTCATGACATCTGCTGCTTGCCGGATGAGTCTGTTAATGTTTTTTTCACTTGTCGTTGCCTGATAAATATTATATAAGACCTCAAGACGGTTGTACGTCTCTTTTAATTCTTCCTCTACTTGGCCCCGATCTGTGATGTCACGGACAATGGATGTAGTAAGATATTTATTGCCTACCAATTGTCTAACTATGCTTAATACTTCGACCGGGATTAGGTGCCCATCCTTGTGTTTGTGAAATGTCTGAATAAGAGAAAGTCCCCCGTAATCAACACATTCAATAATTTTTTGATTGATTCCGCCTACTACAATAGGATCAAAGTCCCTAACATTTAAGGTGAGCAGCTCTTCTCTGGTGTAGCCCAATGTCCGGCAAGCGGCTTCATTGACGAAAGAAAGGTTTCCTTCTTCATCGGCCCAGAACACGCTATCCGGTATTTTTTCAAGGCTGGTAAAGGCAAACAAAAGTTTTTCTTCTTTATCCTGCTCGTTTTTGAAATAGACATCAGAAGCCTGAAATATCATTTAAACCACCTTGGTAAACAATCTATTATTTTCTAAATGTAAATAGATTGTCTTAATTTTTAGATATTATCAAATTGTGATTACTGGTAAATAAAGGAAATGTAAAATAAAGTAAGGGGTATTTCTGTAATTATTATATAACAAAAAATAACAAATATAATAACTAATTTTGTAAATAATACTTAGTATATTTGTGTATAATAATGCATATTTGCGACAATTTTTTAAAGATATCTTATATAACAAAAGTTGAGATAGATTTCACAGCAAAATAGTTCCTTTTTTCTTAATCAATGTGGTAGAATATTTTAAGTGCCATAATACGTGTTAAATGTTATTGTACTGATATTTCCTGGATAAACTCAGAAATCACATTTTGGAGGTGGAATAAACGTGTCTGATCATTCAACGACTGAAAGATTAAATGAAAATGACATTCTCGATATTTTCAAGGAGACCGGAGCGTTGCTTCAAGGTCATTTTCTTCTTACTTCTGGGAAACACAGCGCGCGTTACATGCAGTGCGCCCAGGTACTTCAATATCCGAGGAAGGCTGCAGTTCTTGGGAAAGAGCTGGCCAGAAAATTTGAAGGAATGGAGATCCAAACCGTTATTGGTCCTGCGATGGGCGGGATTGTCGTCGCCCATGAGGTTGGTCGGAACTTAGGGATAAAATCAATCTTTACTGAAAGACAAAATGGGAAAATGGCGCTCAGGAGAGGCTTCAAGCTTGAACCCGGCGAAAAAGTCCTCGTGGTCGAAGATGTTATCACAACTGGCGGATCGGTGAAAGAAGTCATCGATATCGTCAAGGAAGCTGGTGCAGTTCCGGTCGGTGTAGGCGTGCTTGTGGATCGCAGCGGCGGCAAAGCTGATTTTGACGGACTTTTGCTGCATAGTCTGATTCAGATGAATATTGAGGCGTATGAGCCGGATGATTGCCCGCTTTGCAAGCAGGGTATCCTGTGGGAGAAACCTGGGAGCAGGGGAATAAAATAGACCTAGACAAGTAAAAACTGTAAATATTCAGGTAGGACTCCGTAATACATAGCCGCTTTCGGTTGTTGTGCTCTCCTTGGCACGTCGCTCCTTGCCATCCTTGGCATCGCGACATTAGGCCATCCGTGGCCGTCAAAAAGCCGCGCTCCGCATCGTGTTCCGCTGACGCTGGCTACGTATTACGGAGTCTATTTTATGGTATTTGCGGAGTTTTCTCTAGCTATTGAATGCTGATTATCGCGTTATCTATTGTTCGGTAGCTAGGAGCCGCTCGATAGCATCCGGCTCCGGTGTCAGCAGAAGAGACCAGTTTTGCTCATAAACAACCATCCCGGGTTTAGCCCCCCGGGGTTTTTTGATTTGCCGGACGTGAGTATAGTCGACAGGGACATGGGAAGACCCCCTGGCCTGGCTGAAATAAATGGCCAGTGCTGCGGCATCGAGTAAGGTATTATCGTCCGGGAACTCCTCCTCTTCAGATAGAGGAACAATGATATGGGAACCCGGAATATTCTTGACGTGAAGCCATAAATCACCCGGCTTCGCTTCCCGCCAGGTCATCCGGTCATTCTGCTTATTGTTGCGTCCGACCAAAATCGGTCTGCCACTTTTTGACAGATAGACATGTGGCTGAGAAATAGAATTCTGTTCTCTTCCGGCAGCTTGTCTCTTTTTCGTCTGGTTCCTGTCCTGTTTTTTGATATATCCCTGATCGATCAGTTCCTGATAGATCTCATTAAGTTCGATATCATCTTCAGCCTGGTCAATGCTTAGAGCTAGTGTCTGGAGATAATTCATTTCTTCCTGGGCAGCTTTCTGTAGAGGTGCGGTTTTTTTGATCGTTGCTTTGGCCTTATTGTAGATTTTATAGTAGTGCTGAGCATTATTGATGCCGGTCAGGTTTGGATCAAGTGAAATCCTAATAGATTTATAATCGGGATCGGTGTAGTCTTCTACGGCAATTTCTTTCATACCGGGTGAAAGCTTATAGAGATTGGCTGTCAAAAGTTCTCCGAGTTTTTGATATTCCAGCCCTTTTTCAGCCTTGGCAATTGTATCATAATAGATAACGTCTTTCTTGCTGATGTGGACAAAATGATCCTGGACAACCTTGCGGAGCGAGCCTTTTTTGGCGTCATTCTTTTGACCGGTCATTTTTTGGGTGTAATACAGATCTACCGCGTCATTTAGGAACAATGTTTTCTGAAGTTTGAGACCTTCGTACTGTACATACGGAATAAAGGTAAAAGCAGCTGGCATGTTCTTGTCCCGCCCGGACTGATAATATACGCACGGATCAGTGGCTGTATCCTGTTTGGTCAGAAGGAAAAAGGAATAAGCCTGGAAAAGACGGCTCAGGTCAATTTGCCCACAGTTGTCAAGAAGCACATCTGGCTCAAGACTAGCCCTCAGAATAAGCTCTTTGGCTAGTTCAGGGCTGATGCCGTCAAACAGATTCACCAGGACATCACAGACTTTCCGGTCAAGCGGGTACCCGAGGATGACTGCCATCCATTCTTGTTCATCAGTGACCGCTTCAGCTTTATGCTGGGAAGGCGGTGAGATATACAATCTTCCGGGAAGCACTTCCCGGTGCCTACTCAGGAGATGGGAATACCGTCTGATTCCATCTAGAATGACGTTGGTCTGAGGATCGACTAGAATCAGATTGCTGTGTTTACCCATGATTTCCAGGGTAAGTTGATAATCTTGAAGATCACCTCTTTCATTGTAATTCTGTATCGTCACGGTAATGATGCGTTCCAGTCCACACTGATTGATTTCAATAATCTTGCCGCCTTCAAGATGTTTGCGCAGAATCATGCAGAACATCGGAGGTGAGACAGGATTTTTTTTATTTTGCCCAGTCAGATGCAATCTGGCGGAAGTGCTGCCGGCATTTAACAGCAGACGCAAATTTTTTCCGGGACTTCGCAGTAGAAGATGGACCTCCTCTTTTTCAGGCTGCTGGACTTTATCTATACGCGTTCCAACCAGAGTTGGCTTAAGTTCTTTCAGAAGATGATAGAGTGTAATACTGTCAAGGGCCATATCGTTAACTCCTTAAAACTTAAATGTTTTCTCGGCAAGCTAATCAACAAAATTCAATATCAGTATAACACAAATCCGGGAATTTTTTCTGGACAGGCCGAATAGCATGTACTAATGGAAATGAAAAGGAGGAGCAAGAAATGCAGCGGCAAGTTTGGCACATATTAACCGGCGGAGAAATATGCAAAGGATTTAAAGTAGATTCTGAAAAGGGTCTTAGTGATAGGGAAGTCAGCCGGCGGCTGGCGGAATTTGGTCCGAATTCTCTGGTTGTAAAAAAAGGGGTTAACCCGGTTTTCTTATTTTTGGGTCAGTTTAAGGATTTCATGGTTGTGGTGTTGATGGTTGCCACACTAATTTCAGGTCTGCTCGGGGAAATTGCCGATGCAGTAACGATTCTGGCTATTGTTTTTCTGAATGCAGTGCTCGGCTTTATTCAGGAATATAAAGCCGAAAGGTCTATGGAATTACTACGTTCTCTAACGGCACCTGAGGCGATGGTTCTGCGGAATAGCAAAGCGGCAAAGGTGCCTGCTCCCGATTTGGTTCCAGGGGACATCGTTATCCTGGAAGCAGGGGATCGTATACCTGCCGATATACGATGGCTGAATACCTTAAACATCCGCGTGGAAGAATCAGCACTGACCGGCGAATCCCAACCGGTCACCAAAATGAACCAGCCTTTGACGAATGAATACAGTCCAGTAGCTGACCGGAAGAATATGGGTTATATGGGGACCGTAGTTGTAAACGGAAGGGGACTTGGAATCGTTATTGCCACAGGCATGAATACTGAGATGGGTATGATCGCCGGAATGATTCAGGAGGTGAAGGAAGAAGAGACACCTCTCCAAAAAAGGCTTTCTCAGCTTGGCAAATGGCTGGTTTCAATCAGTCTTGCCGTCTGTGTTGTTGTTATGGTGACAGGAATTTTACAAGGAGAAAGCTTTGAAAAGATGTTTTTTGCCGGCGTATCGTTGGCAGTCGCTGCGATCCCTGAAGGTCTTCCGGCAATTGTTACGGTTGCACTGGCAATCGGTGTGCAGCGGATGGTCAAACGCAACGCAGTGATCCGTAAGCTTCCAGCCGTGGAAACCCTGGGTTGTGCGACTGTAATCTGTTCAGACAAGACCGGAACGCTGACCCAAAATGAAATGACAGTCCGGCGGATCTTCTGCGATAACCAGGTCATTACGCTGACAGGTCAAGGCTATGATCCCAAAGGGGATTATCATGGCGCCGACCCGTATAAGGATAAAGGCCCCCTGAAAGAACTCCTCAGGTGCGCGGCTCTGTGCAATAATGCTGTATTAACCAAGAAAGGGATCCAAGTGGCAGGGCTTTTCAGAGGCAAAAGTCAGGACAGTATCTGGGGGATTGAAGGTGATCCCACGGAGGGGGCCCTTCTGGTTGCGGCCGCAAAAGCTGGAGTATGGCGGGAGGCTTTGGAACGGAAGGAACAAAGGGTTGCGGAAATCCCTTTTGAATCGGAACGGAAACGGATGACGGTTATTTATAAGAGTAAAGAGGAATATAAAGCCTACGTCAAAGGAGCTCCGGATGTTATTCTGGAACTATGCTCGCGGGAGATGACGAAAGATGGCGTGGTGGAACTGACTTCTGAAAGAAGAAAGCAAATCCTATTTTACAATGACGAGATGGCATCCCATGCACTCAGGGTTCTGGCGCTTGGGTGGAAAGATGTCCGGCGCGGCGAACCAAACGGTGATGTGGAAAATAATCTGATATTCTTAGGCTTGGCCGGGATGATCGACCCGCCACGTACCAGTGCTGTCAAAGCAATAAAAGTATGTCAGGCTGCCGGGATCAAGCCAGTCATGATTACCGGAGACCATAAGCTGACAGCGCAGGCTGTCGCGAAAGAACTTGGGATCATTCGCGGATTTTATGAACGGGTGGTTACCGGAATAGAACTAGATCAAATGACAGATGAAGATCTAAGTGACATGGTCATGAATATTTCGGTGTTTGCCCGGGTCGCACCAAGGGATAAGCTTAGAATCGTCAGGGCTTTAAAAAAGAACGGCCAAATTGTGGCAATGACCGGAGACGGTGTCAATGATGCCCCCGCTGTGAAAGAAGCTGATATCGGGGTCGCCATGGGGCAGACCGGAACCGATGTCACCAAAGAGGCCTCGGCTATGGTAATCTCTGACGATAATTTTGCGGCGATCGTCGCAGCGGTCGAAGAAGGAAGAGGAATTTATGACAATATCCGAAAGTTTATCCGGTACCTTCTTTCCTGCAATCTCGGAGAAGTGCTGACCATGTTTCTGGGAACGCTTACAGGGTTACCCCTGCCTTTACTGCCAATACAGATTCTCTGGGTCAATCTGGTTACGGACGGTCTGCCGGCGATGGCTTTGGGGGTGGATGGAACAGAGCCGGATATCATGAAGAGGGTTCCGCGTCAACCGCAGGAAAGTGTATTTGCGCGGGGATTAGGGCAAAAGATTCTGATCAGGGGAACGATTATTGGTTTAGCGACACTTTTTGTATTTGTCATCGGTTTATGGTATGGCGTCGGCCTTTTAGCGGCACGAACTATGGCGTTTACCACGCTTGTTTTTTCTCAGCTTTTCCATGTTTTTGACTGCAAATCGGAACGCCGCGGAATCTTTGAGGTTGGTATATTCTCCAATCCATTGCTGGTCGTGGCAGTCGCGATTTCAGTAACGATGCAGCTCTCGGTCATCTATCTTCCGGCTTTGCAGGCAATTTTCAAAACCACAGCGCTGGTCGGCTGGCAATGGTTTGTGATTCTGGTGGCTGCCTGCGGACCCAGCTTAATCATTGGCCTGACACGACTTATTCGGAACAGATATCAGCCAGCTAAATCCAGCCCAAATTTTAGCTTCAAAAAAAGCGTTCACTAACTCTAAAATATGTCTCCGTAATGGGTGCCAGCGCTACCATAATGTAAACATACATTATGTATACTTCAGACAAAAATATTGACCCTTTGCTATTCTCATAGTATTCTTAAAGAAACTTAGCTGGTGTAGGCCCATGGGCCTTGGCCGATGAGGTCATTTTTGAACAGACTCTGTAAAAGGCAGCGAGAGGAGAACCCTTTATGGATTTTGTGAAAATGCATGGTCTGGGAAACGATTTTATCTGCCTGGATCATTTTCTTTTTCCGACGGGTATGGATTATGCTGAAACTGCTGTCCAACTTTGCCACAGACAATTTGGCGTTGGCGGTGATGGTCTTATTGTGATTCTGCCTTCCGATGTAGCCGATGCAAGGATGAGGATATTTAATCCGGACGGTTCTGAACCGGAGATGTGCGGCAATGGCATACGCTGTTTTGCCAAATATGTTTATGAAGCCGGTTACGTTCAGAGAGATTCACTTAAGGTAGAAACGCTGGCTGGAGTTCTGAATGTCAAGCTGGAGATCTGCCAGGGAGTTGTGCACCATGTTACGGTTAGCATGGGTGAGCCGTGCCTTGATCCCGTTAAGATACCTGTTATGGCCGGAACGGATACTGCACTCAACCAAAAACTTGAGGCTGCCGGGCAGGAAGTTATTTTCTCGGCAGTATCAATGGGAAATCCGCATTGTATTATTTTTACCGAGGATCTGGAATTGCTTCCATTTGAAACGCTGGGTCCTGCGATCGAGAAACACCCGCTGTTTCCAAGAAAAACAAATGTGGAGTTTGTCAAAATAGATAATTCAGGTGAAATAACTGTCAAGGTGTGGGAACGCGGAGCCGGCCCAACGCTAGCCTGCGGAACGGGAGCTTGCGCATCTGTGGTTGCAGCAGTGCTGACTGGAAGAACCAACAGAAACGTGATCGTTCATTTGCCTGGGGGGGACCTGAAGATTGAATGGCAGGAAGGTCAGCAGGTCCACATGACGGGTCCCGTAGTCTATGTTTTCCGCGGAAGTACGCTTGAATCATAAGACATCATCACACATGACGATAGAAAAGACTACATCAAGGAATTATAACTACATATTTACAGGAGAGTGAATAGAATGGCTTTTGTCAATGAAAATTATCTTAAACTGCCTGGAAGCTATCTCTTTTCGGAAATAGCCCGCCGGGAAAAGCAGTTCAGACAGGAAAACCCGGACTGCGACTTAATAAAAATGGGTATTGGTGATGTGACCCGCTCGCTTCCACCAGCCGTTATCGAGGCAATGCATCAGGCAGTCGATGAAATGGGTCAGCAGAAAACCTTTAGAGGATACGGCCCGGAACAAGGATATGAGTTTCTGATTGAAAAAATTATTGAGCATGATTTTAGGCCCCGCGGCGTCGACCTGGCAGTTAACGAAGTGTTTATCAGTGATGGGGCCAAGACGGATACCGCCAATTTTCAGGAAATATTTGGGACCGACAATATCCTGGCTGTTACAGACCCAGTTTATCCGGTTTATGTGGACAGCAATGTCATGGCTGGACGTACCGGTATTTACAACAGCGACAAAGGGCAGTTTGAAGGAATCGTTTATCTTCCCTGCAATCAGCAAAATGGACTGAAACCGGAATTTCCAAGTAGCAGAGCAGATATGATCTACCTGTGCTATCCGAACAATCCGACCGGAACGACACTTTCGGTTGAAGAACTAAAGAAGTGGGTCGATTATGCACGCGAGCATAAGGCCATCATCTTATTTGATGCTGCGTATGAAGCTTTCATTCGGGAAGACGGTGTTCCCCATAGTATTTTTGAAATCGAAGGCGCACGCGAAGTGGCTGTAGAATTCAGAAGTTTCTCCAAGACAGCCGGTTTTACCGGTACCCGCTGCGCATATACCATCGTACCCAAAGAAGTCATGGTTTATGATTCCAAAGGGGAAGCGCACAGTCTGAATAAATTATGGCTTAGGAGGCAGACCACAAAATTCAACGGGGTGTCATATCCGATTCAAGCTGCTGCTGCCGCCGTATTTTCTGAGGCAGGGAAACAACAGGTCAAAGAAACCATTGATTATTATATGGATAATGCCGCCATTATTCGAGCTGGTCTCGAAAAAGCGGGATATACCGTCTTTGGCGGTGTAAATGCACCGTATATCTGGCTAAAAACACCGGGACATTTAGGATCCTGGGAATTCTTTGACAAGCTGATGAAAGAGGCAAATGTTATCGGAACACCTGGAGCCGGCTTCGGTGCGAGCGGAGAAGGATTCTTCCGGCTGACGGCTTTCAATACTAGGGAGAATACGGAGAGGGCCATTGAAAGGATAAGGACCAGGATAGTTTAAAGCTATCTATTAGGCAGGATGAGGCGATCTACTGCTTGAGAACGTGATTTTAATTGAGGGGCTATTTGTCCTCTCAATTTTTTCTTTCTAGTACCTTGTATAACTCTGAAACGCATGTAAAAAGAGCAAATCATAGTATTCTTGCCCTTAAGAACAAAAGAGTGGTATATTGTCGTTAAGGAGTTGAGGTAATTGGCAAACAGTATGACTGGTTTTGGCAGAGGGGAAGCTCAGGGACTTGGAGTTCAGATTTCAGTAGAAATGAAGTCAGTGAACAATCGCTTCCTGGAAGTCCTGGTAAAACTACCAAGGAACCTGAATATCATTGAGGAACGTTTTCGTAAAGCCGTGCAGGAAAAAGTCCAACGGGGCCGCATTGATATTTACGTGAATATCAAGGAAACGGAAGAAAAAAAGAGATTAGTTAAGGTTGACAAAGATTTGGTGCTGTCGTATGATAATTCTCTGAAGGAATTGGCAAATTTGCTCAATACCGCTTATAAAAGCGATCTTTTTAGTCTGGTTTCGCTCCCTGAAGTACTCAGTGTTGAAAACGAAGAGACGGATGCCGAAGCCTTGTGGCCATATCTCAATATGGCTTTACAGGAGGCACTGAACCAGTTAATTCAAATGCGTAGGACTGAAGGGGAGAGACTGGCCAAGGATTTGCTGAAAAAATTAGACGACCTTTCCGGAATGGTTGATCAAGTAACTGTAAGAGCGCCGCAGGTTGTCGCGGAATATCAGGGGAAATTGAGGGAAAGGCTTGCGGCTCTTCTGGCGGACACTTCGCTGGATGAAGCCAGACTGATTACCGAAGTTGCTATTTTTGCCGACAGAGCTTCGATTGAAGAAGAGCTGGTCAGGCTTGGAAGTCATTTTGAGCAATTTTCCAAAGCATTTTCGGCCAACGAACCGATTGGACGGAAACTGGATTTTCTGATTCAGGAAATGAACAGGGAGATCAATACCATTGGGTCTAAGGCAAATGATCTGGAGATTTCACATATCATTGTTCAGGGAAAAAGTGAATTGGAGAAAATCCGGGAACAGGTTCAGAATATCGAGTAACACGATGAAAAGAGCAGTAATAACGCCGATATGCAGCGTATTGAATATGGGAGGTATAAGGAATTGGATATCAAACTGATTAATATAGGATTTGGCAATATTGTATCGGCCAACAGAATTATCTCGATTGTAAGTCCGGAATCAGCACCTATTAAACGGATTATTCAGGAAGCGCGCGATACAGGAATGCTCATCGATGCCACCTATGGGCGAAGAACGCGTGCCGTCATTATGTGTGACAGCCACCACGTGATTTTGTCGGCTGTTCAGCCTGAAACGGTTGCCCATCGTCTGACCGCCAAAGAATCCAGTAATGAAGATCCGGCTGATTAAAAATGGAAGACAAAGGGTTGCTGATTGTGGTTTCAGGTCCTGCAGGAGTTGGGAAAGGAACGCTGTGTAAGCGGCTTTTTGCTGAGTGCGGCGATCTAGAATATTCTGTTTCCGTAACGACCAGGGAATCAAGACCGGGAGAAACAGAGGGTAAAGAATATTATTTTCGTTCCAGGGATGAGTTTCTTAAAATGGTCGAGAACAATGAGTTCTTGGAATGGGCAGAGTTTTGCGGGAACCTGTATGGAACCCCAAGATTTCATGTGGAAAGTACCCTGAAGAGAAACAAGACCATCTTACTGGAAATCGATATGCAGGGAGCAAAAATTGTCAAAAAGGCTTTTCCGGATGGTGTGTTTATTTTCATTGTTCCGCCTTCCCTGGAAGAGCTGGCTGAAAGGCTTTACGGAAGAGGAACGGAAACACCTGAGGTCGTGCAGCGCAGACTGGCACAAGCCGTTCAGGAAATGAAAAGTATAAAAGATTATGATTATGCTGTTGAGAACGACGAAATCGGCACTGCAGCTGAAAGGCTTAAGAGTATCATCATTGCAGAAAAATGCCGGATAAATCCAAAGTCGTTTTAGTTTAAAGGAGGAATAACGATGAAGCAGCCTTCTTTGGATGTTCTAATGTCCCAGGCAGACAGTAAATATACCCTTGTTGTGGCCGCTGCTAAAAGGGCCAGGGTACTCATGAACAATTTGGATGCGAATGAATTTAAGGATACGAAACCTGTCAGCAGGGCGCTGGTTGAGATTGCATACGGCAAAATTAATTCCGACTTTTTTGAGAAGGTGACGACAGATGCTACGCGGTAAACGTGTACTTCTGGGTGTGACAGGAAGTATTGCTGCTTATAAAGCGGTCGACATTGCCAGCAGACTGGTGAAAAGCGGTGCAGAGGTCTTTGTCGTGATGACGAAATCAGCGACAGAGCTTGTTACGCCTTTGACTTTCAGGAGCATCACCGGTCAGCCGGTTTATACGGATATGTTCAGTGAACCCAAACTGTGGAACATTGAACATATTTCCCTGGCACAAAAGGCAGATCTTGCGTTGGTCGCACCGGCGACCGCGAATATCATTGCGAAGATGGCTGTCGGTCTTGCCGATGATTTTTTATCGACGGTATTACTGGCGGTTCAGAACCCTATCTTTATGGCACCGGCGATGAATCATGCCATGTACCATCACCCTGCAACGCAGCAGAATCTGGGGATTCTTCAGCAGCGGGGGATTCATTTGATTGGACCGGCCAGAGGCTTCCAGGCCTGCGGGACAGAAGGGGACGGCAGGATGAGTGAGCCCGGGGAGATCATCGCGTTTCTTCAGGATTTTATGTCAAGCCGACAAATGATGAAGGGCCAGAAAGTGCTGGTAACGGCAGGTGGTACCCGCGAGGAACTTGATCCGGTCAGATATCTTGGAAATTACAGCTCGGGCCGCATGGGCTATGCAATTGCTGAGGCGTTTGCTGAGGCAGGCGCACAGGTGACCCTGGTCAGCGGACCCTCGGATCTTCTGCCCCCATTCGGCGTGGAAACGGTCCGGATTATTTCAGCGGAAGAGATGTATGCGGAAGTTATGACACGATATGCGGAACAGGATATCGTCGTCAAAGCAGCTGCTGTTGCTGATTTTCGGCCTGCAATCCGCAATCAGCAAAAGATCAAGAAAGACGGAAAGTCTGTTATCCTGGAATTAGTACCGAATACAGACATCTTGTCAGCTTTGGGAGCTCGGAAGAAGCACCAGTACCTGGTTGGCTTTGCTGCTGAGACCCAAAATGTGATTGAAAACGGTCTGGAAAAGCTGAACCGTAAAAAGGCCGATATGCTTGTGGTCAATGATGTCACAGCATCAGGGGCTGGTTTTGGCACGGATACCAATATTGTTAGTTTTCTTTATCCCGATGGCAGAAAAATAGATCTGCCCAAAATGAGCAAGCTGGATGTTGCCAGAAAGTTGGTGCAAGAGATTGCCTTGGACAAAGGCATTGGATCAAAGGAGTGATTTTGAATGGGTTACAAATTATTCACCTCAGAATCTGTTACCGAAGGACATCCCGACAAAATATGCGACCAAATTTCGGATGCGATTCTTGATGCCGTTCTACGTCAGGACAGAGAAGCACGAGTCGCCTGTGAAACATCTGTGACAACCGGGCTGGTTCTGGTAAGCGGCGAGATTACCACGCATTGTTATGTGGATATTCCAAGAGTCGTAAGGGAAACCATCAGACAGATCGGATATACGAGAGCCAAGTATGGCTTTGACGCGGATACCTGTGCGGTGCTGACCTCGATTGGAGAGCAGTCCAGTGATATTGCCTTAGGCGTTAACAAAGCATTAGAAGCAAAAATATCCGAAGAAGACATCAGTGAAATCGGTGCAGGAGACCAAGGGATGATGTTTGGCTATGCGACAAACGAAACCGAAACATTCATGCCGGTGCCGATTGATCTTGCGCATAAACTGGCCCGCAGGCTAGCTGAAATCCGTAAGGCGGAAGTGCTGAACTATTTAAGACCTGACGGGAAAACGCAGGTTACCGTTGAATACGAGGACGGAAAACCCAAAAGAATCGATACGATTGTAATTTCGACCCAGCATCATCCTGAGGTTTCCCAGGAGCAGATCAAAAACGATCTTTTGGAGTATGTCGTAAGACCAGTGGTTCCATCTGAAATGCTGGATGAGAATACCCGTTATTATATCAACCCGACGGGTAGATTTGTGATTGGCGGGCCTCAGGGTGACGCAGGACTTACCGGCAGAAAAATTATTGTCGACACCTATGGTGGTATGGCTAGACACGGTGGCGGGGCGTTCTCTGGAAAAGATCCTACGAAGGTTGACCGGTCTGGGGCTTATGCCGCGCGCTATGTGGCCAAAAATGTTGTCGGAGCGGGCCTGGCTGATCGCTGTGAGATTCAGATCGCCTATGCGATCGGTGTTGCGCATCCTGTCTCTATTTCTGTTGAAACATTTGGGACGGGCAAGGTCAGTGATGATAAGATTATTGCACTGATTAATGAAACGTTTGATCTTCGTCCGGCTGCAATCATCAACACCCTGGATCTCCGCAGACCAATCTACAGACAGACTGCGGCCTACGGGCATTTTGGCCGCAATGACCTTGACCTCCCATGGGAGAAGCTTGATAAAGTTGAACAATTAAGGAAACTGGCCGGACGCTGAAACGTTGTTAAGCTTCCAATAAAAATAAGCTATAGCAGAGAAAAATCATTAGTATCAGTAGAAGAATAACAGACTGCAGAGGGTGTCGTGGGAATCCAGGGCATCCTTTTTGTTGATAAACAGGAAAAAAAACTTACAATTTTAAATTAAAAGTGCCATTTAAAAATACAGATTCAAATATGGATTATCTTGATATATAATATACCTATTGTTAGCAGTTAGCGTGTCAAAATAAGTTTAAGGCAGGAGGATGGTAGGATGACTCAGGATGAATTGCTACTTCATTTAAGAAAGACCATTGCACAGGTCTTAAAAGCTCCCTACTATAAGAAAAGACTGGCTGAGGTGGGTATCTATTATCCCGGTGATGTCAAATCCCTGGAGGATTTTCGGAAGATACCATTGACGGATAAAGAAGCGTTACGCCAGAATTATCCTTTTGGATTATTTGCCGAGCCATTGGAAAAGATGGTCAGAATCCATGCTTCCTCAGGGACAACGGGAAAACCGACCGTTGTAGGGTATACCCGTGAAGATATTCAGTTATGGGCCAAAATTGTGGCCAACGGTCTCAGAAGGGCCGGTATTACGTCCAATGACGTTGTTCAGGTTGCTTACGGCTATGGCTTGTTTACCGGCGGTATGGGACTGCATTACGGATGTGAAGAACTCGGGGCATTAGTCATTCCGATCTCCGGCGGCAATACCCAGCGTCAGCTGATGCTGATGCGTGACTTTGGAAGTACGGTTCTTTGCTGTACTCCGTCGTACGCACTTTATCTGGCAGACAGTCTGGAAGAAGAGGGTATGACCAAAGAAGACTTGAAACTAAGGGTCGGGATATTTGGCGCTGAGCCTTGGACAGAACAGATGAGAGCTGAGATTGAGACCAGACTTGGTATTCGGGCGCTTGATATCTATGGATTGAGTGAAACGATGGGACCCGGCGTTTCTCTAGAGTGCCTGAAGGGCGAAGGGCTGCATATCGATGAGAACTTCTACCCTGAGATTCTCGATAAAGACGGAAATGTTCTGCCGGAAGGAGAAACAGGAGAGCTCGTTCTTACCAGCTTTAACAAAATGGGTTTCCCCGGACTTCGCTATAGAACAAAAGATATTACCAGCATCACCTATGGAAGCTGTACCTGCGGCCACACCGGCTGGACGATGAAGAGAGTGTCGGCCAGAGTCGATGATATGCTGATCATTCGCGGTGTCAACGTCTTCCCAAGCCAGATTGAAGAGGCAATCCTGTCGGTAGGTGGAATCGAACCGCATTATCTGATTGTTGTGGATCGTGAGGGTAATCTCGATACTCTTGAAGTGCAGATTGAGGTGAATGCGGCAAGCTTCAACGATGAGATCCGAGAACTCGAAGAGCTCCAGCAAAGGCTTCAAACTAAAATACATGAGATCCTTAATATTGCAGCCAGGGTGCGTCTTGTCGAGCCTAAGAGTATCCCGCGCAGCGAAGGAAAAGCGAAACGTGTAATTGATAAACGCAAGGAAAAACAATTAAGCTAAATTCTCCTAAATGAAAAAAATAAAGGGGGAAAAATATATGTTACAACTGTCAATTTTTTTGGAAAATGCCCAGGGCCGTCTGGCAGACGCACTGAATACTTTAGCTGACCTTCAGGTCAATATCCGCGCGCTGTCCCTTGCTGACACCAAAGATTACGGTGTACTCAGGATTATCGTGGAGAATCCGGAAGAAGTTGCGGAGAAACTCCGGGAGCGCAATTGTGTCGTCAAGATTACCCAGGTTTGGGTGCTAAAAGTTCCCGATAGTCCGGGAGGTCTGGCTGGACAACTGAACAAGCTTGTTGCCGAGGGAGTGAACGTTGAATATATGTATGGTTTTGTGGAAAAGGAAAACGAGCAGGCCCAGGTCGTTCTAAGAGTCAGAGATGCTGAAATCATGCAGGCTGCGATGGACAAACTTGCGCTCAAATGAAGAAAGAAGAAAGTAAGCGATCAAACACAGCATTAAAATAGCATTAAAATATAATAATAGGATGAAAAAAACCTGTTTCCTTATAAAAAATAAGGAAACAGGTTTTTTGTATAATCCGTTCTGGTATTTAGGAAAATAAATTTAGTACCTTTGAAAATTTGTTTTTGGAGGATGATATGCAGGACTTCATCGCGACTTACACCAGCCAAAGAAAAAAACTGGAGACCCGAAAATATCTGCTCGATAATATCACCTATCATCTTGCACCGCTACTTATCGCATCCAAACCGGCTGAGTTACTTACATTTACTACTGCCATCAAAAAAGATGTGCTGGAGACCTGGGATCAAATCAAAGATAGGCTTCATCCCTATGTGACGGTTCAGGAAATTGTCAGGAATAAAGCTTCTGTCAGCATATTATTTTATATTGCAGACAGACTGTCTTCAATACTTCAAATCCCTGAAAACCAGCATTTCTTAAGATCACTGGGCTATTTCGGGGAGATGGATCAGGATACGGCAATCCAGGCTTTAAAACAAAAATGGCTTATTGGGACTTTTCCGCACGAAATCGGACTATTTTTGGGCTTCCCACTGGATGATGTGGCAGATTTCATCTATTTTCCCGATAAAAAACCTCTGCTAATCGGTTATTGGAAGGTCTACCATTCTCCTGAGAAAGCCAGGAGAATATTCCGGGAATACAACGAGGCCAGACATGCATACATCCGATACATGCTCGACGGGAACAAAAGTGAGGACTTTTTGAAACGCATGGGCGGGAACGGGTTGAAAGGATCGTCAATATAATAAGCTAAAGAATGATTTGCCATGGCTGTCAGGAGGAATTGGGATGTTTAGTTACCAGAAACGTTTACTATATCCGGTTTATGTTGAGCAGAAAAATGAGAAGCTGGCATGGACCCTATTGGAACATATCGGCGGAAAAGACGGGGAGTTTACTGCCTTTACACGTCACATGTATCAACGCCTGCATGTGACCAATCCATATATTCGTGATCTTTTGGGCATGATTGCTTCGGAAGAGCTTGCGCATATGGAGATGATTGCAGTTGCAGTCAGAAAGCTTGGTCTTACTGATTTGCCACTTACTAATTCCAGGAAGGAGTCCTGGAATATAGAATATGTTGAGAAAAGTACGGATATTAACGAGATGCTCAAAATCAATGAAGAAGCGGAGATCAGGGCCAAGAGACTGTACCTGCGGCATCTCACGCTGACTGAGGACACTTCACTAAAGAAAATGCTCAAGTTCTTAGTCGACAGGGAAGAAGTTCATCAAAGATTGCTAAAAAAAAGCGGTGTCTTAGTGGCTCAGGAAGCGAGTAATGAGCAGTTCTCGACGCTAATTCATGAATATAAAATGAGTTTGCGCGTAATGAAGTAACAAATTCTCGCTTGGTCAATAAACTATGAGGGGATCATTATGTTATAGGGGAGAGGAAAATGAGTATTGCTATTACCAAAATGAATTACGGTAAACTTGTTGTCGGAATTGATGCGGAGGTTGAGCTCAAAAACGGTAAAAACCGCAGGGGAATCAATTTTGACAACGCAGCAACGACGCCGCCTTTTGTTTCAGTGCTCCAGGAAATCAGCAACTTTGCACCGTATTATTCGTCAATTCACAGGGGGGCCGGCTACAAGTCCAAATTGTCTTCGGAAAAATATGAAAATGCCAGGAAAACAGTGATGGATTTTGTGGGCGCAGACCACAAAAGGGATGTGGTGATCTTTGTTAAGAATGCCACAGAAGCTATCAATAAAGTGGCATTCAGATTGTCACAGGATGTGGATCCATACATAAAAAGTGTTATCCTTTCCACTTCCATGGAACATCATTCCAATGACCTTCCTTGGCGGGAAAAGTATGAGGTCGACTATATTGAGGTCGATGAATGCGGCAGGCTAATTTTTAACGATTTTATTGAAAAGCTGGAAAAATATAAAGGCCGGGTCAAGCTGGTAACTGTAGCCGGAGCTTCAAATGTAACAGGTTATGTCAATCCTGTACATCGAATTGCTGAATGGGCTCATAAATATGGTGCCAAGGTCATGGTTGACGGATCACAGCTGCTTCCACATCAGCCGTTTGATACGAAGCCTTCCGCTTCCAGCAAGCATATTGATTTTCTTGTGTTCTCCGCACATAAGATGTATGCGCCTTTTGGGACTGGCGTTCTGATTGGTCCCAAAGACTTTTTCCTGAAGGGAAGCCCTGACTATCAGGGCGGAGGAACAGTCAAAGCTGTGACCCGTGATTTGGTAATCTGGAATGATCCTCCTTCCAAAGATGAGGCTGGAACGCCCAACTTAATGGGTGTGCTGGCCTTGGCCGCAAGTATAAAAACCTTAACTGCAGTCGGGATGCGAAATGTGTACAAGCATGAAAAAAACCTGACATCCCAACTGATTCAGGGACTAAAAAAAATAGACTGTATCGACATCTATTGTGCAGAAGATCAAAGTCAGGAGCGCGTCGGGATTGTTCCGTTTAATATGAAGGGCGTTTATCATGAGAAACTGGCGGATATATTAGCCGGAGAAGCCGGCATTTCTGTCAGAAGTGGGTGTTTTTGCGCGCATCCTTACGTCCAAAAGCTCATGAAAGTCGAACCAGCCATCTTAAGCGCAGTTGCAGATCATCTACCGGAAAACAGACCCGGGATGGTCAGAGTCAGTTTTGGTTTATACAATGAACCTCACGAAGTTGGCAGGCTGCTGGAAGTATTGCAGGAAATTGCCAAAGACAGGAGACGCTATTTGAAAATGTACAGTTGAGGTAGTCAAGCCTGCATAAAGATAAGCACCATTACCGAGAATAAAAACATACATCAAGAAGGGTGGTGCTTATCATGGAAAAAGAGAAGAAGCTCAGCCTGATTTTGTTCAGCGGGGATTATGACAAAGCGATGGCTGCCTTGATCCTGGCTAATTCAGCCAGGGAGCTTAACATGAAAGTCAGTATTTTTTTCGCTTTCTGGGGTCTTTGTCTGATACGCGACCCAGAAAAAATGTCTTTGGAAGACAAAACGGTTTATGAAAAAATGATGGAACTTACTGCGCCAAGGGGTCCGGAGGACCTGCCGCTTTCCCGGATGAATATGGCTGGTATTGGAAAAGCCATGCTGAAACAAATGATGGAAGACCAGGACGCACCCGATCTTTCCGCTTTTCTGAAAGGAGCACAAAAAAAGGGGGTAAGCTTTTACATATGCAAGCTTTCCCTTGAGATCATGGGTTTTACACTTGAGGAAATGATTCCGGATGTCAAAATTATGACAGCGAAAGACTATTTGCAGGATGCCCTGGAAGCGGACATAGAGCTTTTTATCTAAACTGTTTATCAGGCTTCTTCCTTTACACTGTTTTTCTTAAAGATGTTTTATATCTTCGGTATCCGGTATTCGTTCTCTGTATTATCCGCATCAATCACAGTCATATATTCGTGCTGGTTACTGTTCGTTGTTTTATTCCATGTTCCTTGGCTGAAGGTATTTGCTTCGGGTGTGGTGGTCTTCTTCTTACCAAAAAATTTCTGATTGATGACGCTGGCGGCAATCCCAATGGCCAAGATAAGAAAAAAAAACCAGGAAGCTATTACTGCCAGACAAATCATCCCAAAAGCAAAAATGGAATATAGAAGATATTTTAATAAATCAGGCATTATTTATCACCTCTGACTATTATTATAAGCAGTAAGCTTAAGATATGATTAATGCAGATTAAACGATTGATGAACAGAATAAACCATACGCTTATTAACAAATCTCTAAGGTGAATTTAATCAATTCCGGATATTGTAAGGTTTAGGAAACAAATGTTTTGGCGAATGGAGTCATGAATCTGACTTGACAGCGTGAAGAAAGAATATCCTAGAAAGTAAAATTATGCTAAAATGAGCAAAGAAAGGGGGGTGTGGATTTGGATGTTTTTGTCGGGATTTCTCTTTCCCTGATTATTGTAGGAATCATTCTGGTTATTCTGGAAATATTCATTATTCCAGGCTTTGGCGTCTCTGGAATCATCGGGCTTTTGATGATGATCGGCGGAGTATTTTTAGTGGCTGATTCGTTCGCCGAGGGTGTCGTGTATCTTCTGATTGTACTTATTGTCTCAGGGCTGCTGATCTATATCGGATATAAAACGGGTCGGCTGAAAAAACTCTGGCGCAAGGTAGCTTTGGGGGAAAAGCAGAGAACCGAAGAAGGCTTCGTAGCACCCAAAACAGATTATATACACTATCAGGGGAAAACCGGAAAAGCCCTGACCCTGCTCCGTCCGGCAGGCACAGCGCAGATTGAAGGAGAACGGGTCGACGTCGTCACAGATGGAAGTTTCATTCCAAAAGATTCTGTGATCAAGGTCATCGCGGTTGAGGGTACAAGAATCATTGTGAGTAGGGAAGAAAATGAATAGGAGGTCATAAACATATGACAACGGCACTAGTTACAACGGTAATGCTGATTATGCTGCTTTTGATTATTCTGATGGTGCTCTTTACGTTTATTCCGGTCGGTCTTTGGATTTCGGCTTTGGCAGCCGGTGTTAATATCGGTATATTTACACTGATCGGGATGAGACTCAGGCGGGTTGCCCCGATCAGGATTGTGAACCCATTGATTAAAGCCCATAAAGCCGGTCTGGGGCTTACCCCGTCACAGCTTGAGGCCCATTACCTTGCCGGAGGTAATGTCGACAAGGTCGTTAACGCATTAATTGCTGCGGAAAGAGCCGCAATTCCCTTAAAATTCGAGAGAGCCGCGGCGATCGACCTGGCAGGACGTGATGTATTGCAGGCTGTACAAATGTCTGTCAATCCGAAAGTGATCCAAACACCCGTGGTGTCTGCGGTTGCTCAGAATGGGATTGAATTAAGAGTCATAGCAAGGGTTACCGTAAGAGCCAATATTGACCGTCTGGTCGGCGGCGCAGGCGAAGAAACGATCATCGCGCGCGTCGGTGAAGGGATTGTCACAAGTATCGGTAGTTCTGCTTCCCATGCCAATGTCCTCGAAAATCCGGACGTGATATCTCAGGCTGTATTGAATAAAGGATTGGATTCCGGAACTGCTTTTGAGATCTTGTCGATTGATATTGCGGATGTCGATGTCGGCAAAAATATTGGGGCGCAGCTGCAGACAGATCAAGCCGAAGCAGATAAGCGTATTGCCCAGGCCAAAGCGGAGGAGCGCAGAGCGATGGCGGTAGCGAGGGAACAGGAAATGAAAGCGTCCGTTCAGGAAATGAGAGCCAAAGTCGTAGACTCTGAAGCCGAAGTTCCGCTGGCATTGGCCTCAGCTTTAAAGGAAGGACGCCTTGGCGTTATGGATTATTACAATCTGCAAAACGTGATTGCGGATACCCGTATGCGGGATAATATTGCTGTCACAGCCAAAGGAGATGAACCGGAAACGACGATACCCAAGAAGTAGGTGATGGTCAGTGGATATCATAACATTTATCATTATTGCGGTTGTAATTTACAGCTTCTTTGCCAATAAAGACAAGCCTCCGCAACGCAGACCTGTTAGGCCGGAGGACAACAGGCCGTTGTCCGAACCTCTAACAGCCGAGATGGACAGGGAAACTTTTCGGACGGAAAGAAAGAAAAAAAGAAATCTCTTCGAAGATCTGGAAAGACAGCTCAGGGAATCTGTAGAAAAGGCTGAGAAAGAGCTGCAGGTTGGACCGTATGGATCAACCGTCAAGAAAAAGGCTGCTGCCTCTCCAGCTTCTGCTTCTTCAGTTCCGCGAAAAGCTAAAACCGTCCAAAAAACAGGAAATAAATGGGGAGAAGAAGGTCGATCGGACTATGACCGGTATGTTTCAAATGAGGGAACCCAGGGTACTGAAGGTATTGGCGGTGTTGAAGGAGCCGCAGACCAGGAAGGGACTTGGGGATCCGAAGGTAGTGATTATACCAACAGAAAGATCACACCGGGAGATCAAATTTCTCAAAAAAGAGCGGCCTTTGGTCTTAATTTATCATCTTCGGAAGTAATGCGTGGCGTTATCTGGGCTGAGGTCCTAAAGGAACCAAGGGCTAGGAGAGCATTTCCGCGTAGATAAATAAGACAATAATTATTGATATACAACAAAAAATAGAATGAAGAAAATCAAATCAAGAGAAATTAAGAGAGTTTATGAACATACAGATATTTGGAATCAAAAAGTGTTTTGATACAAAAAAAGCGGAACGCTGGTTTAAAGAGCGCCGCATTCGATATCAGCTCATAGATCTGGACCAAAAGGGATTAAGCAAAGGAGAACTGCAGAGTGTTAAAGCAGCGGTGGGTCTAAACAGCCTGTTTAATACCGGAGGCAAGGACTATTTGCGCTTAAATCTGGACAAAATCAGTAGTTCAATTGTCAGAGAAGAATTATTGCTGAACAATCCCGGTCTTTACCGGACACCAATCGTCCGTAACGGCAAACAGGCTACAGTAGGGTATGTCCCTGAAGTTTGGGAATTATGGGTTAGTAACGAACCATAACAAACCTTATGGGTTAATCTTGGTAAGTGCTTGGAGCAGGCTGTCCATCTCCTCGTCACTGCCGATGCTGACGCGTAGGTAATTGTCGATTTTGGGCTGGCGGAAGTACCTGACCAAAATGCCCTGCTGTCGGAGTGCGGTGAAGACCTCTTCAGCCTTGAGCACGGGGTGGGATATGAAAATGAAATTTGCTTGTGATGGAATCACTTGCCAGCCCATTTGCCTGAGTACCGGAACGATCCTTTCCCTCGTTTGCATCACTTTTTGTCTCGTGACTTGGAAGTAGGACTCATCCTTCATGGCTGCGATTGCTCCGGCCATGGATAAGCGGTCCAATGTATAGGAATTAAAGGAATTTTTGATCCGGCTCAAGCCTTCCATCAGCTCATCCTGACCCAGAGCAAAGCCAACTCTTAAGCCTGCCAGAGACCGGGACTTGGACAATGTCTGGATTACCAGCAAATTGGGGTACTTCTCAATAAGCGGAATGGCAGTTTCACCGCCGAAATCAATATAGGCCTCATCAACGATGACTACCTTATCCATATTATGGATAAGGATTTTTTCTATCATTTCGGGCGTCACATAGTTGCCGGTAGGGGCATTGGGGTTCGGAAAGATGACTCCGCCTTCCGAACCGTAGAAATCAGGCGGGTATAAAGAAAACTCTTCTCTCAGCGGGACCAGCCGGTAGTCCAGCTGAAATAAATTAGCATAGACCGGATAGAAACTATAGGTAACATCCGGGAACAGGATCGTGCGGCCCGGATCAAAAAAAGCCATAAACGCAAAAGCCAGGATTTCATCCGAACCGTTTCCAACAAATACCCACTCCTTTTTCAGGCCATAATATTCGGCTACGGCCTGGCGCAAGTCCTCACCGCCCGGATCGGGGTATAACTTCAGTTTCTCATTTGCGGCTTCTTTGATCGCTTCGAGGACCAAGGGAGAAGGCGTATAGGGACATTCGTTCGTGTTCAGCTTGATATATTTTTTGTCTTTCGGCTGTTCTCCCGGTACATACGGTTTTTGACCAGCCGCAATTTTGCTCCAGTATTTGCTCATTCGCTCACTCACTCTTTTCCATAAAAAAATAAACCGTAGATTTTCCTTCATTTCTAAGTAAAAAAATAAGACGTTGAGTAGATTATATCCCGAGTATATCGGGCCTGCAAGCCAATTCTGGATTATTCTTTTTAAACGGAGGCACAGGATTAAAGATTTTTTACAATTATACTTGACATCGGTTCAATACTTTAATAAATTAAAGTGTGAAAGAGATAACCCGGAGGTAAGTCATCATGCTGAGTGACGAAAGGATCAGGGATACCCTGACCGATTCTCTTATTGAAGCGATCCTTCTGCTCAAAACGAAAGAGGAATGTTACAGCTTCTTTGAAGATTTGGCTACGGTAGCGGAGATCAAGGCCCTCGCGCAGCGGCTGGAAGTCGCCCGTATGCTGGAGGAAGACGTGACCTATTCCAGGATTGCTGAAGTTACCGGAGCAAGCTCTGCCACCATCAGCAGGGTCAAACGTTGTTTGAACTATGGCGCTGACGGTTACAAGATGGTTCTCGAACGAATGGAGAAAAATAAAAAAAATAAGAGCTTTCAGAAAAATGAGGTGCAATAATTATGGAACGTTCATCATTAGGGCTTAAAATTCCGGAGGGGATGATCGATCTTCTGCCGGCTGAATTAGCACAGCTGGAGGAGTTGGAAGGAAAAGCAATCAGTGTATGCAAAAATTGGTCTTATCAGAAAGTTGCGACACCCGGACTCGAATATCGGGCCTGTGTCGAGCCTGACGCAGACAAGGATGACCATTTATATAAGTTCTTTGACAAAAACGGTCATACGCTCGTATTAAGACCGGAATTCACAACCCCGATTGCCAGGATGGTTGCCACAAGACAGAAAGGCGGACAATTTCCGCTGCGGTTCTGTTACAGTGGTGATGTTTACAGGAATGATTCCGCCCGTTACCGGGAATTCAGGCAGGTGGGCGTTGAACTGATCGGCTCGGACAATGACATTGCAGACGCTGAAGTTATTGCGCTGGCTGTAGAAATCATGAAGACACTCAAAATCAGAAATTTTCAACTGAACCTTGGGCACAACGGGATTTTCTCGGGACTAGCCGAAGAGATGAGGTTTGAAACCAAAGTGAGGGAGGAACTGGAAGACGGTATAGCACGTAAGGACATGGTAAAACTTGAAAAAATCGTTTCTTCCAACGACTTGCCCGAGCCGGCGAAAGAACTTCTTCTATCCCTGCCTCATCTGACCGGGAAAGAAGAAGTCCTGGATAAGCTTCAAAACTGGACGCATATTAAGCCGATCGGAAAAGCTGTGGAATCTTTACGGACCATCTATTTGTATTTAAAGGAATTCGGCGTTCAGGACTACGTATCCCTGGACCTTGGAATCTTAAGAGGATTCTCCTATTATACAGGCGCAATCTTTGAAGGTTATCTTCCGGGAATCGGCGTTCCGCTGATTGAAGGAGGACGTTATGATGGTCTCTATGCAGATTTTGGAATGGATTACGGCGCAACAGGTTTTGCGGTTAATCTCGGCCTTATGCTCGAGAAGGCTGCAGATTTTGAATTGGATAAGGCCGATGTTTTGGTTTACGGGCAATCCCCCGGAGCTGTGATCAAACGCTGCCGGGAGCTCAGAAAAAGCGGCAAAAAAGTTGAGATGGCCCTCGGATTCCTGACGGACGCCGATGCCAGAAACCTGGCTTCCAGCCGCGGAATTGCGCTGCTGGAGAAGATTGAGAGCAATAAATAAGTGTCATTTAACATCGTTAGCAATTAATTTAAAAGGCCATTGGTCTAATCATCAATCTTTGGAAGGGGCTTTGTATTGTGCCGAAAAATTATTTAACCATAGCGCTGCCAAAAGGAAAATTACTGACGGATTCAGTGGCGCTTCTGACTGAAGCGGGGCTGGACTGCAGATCGGTAGAAAATGATTCCCGTAAACTGCTGTTTGATCTTCCTGGATCAGAGGCGAGGATTATCATTTGCCGCCCGACGGATATTCCCACTTATGTAGAACAGGGAGCGGCAGATATCGGTTTCGTCGGCAAGGATACCGTAATCGAACAAAACAAAGATGTTGCTGAACTGGTTGACTTAAAATTCGGGTATTGCCGCTTTGTTGTGGCGATGCCGGAGGAAAACCTGCCGCAGAAGCTGCCTGACGGACAATATGACCTGAGCGTGCTAAACCAAAAGAGAGCTGCAACCAAGTTCCCGAGAGTTGCCCAACTGTTCTTCAATGAGCACGGTATGCAGGTTACACCGATCAAACTGCATGGCAATATTGAACTTGCTCCCCGGGTGGGTCTGGCTGAGATGATTGTGGATATTGTCTCAACCGGTAAGACCTTAAGAGAGAATAATCTGGCCGAGGTCGCCCAGATCCTTGAAGCTACGAGCAGAATGATTGCCAATCGCGTGTCCTATCGGGTAAAATACGAACGTATTCAGGGGCTTGCAGAAAAAATGAGAGTCCTTGTCCAGCAGTACGACTGATATTGCCAAAGGAGGTTTAGACGATGAAGACTGTACAAAAAATTGAGGATATTGACCTGAAAACGCTTATTAATAAATCCTACGGCAATGACCGTGACTTGGAAGAAAAAGTGGCAGGAATCCTGCAAAAGGTGCGTGAACAGGGTGATGAAGCCATTTATGACTTGACTGCCGCGTTTGACGGGGTTGACCTGAAGGCCTCGGGACTTCGGGTCACCGACCAGGAGATATGGGAAGCTTATAAAAAAGTAGATGATGAGTACCTGGAAGCAATCAGTCAGGCGATCAACAACATTAGAACCTACCACGAAAAGCAAAAAAGGGTTTCCTGGTTTGATACTGCCGAAGACGGCAGTATCCTTGGCCAAGTCATTCGCCCTTTGCAGCGGGTCGGGGTCTATGTTCCGGGGGGAACAGCAGCTTATCCATCTTCCGTTCTGATGAATGCGCTTCCGGCAGCCGTGGCTGGAGTCGAGGAGATCGTCATGGTTTCTCCGCCGCTGAAAGATGGAAGCCTTTTGCCGGAGGTACTGGTCGCTGCCGCGGAGTGCGGTGTCAAAGAGATCTATAAGGTCGGAGGCGCCCAGGCGGTCGCTGCTCTTGCTTTCGGCACAGCATCGATTGCCCCTGTGGATAAGATTACAGGGCCCGGCAATATTTTTGTAACCCTTGCTAAGAAAATGGTCTATGGAACCGTAGATATCGATATGCTGGCCGGACCGAGCGAGATCCTTATCCTTGCGGATGAAAGCGCTGTCCCGGAGGAGCTGGCGGCAGACCTGCTTTCGCAGGCTGAACATGACAGGCTTGCCTCAGCAATTCTCGTTTCACCGTGTTCCGATTTGCTGGAAAAGACGGTGCTTGAGGTGGAGCGCCAGCTTGAAGCACTGCCGCGGGCTGAAATTGCCAGGGATTCCTGGGATACTTACGGGGCTGCAATTCTGGTCAGGGATATTCAGGAAGGGATAAACCTTGTCAACCGCATTGCCCCCGAACACTTTGAACTCGCTGTGCAGGAACCGTTCGCCTGGCTGGGCAAGGTGAAAAATGCCGGGGCGGTGTTCCTGGGGAGATATACACCGGAACCGGTCGGTGATTATTTTGCGGGACCAAACCATATCCTGCCGACCGGGGGAACCGCCCGCTTTTACTCTGTCCTTGGCGTCGACACCTTTGTTAAAAGAATAAGTGTAATCAACTATTCCGAAGAAGCTTTGCAAAGGGATACCGCCCAGATTGCATACCTTGCCCGCAAAGAAGGGCTGGAAGCACATGCCAGGGCTGTAGAGGTCAGACAGAAGAAGCTTTGAAATCGTGATAGCGGAAGAACAGTAAATTCATGTATAATATAAAAATAAGGTTAATAAGGGGGCCTATAGAGTGAGGAGTGCCAATCTAAGCAGAACAACCCTGGAGACGGAAATAACACTGGCGCTGGCCATTGACGGCAGCGGTAGAGTAAGCGTAGATACCGGGATCGGTTTTTTTGACCACATGCTTGATGCCTTTTGCCGGTTTGCCCATTTTGATCTGGAGATTGAAGCCGGGGGGGACCTGAAAGTTGACCAGCACCATTTGGTGGAAGACTGCGGGATCGTTCTTGGACAGGCGATGAAAGAAGCGCTTGGGGACAAGTCCGGAATTGAGAGGGTCGGGGACTGCCTGTTTCCGATGGATGAAGCCCTGGTTCAGGTTGCTGCAGATATTTCCAACCGCGGGTTCTTGGTCTGGAAAGTAGATTGCCCGGAAGGGATGGTCGGTGATTTCCCTGTAGAGATGGCGGAAGAATTTTTTCGGGCCCTGGCGACGAATGCCGGCATCACGCTGCATATAGGCATGCTGGACGGAAAAAACAGGCACCACATTCTCGAGGCTGTATTCAAAGCCGCGGGCAGGGCCCTTGGACTTGCTGTAAGGAAAAGCAGTCTTGTTGACGGTGTGCCCTCTACCAAAGGGAGCTTATAGAATAGACCTATTATTCTATTCTAATTGTATGGTTGACAAGGTACTAACTGATAAAATAGTCCGTGTAATTACTGGAGGACATCATTAGAATGATAGGCATAGTAGACTATGGACGCGGAAATCTACGAAGTGTGGAAAAGGCGTTTGAAAAACTTGGATTTTTAGCGGAGATCATAGAATCTCCGGAGAAGCTGACCGGTACGGACGGAGTTATTCTTCCTGGAGTCGGCGCTTTCGCTGATGCCATGGATGAGCTCGCCAAAGGCGGCTGGCTTGACCCTTTAAAACAATATGTACAAAGCGGCAAACCTTTTCTGGGCATTTGCCTCGGCATGCAGCTGCTTTTTGAGGTTGGTGAGGAGCATGGAGAACATAGCGGTCTTGGTTTTCTGAAAGGCCGGGTGGTCAAATTCCCGCCGGGCTTGAAGATTCCGCATATGGGATGGAATAAGCTAAATGTTATCAGACAGAACATGCTTTGTAATGATATTCCGAACCATTCTTATTTCTATTTTGTCCACTCTTATTTTGCTCAGCCGGCCGATCAGGACTACATTGCCGGGACCAGCGATTATGGACTGGAGTTTCCTGCCCTGGTCGGCAAAGACAATGTCTGGGGTGCACAGTTCCACCCGGAGAAGTCCAGCCCCTGGGGTCTGGTCATGCTCGATAATTTTGGGAAATGGGTGAAAAATCAATGATCATATATCCGGCGATTGATTTAAAAGACGGCAAAGTTGTCCGTCTCCTGCAGGGTAGAATGGAGGATGCAACCGTATACTCCGATGACCCTGCAGGGGTGGCGGCCGATTTCATGGACAGAGGGTCAAAGGTTCTGCATATCGTCGACCTGAACGGGGCATTTTCCGGAAAGCCCGTAAACGATGAAGCCATTCGGGATATTGTAAAGAATGTTTCGTTGAAGATTCAGGTGGGCGGTGGTATCCGGACACTGGCCAGGATCGAGGAACTGCTGGATTTAGGTGTATCAAGGGTCATACTCGGGACGGTCGCGGTAAGGGATCCGGAGCTTGTGACAGAGGCTGTTCGCAGGTATGGCGATCAGATTATTGTCGGGATCGATGCCAAAGACGGCATGGTCGCGGTTCAGGGATGGGCGGAAAGCACCGGCCTCAAAGCTGAGGATCTCGGTAAAGCGATGAAGCAAGTCGGCGTTTCCCGGATTGTCTTCACCGACATTTCCAGGGACGGAATGCTTGGCGGTCCGAACATTGCCAGCACGGTCAGGATGGCCGAGACGACCGGACTTAAGGTGATTGCATCCGGCGGTATTTCCGCGTTGGACGATCTGGATAAACTGAAGGCGGAGGCTGACCGTGGAATAGCGATTGAAGGTGCTATTGTCGGAAAGGCTATCTATTCAGGCGCTTTCACGCTGGAAGAGGCACTGCGGGTGATCGCCTAGAATATAATTTCTATTTAACTTTTACTTATATCTCATAGATTAAGTCGCGTAATGGACAGCCAGCGCCAAGTGGAGCAAGGCGACGGTACAGGAAGTACATAGGGTCGAATACGTCACGGATAACATGGTATTCGACAAGAAGCACGGAATTTTGTGTCAAGACACAACGACCGAAAGCGGCCCTCCATTACGGTGACCTACCCAAGCAAAAGGAGCAAAATAAATGCTTGCCAAACGAATTATACCTTGCCTCGATGTGCATGATGGCCGGGTAGTTAAAGGAACGAATTTTATTCACCTGCGGGATGCGGGAGACCCTGTGGAACTTGCTTCGCTGTACGATCGCGAGGGTGCCGATGAACTTGTATTTTTGGATATTTCAGCTTCTGCCGAAGGCCGTGAAACCATGGTCGATGTCGTCCGAAGGACTGCTGAGAAAGTGTTTATTCCCTTTACCATCGGCGGGGGCTTAAGAACGATTGAGGATATCCGGAGAATGCTGCGTGCCGGAGCAGATAAAGTCTCCTTAAATACGGCTGCTGTTCAAAATCCGGAATTGATCGAACAAGGGGCTCTCACATTCGGCAGCCAGTGCATTGTTGTCGCAATCGATGCCCGCAAAGTCGGAGAGGGCCGTTGGGAAGTGTATACGCACGGAGGCCGTAAACCGACCGGGACAGATGTACTGGAATGGGCCCGGAAAGTTGAAGAACTTGGGGCAGGTGAAATCCTGCTGACTTCGATGGATCGTGACGGAACCAAAGAGGGCTATGATAACGAACTGAACCGGTTGGTAAGCAGGGCTGTGACCATTCCATTAATTGCGAGCGGAGGAGTCGGAAACCTGAAACATATGGCGGAAGGTCTGACGGAGGGGGAAGCGGATGCTGTCTTAGCCGCGTCGATTTTTCATTACAGGGAGTACAGCATCAAAGAGACAAAAGATTATCTGGCCGGAAAAGGCATACCCGTTCGAAGATAATCTTAAGAAATTGATAATCGCAGGAAAAAAAGCAAATTGGGATATTAAAAAAGGAGTCAACCAAGATGAACAGTAGATTTGAGTCAGGGTGTATCGATATTTCCAAAACCGTACAGGCTGTGAAGTGGGATGAAAAAGGTCTTGCTCCGGCCATTGCCCAGGATGCCGAAAGTGGAGAAGTGCTAATGCTCGCCTACATGAATCAGGAAGCACTGAAAAAAACGCTGACTGAAGGCAAAGCGTGTTATTTCAGCCGCAGCAGAAACCAGCTCTGGGTCAAGGGAGAAACTTCAGGTCATTACCAGGAAATCGTCGATATCCGGTTTGACTGTGACCGCGATACGATTCTTCTGAAAGTCAAACAAACTGGAATGGCCTGCCATGAAAACTATTACTCCTGTTTTCACTACCTGCCAGGATCTGAAACGTGCTGCGGCCAACCGAATACCAAACCTACTGTCTCTCTGGGTAGAACTTTGGAAATGCTCGCCGAAGTCATCAAGCAGAGAAATATCGAGAGGCCGGAAGGTGCCTATACGACCTATCTCTTTGCCAAAGGGATCGACAAAATCTTGAAAAAAATCGGTGAGGAATGTGCGGAAGTCATCATTGCCGCTAAAAACAATTCACTCAGTGAGATCCGCTATGAAGCTTCCGATCTGCTGTACCACCTGCTTGTCATGCTGGAAGACAGAAACGTACCTTTATCTGAGATTGCCGAAGAGCTCAATTCAAGAAGAAAATAAATTTATATTTCACAAGGATGCTTAGAATACTGGGTATTATCCTGTTGATGGGGGATGAGTTAAATGGATCATCAATATTGTCCAAGATGTCAACTCTTGCAGCCAATGGCATTGACTGAAACAGTAAGAGAAGAAAAAAACGGGGACCGTACAGTGAAGATCAAAACCATCAGCTATTCTTGCACAGCCTGCAATACATTTGTTCAAAGTGAAGATGTCGTAATGCCTGCTAAGGGAGAAAAAGCATGAACGAAAAAGTAATGAAGACCATCACATTGCCGCGTTTGAACAGGCTGAGCCCTTCCCTCGAAAGTACTGCGTTAAAGATCATGGAAGAATCTGGAGAACTTGCTCAGGCGATCGGAAAATTCCGTGGCTTAAACGGAGAGGCGCTGCGGGTGGAAGAGGCAGAAGCGATGCAGATGGTCGCCAAGGAGCTGATGGATGTTGCTCAGACTGCGGTCACCATGATGTTCGTTCTGGAAGAGCATTACGGGATTGATCTCAATGAGGTTCTGACATCGCATCTCAGCAAATTGAAAAATAAAGGATATTGCGATTAATCTCTTATAATTAATCTAATTATTTTTCTCGAACACCCGTTCTCCTTTTACTTCTTATGTGGTAAAATAAGGATAATGTTTTTGTGTTGGCCATAAACGTTTATATTTGAAGATTTTAATTTGGAAATGACAGAAAGGTGATCTTATCAATGTATTATCTTAAGGACCTGAACCCTGTCCAACGGGAAGCAGTTGAAAGCGGAGAGGGTCCTCTTCTTATTTTAGCCGGGGCCGGTTCAGGCAAGACAAGAGTATTGACTTACAGGATCGCTCATCTGGTAGCCAAAGGCGTTAATCCCTGGAACATTCTTGCGATCACGTTTACGAATAAGGCTGCTAAAGAGATGAGAGACCGTGTTCTTGCGCTGGTAGGCAGTGAGGGCGAGGGACTCTGGGTAGCGACCTTTCATTCTACCTGCGTGCGGATCTTAAGGCGGGAAATCAATATCCTGCCGGAATATTCCCGGAGCTTTGTGATCTATGATTCCGGGGATCAGCTGACAGTACTCAAGGAGTGTCTCAAAGAACTAAATCTTGATGATAAGAAGTTTGCGCCGCGGGCTGTTTTGGCGACGATCAGTGATGCTAAAAACAAGCTTTTAGGGCCTGATGCTTTTGCTGCGGAGGCCAGAGATTTCTTTACCGAAAAAGCGGCTGAGGCCTACCGCCTATACCAGAGAAAGCTTTCCGGCAATAATGCCCTGGATTTTGATGACATCATCATGCTGACAGTGAAAATATTCAGGGAAAACCCGAATGTCCTAAGCTACTATCAGGAGAAATTCCGCTACATCCTCGTCGATGAGTACCAGGATACCAATCATGCCCAGTATATTCTGATCAAGCAGCTGGCCGCGTGCTACCGTAACCTTTGCGTCGTCGGGGACGACGATCAGTCCGTCTACGGCTGGAGAGGTGCCGATATCCAAAATATCCTGGATTTTGAAAGAGACTACCCGGAAGCCAAAGTATTGAAGCTGGAGCAGAATTACCGTTCGACTCAGAAGATACTGCGGGCTGCTAACGAAGTCGTCAGTAATAATGATAACCGCAAAGGGAAATCCCTCTGGACAGAAAATACAGAAGGAGAGGAAATTGTTCTCTTTAAAGCAACAGATGAGCATGACGAAGCCCGCTTTGTGACCGGAAAAATTCGTGATCTGGCTGATACAGAAGGCAGACCGTATAACGATTTTGCGATACTGTACCGTACGAATGCCCAGTCCAGGGTGCTGGAAGAACACCTCATGAAGGAAAGCATACCCTACAGGATATATTCCGGGGTTAAGTTCTATGAACGGCTCGAAATCAAGGATATCCTGGCTTATTTGCGGCTGCTGAACAATCCGGCCGACCGCGTCAGTTTTGCCAGGGTCATTAATGTGCCCAAAAGAGGTATTGGAAAAAGCAGTCTGGATAAAATACTGGAGTACGCTGAGGAACAGGGCCTGCCGATTTTGGATGCGCTGACTGAGGCAGCGTATATTCCCGGTCTCCAGACCAAAGGCGTCGGCACACTTACGAACTTCTATGAACTGATGATGTCTTTAAGGCAGGAAGCTCAAAAGGGTGTGCCACTGACTCAGCTGACGGAGAAGATCATAAGAGATACAGGATACATGGCCTCACTTAGAGCGGAGAATACCGTGGAGGCTGAAGCTCGGATAGAGAACCTCAATGAATTTTTATCCGTAACAGCCGAGTACGATAATAACCTTCAAGATTACCTCGAAGATCCTGATCTGGAGGCTGACCAGAATATGCTTATTCTGGGAGGATTCCTAGAACAGGTTTCGCTGGTCGCGGAAATCGACAGTTTTGATGAAGAGGAAGATGCCGTGAAGCTGATGACCATGCACAGTGCCAAAGGATTGGAATTCCCGGTCGTGTTTGCGGTCGGAATGGAAGACGGGATTTTCCCAAGTAGCAGAAGCCTTTTGGAGACGTATCTGCTCGAAGAGGAACGTCGGCTGTGTTATGTCACGATTACTCGGGCCAGAGAAAAGCTATTCCTGAGTACGACCGAACAAAGGATGATCTATGGTCATATCCAGAGCAGTGTACCTTCCCGTTTCCTGAAAGAGATCCCCGAAGAACTTTTGAAAGAGGAAATATCCCGTCGGGAGATTCTTGGGAGAGGATTCGGGTCTTCTTCCCAAACCAGGAACTATGCTGGTGGTGATACTGCTTACGCTTCAGGCAATTCCTTTACCGGATGTAAAAGCTGGAAGGACAGTGGATCGTCTGTTGTAAGCTCTGATCCCGGAAGCTTTCTGGTCGGTGACAAAGTCGAGCATCCCAAATTCGGCCACGGTATTGTAATGTCCGTAAAAGGTGAAGGGAACAGTGCTGAAATCACGGTTGTTTTCAGCGGTGTAGTTAAAAAACTGATTGCTGAGTATGCCCGGCTGTCTAAGATATAGTAGATTTTTCGATGCAAAATTAAAAGATTCGATAAGCCTTGGGTTAACCTTTCGGTGAAAGGCGAATAAGCCTACACAGGGAAAATACGAGATTAAGGTAAGGGGTTTCGGTATGAATCAAAATAACCGTTTGCTTGAACTCAAAAATATGATCGAAAAGGCCAATTATCATTATTACGGCCTGGATGATCCGATTCTTACGGATGCTGAGTATGACCTTTACTTAAAGGAACTCATCGAGATCGAACATCAACACCCGGACTGGGTCACGCTTGATTCTCCTTCCCAGCGGGTCGGAGGGGTTGTCGCATCCCAGTTTCCGAAGGTCCGGCACCCAGAAACGATGCTGAGTCTCGATAACGCTTTCAATGCCGAGGAATTAATGGACTTTGACCGTCGGGTGCGCGGTGTGGCACCCGATGCGGAATATGTCGTAGAATTGAAGATCGACGGGCTGACGGTAGCCTTAACTTACCACGAAGGTATTTTGCAGCGGGGGGCAACCCGCGGGGACGGTGAAGTCGGGGAAGAGATCACAGCAAATGTCCGGACCATTAGAGCGGTGCCGCTTCGGCTATACAACACAGATGGCGGGAAATTCGAAGGTTCTGTGGATATCCGCGGCGAAGGATATATGCCGAAGGACTCCTTCCTCCAGCTGAATACGGAGCGGGAAGAAGAGGGACTTTCCCTGTTTGCGAACCCGAGAAATGCGGCAGCCGGTTCCCTGCGTCAGCAGGATTCCAGGATCACGGCGCAGCGGAAACTGGGGTATTTTGCGTATCAGCTGATTCAGGCCGAACAGATGGGAATCAGTACCCAGACTGGAGTGTTGGAAGCCTTAAGCAGACTCGGATTTAATGTTAATCCAAACTATCAGCTGTTTTCAACCATCGAGCAAGTGATTGCGTACTGCAGCCGGATGACGGACGAACGGCACGGTTTCCATTATGAGATTGATGGACTGGTCATCAAGGTGAACAGCTTTTCTCAGCAGCGAGAGCTCGGCTATACGGCCAAAAGTCCGCGCTGGGCGATTGCTTATAAGTTCCCGGCCGAACAGGTCGAGACCCAGGTGAAGGATATTGAGATCAATGTGGGCCGGACAGGAGTGCTCACCCCGACTGCGGTTCTTAAGGACGTATTTGTGGCCGGTTCTACCGTGGGGAGGGCCACGCTGCATAATCTGGACAATATCCGGGATAAGGACATCCGGGTCGGCGATTACGTATTAATTCATAAGGCTGGAGATGTGATTCCTGAAATCATCAAATCGCTGCCAGAGAAACGTACCGGTCAGGAAATGGTGTTTGCAATGCCTGCTAACTGCCCGTCCTGTGGCAGTCCAGTTTACCGGCTGGAAGGAGAGGCTGCCCATCGCTGCCAGAATATCTCCTGCCCGTCGCGCCAGAGAGAAGCCCTGATCCATTTTGTGTCCAGGGATGCGATGAATATTGAAGGTCTCGGCCCCGCTGTGGTCAGCCAGCTGCTGGATGCCGGGCTTGTCAAAGACGCCTCCGATTTATATTATCTTCAGTACGAAGACCTTGTTCAATTAGATCGGATGGCTGATAAATCGGCCCGCAACCTGCTTGCTTCGATCGAAAAAAGCACAGAACGCGGCCTGGCTTCATTGATTTTTGCGATGGGCATCCGGCATGTCGGGGTCAAAGTCGGCAAGATCCTGGCCGCAAGGTACCGCAGCATGGAAGCTCTGGAAAATGCGACCGAGGAAGAACTCCGGGAAATCGGCGATATCGGCGGCATCATGGCCAAAAGTATTGTGAGTTTCTTCAGCGCCCCTGCAAATCACGAATTTCTGAATCGGCTGAAGGCGGCTGGTGTCACCATGACCGCAGCAAATATGTCTGTTTCGCAAATCCTTGCCGGGAAGAGTATTGTGGTGACTGGCGCACTTCGATCGTGGGAACGGCGCGAGATCGAGGACCTGATTGAACATCTCGGTGGTAAGGCTTCATCAAGTGTAAGCAAAAAAACATCCCTGGTTCTCGTCGGTGAGAACCCCGGTTCAAAGTATCATAAAGCCAGGGAACTTGGAATCCCAGTCTATACTGAAGATGAATTCAAGGCGCTGATTAATACCGAAGAATAAATGCCAAAAACGGTATAGAAAAAAACAGCTGCCAACACATAGTCAGCAGCTGTTTAAGCTGGCAATTATTACGGCTTCACAATAGGTTTAGGATCCAAAGCGAGGTACTCTTCCGTAATTGGGATGTAGTAAAAGCCGTCTTTGATGTTACTACTGATTCCAGCTATAATTTCCGGCAGATTATCGCACTTGATGTCCAGAAGGTTCAGGAGCTTATTGGACCAGCCCTCAGGCAGGGGATTAAGCATAATCAGATTGATGTGCTGGAACAGGGATTTGATTTCTGAGGATATTTTGTTCAGGGATCCGATGGCAGCCCATATTTCGATAAGTGAGCCATCTTCTTCCTTGCGGTTGGCTGTAATATAATCGAGTCGGCCGAGCTGCTCAGCAAACTCAGGAATATTCCAGTACTTGGACGGAAGATCGATGAAAATCCGGACTCGGTTTGTTATGTTTTTTTCGTGGATTGACCAGGTAGCAAGGCATTCCAGAAAAGTGATGATTCGGGGTGCGTAGTCGCAGGCACAGTAGTATATACCTGGTTTTGTAGGTTCGGTGACCCAGGAAATATCGGTTTCATAAGGATCGATCGTGTGGACAGGATTATTGGGAGGATTGTACCAAATACGTTTTTCTGAATCTGTCAGGACGATGTTGATGGAATGATCCTCAACAAAGTCTTTTCCCTGGAGTATGGACCAAATGAGGCGGGTCTTTCCGGAACCCGCTTCTCCGAGAATAAGGTGGCTTCCCGGAAGGAACTTTTGAAAAGGTCTGACATTCTGCTCCATTGGCATTACTTCCTTTCTGATTCAGTTGTATATTTTGAAATAGTGATTATCTTCTCCTTAAGCATCATTATCGCTACTTTTTCTTAAAGAAAAATGAGAGCGTTTCGGCGTTTTGCAACGTATTGAATTACATAGTTCTACGTCAAGTGTCAATCACCTTTTAATTTTTTCAGGCGGCCAAAACTTTTTCTCTGTCATATTTCTAATCATCTATTTTATACTCTACCTACTCGTTATCTTATGTTTCAGTTTGTTATTTTTTTTTATTATTTCTACTCATCGTAGTTTATACCGATTAGCCAGAGTTTCTTATATCTAACTTGGATTTGCTTGCTTTTCCGGCTTTTCCTTGCCCCATAAGTTTATTTTTGTTATATTTATTTATATGTCCATATTGAGAAAGGCGGCGTTATTGAGTTATGAAGCTATCCAGAGAAGAAGTGGAACACGTTGCTCTTCTGGCCAGGCTGCAGCTTTCAGAAGAGGAAGTGGAATTATATACGGAGCAGCTGAATTCAATCCTCGGGTATGCCGAAATGCTCCAAAAGCTTGAAACGGATCAGGTTTTTCCGACCGCCCATGCTGTGCAGCTTTTTAATGTTTTGCGGGAAGATGAAGTCAAACCTTCAATGAGCCGGGATAAAATCTTAAAGAATGCACCTGACGAAGACGACGGGTTCTTTCGGGTTCCGAAAATCGTCTAGTATAGAACAGAGACTAACCGGATTTAAAGTAGCTTTGTTGATAACGGGATCTACAAACTTGATCAGTAATTGATCAACAAGCCGGTTGCTTCTGACAAACGATAATTGAATGTTTCTCTGATGTCCCGGATTCGGAAAGGAGTACCAGGTTCATGACAATTTTTAAGTCACTTGAAGAACTACATCATATGCTCGTACAGAAAGAGATCAGCTGCGTGGAATTAACCAGAGCGTATCTCGACTATGTTGACAGTGCGGATTGCTGGGTTAAAGCGTTTTTGACGGTAACCGCGGATTCGGCGCTGACCAAAGCAACGGAAATTGATAAGAAGATTACTGCAGGGGAAAGTCTTGGACCGCTCGAAGGGCTGCCCATGGCTCTGAAAGATAATATGTGTACGGAAGGAATCCCGACCACCTGCGGTTCACGGATTCTTGAAAATTTCAATCCGCCCTATAACGCCACGGTGACTGAACGGCTGAACGCGGCAGGGGCCGTGCTGGTCGGCAAACTGAATATGGATGAATTTGCGATGGGGTCCTCCACCGAAAACTCCGGTTACTATCCGACTGCGAATCCGTGGCATTTAGATAGAGTACCGGGCGGATCTTCCGGAGGTTCGGCTGCCTGTGTCGCAGCAAGGGAAGTGCCGTTTGCGCTCGGTTCGGATACCGGAGGTTCCATTCGCCAGCCTGCAGCCTTCTGTGGAGTCGTTGGCCTGAAGCCTACCTACGGTGCTGTGTCACGCTACGGCCTCGTCGCTTTTGCTTCATCACTTGATCAGATTGGACCACTCACGACGAACGTCAAGGATAATGCCCTAGTCCTGAATACGATCGCAGGCCATGATCCGAAGGATTCCACTTCAGTACCGTTTGTTAAGCCAGATTATACCCAATTTTTAGAAAAAAATGTAAAAGGCCTTAAAATCGGGATTCCCGATGAATATTTTGCTTCCGGCCTGAACCCGGATGTTGCTGAAGTAATTCAAAAGGCGATCCGAACCTTTGAAAGCCTGGGCGCCGAAGTCGAGCGCTGTTCACTGCCGCATACGGAATATGCCATGCCGGCGTACTACATTATAGCTCCGGCCGAATGCAGTTCGAACCTGGCCCGTTATGACGGGGTCCGCTATGGTTACCGTGCCGAGGCCGATGATATGAGCGAGATGTTCAAAAAGACCAGGGAAAAAGGCTTTGGCCAGGAGGTTAAGCGCAGGATCATGCTCGGAACGTACGCCTTAAGCTCGGGTTATTATGATGCCTATTACCTGAAGGCCCAGAAAGTGCGGACGTTAATCAAGCAGGACTTTGACCGCGCTTTTGCCAAATATGACGTGCTGCTGTCACCAACAGCGCCGACCACCGCGTATAAGATCGGTGAAAAATCAGATCCTTTGGCCATGTATATGGGAGATGTCTATACGATCCCGGTTAACCTGGCCGGTTTGCCGGCTATTTCCGTGCCGGCAGGATTTGTCGACGGAATGCCGGTCGGGATGCAGCTGATCAGCAAGCATTTTGATGAAGGTACGCTGTACAAAGCTGCTTATGCGTTTGAACAAAATACTGAGTATCATCTGCAGATGCCTGCGCTGCTCAAGGAGGTGCGCTAGATGTCTTTCGCTGATAAATATGAAATGGTTTGCGGCGTGGAGACCCACGTTGAGATGGCTACGAAAACCAAGATCTTTTGCGGCTGTTCGACGGAATTCGGCGGAGCGCAGAATACGCATGTTTGTCCGGTCTGTCTGGGACTGCCGGGCGTCCTGCCGGTGCTAAACAAAGAAGTCGTCAACCTCGCCATCAAGGCGGGTTTGGCATTGAACTGCGAGATTGCCCAATTCTCCAAATTTGATCGGAAAAACTATTTTTATCCGGATTTAACGAAAAACTATCAGACATCCCAATATGACCTGCCAATCTGTAAAAGCGGCTGGCTGGACATAACAGTGAATGGAACGAATAAACGAATTGGCATTACGAGAGCTCATATGGAAGAGGATGCCGGAAAACTGGTGCATAGCGGAGAGACCATTACCACGTCCAACAGTTCCGGGGTCGATTATAACCGGACGGGTGTACCGCTTCTGGAAATTGTCTCGGAACCGGATATGCGCTCAATAGATGAAGTTCTGGTTTATTTGGAACAACTGGTTCAGATCATGGATTATGCCGGAATTTCCGACTGCAAACTCGAACAGGGTTCCGTCCGTTTTGATATCAATGTCTCGCTTCGCCTGAAAGGGGCCGAGCAATTTGGCACGCGGACCGAGACCAAGAATCTGAACTCTTTCAGCTCCGTCCGCCGCTGTCTGGAATACGAAACTGAGCGTCAGGCCGAAGCCCTCGACGACGGTGAAGAAATCATCCAGGAAACGAGAACCTGGGACGAAGGAAGAGGGATGACGCTGTCGCTTCGATCCAAGGAAGAAGCCCACGACTACCGTTATTTTCCGGAGCCGGATCTGATGCCGCTCGTGATTGACCGCGACTGGGTCGAGAGAATCAGAGCGTCCATGCCGGAGCTGCCTGCCGCCAAGAAAGCAAGACTGCAGGCTCTTGGACTTTCAGAATACGACGCCGGAGTCATTATTGCTTCCAAAGCGATGGCTGCATTTTTTGACCAGGCGCTTGCCAGGATCGACGATGCCAAACTTCTAGCAAACTGGGTCATGGGAGATTTGAGCGGCCTGCTGAAAACCAACGGACGCTCTTTTGAAGATTCGCCTGTTTCTCCTGAACAGCTGGCAGGGATGTTGGCGCTGATTAAGAAAGGCGACATCAGCGGCAAGATCGGCAAGACTGTGCTGGAAGAGATCTATAACACCGGCAAGGATCCGGAGATGATCATTAAAGAGAAAGGACTTGTCCAGATCAGCGATGAAGGCGAACTCGGGAAAATCGTGGACAGCATTCTTGCCGCCAATGAAAAATCCGTCGCTGATTACCAGGCCGGCAAAGAGAGCGCGCTTGGATTTTTAGTCGGCCAGGTCATGAAAGCGACGAAAGGACAGGCTAACCCCGGCCTGGTCAATAAGCTGCTGAGAGATAAACTGGCGCAATAAAACACAATATAAAGCTCATAATAAAGCATACCAAAAGTGCAATTAAAGCACAAAAAAGCATAGTAGAGCAAGATATAGTGCCAGAATAATAAGACATACTTAATAAATACAAGAATGAACACATTTAGAGGTGGATAAAATGGGAAAAGTAGCGGATACCGGATTGGTGATTGTGGACACCACCCTGCGCGACGGGGAACAGACCGCCGGGGTTGTCTTTTCCAATCAGGAGAAATTAAGGATTGCCCGGATGCTCGACGAGATCGGGGTTAACCAGATCGAAGCGGGAATACCGATTATGGGCGGCAAAGAACTTGATGCCATCAAAGGCATCTGCAACCTCGGACTGAAGGCCAGTATCATGGGCTGGAACCGCGCCGTGATCAAGGACATTGAAGCATCACTGTCTTGCGGCTGTGATGCCGTGGCCATTTCCGTATCGACCTCAGACATTCACATCAAACATAAATTAAAAACCACGCCCGGTGCAGTTCTGGACATGATGATCAAAGCAACGGAATTTGCGAAAAAGCATGTCGATTATATCTCCGTCAATGCTGAGGACGCTTCGCGATCAGATATGAACTATCTGGTAGAATTTGCAATGGAGGCCAAAAAGGCCGGTGCAAACCGTATCCGTTATTGTGATACGATCGGGATTCTCGATCCTTTTCTAACCTTGGACAGAATCAAAACCTTAAGAGAACGCGCCGATATTGATGTGGAGATGCATACGCATAATGATTTCGGGATGGCGACGGCCAACGCTTTAGCCGGAGTGAAGGCTGGAGCCAGATTTATCGGTGTGACGGTGAACGGCCTTGGAGAAAGAGCTGGCAATGCAGCGCTGGAAGAAGTCGTCATGGCTCTGAAATACCTGGAAGAAATAAACCTTGGCTTTGTCACGGAGCGATTTGTGGAATTATCCGAATACGTCTCCAGGGCTTCAGGACGAATCCTTCCGCCCTGGAAAGCCATTGTCGGCAGCAATATGTTTGCGCATGAATCCGGTATTCATGCCGACGGCGCATTGAAGAATCCGAAAACCTATGAGGTATTCCGTCCTGAAGAAGTCGGGCTGGAAAGGCAGATTGTGATCGGTAAGCATTCAGGTACAGCCTCGATTAAAGCGAAATTCAGGGAATATGGCAGAGAGCTTACCTCTGAGCAAGCTGATAAGGTCCTGAAGCATGTAAGATCCCTTGCAGTCGATATGAAACGTTCACTTTTCGATAAGGAACTGATTTATATTTACAAAGACCTTTATGGAAATGAATAAGAGGTAGAATTACTTTCAGATGGAAATATGCCGAGACTGAACACCCATGGTTAAAAATAACAATAACTGGAGATAGGTATAAATGAACGCTTTGGAAAACCCCAGATGGAACTTCTGGCAGGCTCTTTACCTGATTCTTATTGTCTATGTTCTGGAATTTGTTTTAGGCTGGCTAAAGCCGCTAGAGAACCTTGGCTATCTGAAGGGGTATATCAGCTATCTTGTCATCGGTTTTGGCGAGGGTCTACTCTTTTTTGTTGCACTGTTTTTATTCTTCAAGATCCTGCGCGGATCATTTGCTGATTTGGGACTGACCAATTTAAACTGGAAATGCTTTCTGGCCGGACTGGGCGGCGGTATAGTGTTATTTTTTGTAGTCGGTCTTTTGGGAAATGTCCTCGTGGAATATTTCGGGAAGCCCGAACCCCAGAGCTTTGCACTGGCCGTTGAGGGCGTTGATTCCATCTGGCAGCTGATGCCGCTGGTTCTGCTAGGCGGTTTTATCGTACCGCTTAAAGAGGAAATGATTTTCAGGGGACTGATCTATCCTCCGCTGCGCCAGGGGTATGGCAAAGCGAAGGGCATTCTTTTTGCAGGACTGTTTTTCGGACTGATGCATTTCGATCTGATAAGATTTGTACCGCTGGTGATCGGAGGCCTGGTGCTGACTTTCCTATACGAAAGAAGCAAGAGCCTTTGGACTTCAGTCATTGCGCACGGGGTCTGGAATATTTTGATGGTCATCTTGATGTGGTGGCAGCGGGGATAGAGCGTATTCCTATTTCAGAGCAAAGACCCGGTGCTACAGGACACGGATAGAACATATTTCTGCAAGCGGGATAAAGACAAGATAGTGGCAAGAGAATCTGAATGAGGCTAAGATCATTCGGAGTTTGAAATAAGAGCATGTTCGGACGAGACTGCGAACAGAGAGAAGAAGGATCCATGGTTAATAAAAATGACCGACATAAGGGTACTTATTATACCGTCGCCAGAGAAGAGCGCATCGGCGCGAAAAACCTGGATATAGAAATCGTCCGTTTGGCTTCCGATGGATCCGGTGTCGGCTATACAGACGGAATCACCACCTTTGTCCCGGGGATGCTTCCGGGAGAAAAAGGCAGAATACAGCTGACGGAACAGAAGAAATCTTACCGGAGAGCACAGATTGTTAAAATTGAACAAATGTCTGAAGAAAGAGTAGAGCCGCCCTGTACAGTTTATCCCGTCTGCGGCGGCTGCAATCTTCAGCATGTTGAGTACCAGACTACGCTCATTTGGAAGCAAAGGTGGGTTGAAGATGCCCTGCGGAGAATTGGCGGATTCACCGATATTCAGGTCGAACCGGTTCTGGGCATGGACGATCCCTGGCGCTACCGTAACAAAGCAGTTTTGCACCGTGATCTGAAAGGCCGGTTTGGCTATTATTGTGAAAAGTCTAAAGATGTAACAGTTTTTGACGATTGTCTGCTGCTGAGTCAGGAGACCAACAATAGAATAAAAAGAATGCAGCAGGTGATCGGAGAATGCTGCGAGGGAATCAAGACGGCCACGTTCCGGGAAAGCAACCGCGGCAAGGGACTGCTTGTCTTTGACGGCAATACGGAAAACACGAAAGAACTGGATCGATTGATCAGTAAACTGAAAGAACAAGCTGGATTTTCTCCTCAAAGCTGTTCGATTACGATTCCCCGGAGGAATAACGTGTTTGAGGGGAGCGGGGCCCAGTATCTGAATGAACATTTAAACGATCTACGCTTCAAAGTCTCCCCGCGTTCTTTCGTTCAGGTCAATCCGGCGCAAACGGCGGTGCTGTATGGACTGGTACTGGATTGGGCCGGACTCACGGGAGAAGATGAGGTTTGGGACCTCTACTGCGGTATCGGTACGATGACCCTGATGCTGGCCCGGAAAGCCAAAAAGGTATTGGGCATCGAGGAAAATCCGTATGCGATCGCTGATGCTAAAGACAATGCCGAGGACAATAACATCACCAATGTCCGCTTTGTAGAAGGGAAAGTCGAGAAGAAGATGGCGGCACTTTCCGGAACCCCGAGCGTCGTAGTGTGCGACCCGCCCCGGGCTGGCATGGAGCCGGAAGCCCTTGAAGGACTGCTTGAGATCAGTCCGGAAAGAATCATCTATGTGTCCTGCAATCCTGCCACCCTGGCCAGGGATTTAAAGGTGCTTTGCCGGAATACTTATCGAATCGAGCGCGTACAACCAGTGGATATGTTCCCGTGGAGTCATCATTCAGAGGTTGTAGTCCTGTTGCAACGTTAAATCGTTAATGTTACAATGGATTGACAATAAGTAAACCTTGGAGCGTAAAAGCGATTTCGTTTTTTACGCTCCTTTTCTTAAGATAACTGAAACGAAGGAGGATATTTTTGTGAAAAAGATTAGGTTTATTCCGGCAAAAGGTTTAAATAAGAATACAGGAAACTTAAAAGTAGCAGCATATTGCAGAGTCAGCACCGAAATGGAAAGCCAGCAGAGCAGTATTGATCTTCAAATTAGGTATTACACTGATTTGATTCAAAAGAATCCCGAATGGGACTTTGCAGGTGTGTTTTATGATTACGAAAGTGGACTTAGAAAAGAGAAGCGTAATGGCTTGGACGAAATGCTTCAGAAGGCATATCGTGGTGAAATTGATTATATCATTACCAAGTCCATTAGCAGATTGTCCAGAAATGTATTAGATATGCTGACGATTATCCGGAGCTTGAAAGCAAAAGGCATTAATGTTTATTTTGAGAAAGAAAACTTGAATTCTATTGAAGACGAAAAAGAAATTGATATTGTTTTTAATGGGGTTATGGCACAGGAAGAAAGTCATAATTTGAGTGAAAATGTTCAGTGGGGGTATCGACGTAAATTTGAAAAAGGAGATGATTTTGCCGGCAAAATCCCCATGGGTTATAGGCGTGACAATGATGAGTGGGTAGTTCTGCCGGAAGAGGCCGATATCATAAGGAAAATCTATCAATTGTATTTAGAGGGAGCTACCTTACAGCAAATAAAAGAGTACCTGGAAGGACATCAGATTAAAACCGCTACAGGGAAAGAAGCATGGGCAACAGCAGTTGTTCAAAAGATTCTGAAGAACGAGAAATACAAGGGTGATTCTTTGCTGCAAAAAACATACACAGAAGATTTTATAACAGGCAGAAAAAGTAAAAATGTGGGGCAAAGAGATCAGTTTTATATAGAGAACAGCCATCCTGGCATTATTTCTTCTGAAGTTTTCGATAAGGTTCAGGAGGAAATGGCCAGACGCGCAAGATTAATTCATGAAGTGGATGGCACAGTAAAATCCAGCATTACCAAGTATAACGGCAAATATCTTCTGGGGAATTTGCTGGTATGCGACAATTGCGGTGCATCTTATCGAAGAAGAATAGAACGTGGCAAGGTTGTTTGGCGCTGTGCGACAAGGATTGAGAAAGGCAAAGACACCTGCCCTCACTCACCTACTCTGGATGAAGGTTGGGTAGTTGATACCCTGAGTGAGGCTGTCTGCCAGGACAGAGCTTATGATGAAAGCATAATCAGGAATGAAGTTGATAGGATCCAGGTTTATGATGCCTACATCCTGATTAACCGCACAGATGGATTGTCACAGGAGAAAAGTCTTCTGAAATGATTACAAAGAAAAATATATTTTGATATTATGTCCCATACATATATACTTATGTCCCGATATATGGTATGATGGAAAAGAGAATGGAGGTCAACATTATGAAAAAGCAAAATGTTTTAAACTTGATAAAATACCATGTTGAAAGAAATGAAAATGCGTTTAGAAACGAATCCATAAGCATAGCAAGATATTTTGACAGTATTGGTGACTATCAGTTAGCTGAATACATTATGAGCCTGATTGCAGAGTCAAATTTGTATACTCCGCAAGCTAGTGATTTTGAAAGTGAATTTTTAAAGCAACTGGATATCAGGGGAATGGCTCCGCTAAATTTACCTATAGATATATCTGATGATATAAAAGGTATTATTAATGCGGTCAACCACAATATAGGGATAAATAAATTTTTATTCGAAGGCTTGCCAGGTAGTGGGAAAACCGAGGCAGCCAAACATGTAGCTCGGTTACTTGATAGAACACTATATTATGTTGACTTTGATAACCTAATTGATAGTAAGTTAGGTCAAACCAATAAGAATATTATAAGCGTGTTTTCAGAAATAAATATGATTCCACATTCAAATAAAGTTGTTGTTTTATTTGATGAAATAGACGTGATTGCATTGGATAGGATTAATCGTAATGATGTACGAGAAATGGGCCGAGTTACTTCGACGATTTTAAGAGAACTCGATAGGTTAACTGATTTAAATAAAGAAATTGTAATTATTGCAACAACAAATTTATATACAAATTTTGATAAAGCGCTAACAAGGCGTTTTGATGCAGTGATTAATTTTAACCGATATAGCAAAGAAGACTTGATTGAAGTTGCTGAGTATTACTTCTCGTCTTTTATTAAGAATTTTAAAGGTATTTCAAAGGATACAAGGTTATTTAAAAAGATATTGGAAATATCCGACAAACTGCCTTATCCTGGAGAATTAATAAATATCATAAAAACATCTTTGGCATTCGGTGATACCAATCTCGAGCATGATTATTTAAGAAGGCTTTATAATAATTTAGTTGGTAATCTTGACCAAACTGACCTTGAACAACTTCATATACAAGGTTTTACAGTAAGAGAAATAGAAAAACTTAAGGGTGAATCCAAAAGCACCGTTTCTAGGAAGTTAAATAAGGTGGAAAACGCTGATGAATAATGTATTAGAATTGAAAGGTAAGCGGTTTGTTCAAGCGTCAAAAGGTGGTGGTGGCGGTGGTGCTGCCATGAATAGTAAAAAAGCAGTAACAAGCGAGCAATTAAATAAATTGCAATCTAAAATAAGTCGGATTGAAGAGTTTTGGAAGCAAGAAAAAAAGCCTTTTGAAGGCATATTAATTAGCGTCCATTATAATAAAATAGTTGCAAAAAGCAATCGGATTTCTGGGCTGTTTAGAGGGAATGATTCTAATTACGCTATTGTTGGTGCCAAATTCAATGAAGAAAAGAGCAAGCATATTATTACTTATTTTTTAAATGTTATAGATTTAGAGCAAAGCATTGACTTGCTTTCGAAAACAAGGCATGTGTTGAATACTAAATTTCAAGGAAGTATTGATAAACGCACTTTTGATAATGAGAAGATTTTTGGCAATGAGAAAAAGAAAATTGCAGGAACTATTCAGTTTGAACATCTCCCCATAAATAAATCTGTATTTAAACAAGTAATAGCAGATGTCTCATATATAGATGATTTTGAAGTAGAGATGGCAACACCTCAACTAAATCAAAGCATCATTACTCTATATGATACTGGCACAGATACAAAAAAATTATTTGAAGCTATAGGAATTGATATTTTAGCGAGTAAAATATTAGATAACCAGACAGTATTTTTAGACGAAAATCAGTTAAAACTTTTATTTGAAAAAGTTCCTTATCTTGTTTCAATGGCAACCGAGGACTTAGCAGAATTATCTCCGGAAGATTTTATTGAGGAATATAAGCAAGGCATGTTGTACATACCCTCTCCGACTATTGAACCTACTATTGGTGTTATCGATACCTTATTTGATAAACACGTTTATTTTAGTGAATGGGTTGAATATCGTGATATGGTTGATGATAGTATTCCAAAAAGTACAGGTGACTATCGCCATGGTACGGCTGTGTCTTCCCTTATAGTAGATGGTGCAAGGCTAAACCCATGGTTGGATGATGGTTGTGGCAGATTTAGAGTGCGACACTTTGGTGTTGCAGTTGGCTCGAAATTCTCCTCTTTTACAATTATAAAACAAATAAAAGAAATTATTGCTAATAATAAAGATATAAAGGTATGGAATATCTCACTTGGGAGCAATCAAGAAGTTAATGATAATTTTATTTCTGCAGAAGCTGCGATATTAGATCAGATTCAGTATGAAAATGATGTTATTTTTGTTGTGGCAGGAACAAATAAACCTAATATTAATATTGTGAAAATAGGATCGCCTGCTGATTCAATAAACAGTATGGTGGTTAATGCAGTGACTAAAAAAGGTTTATCAACAAAGTATGCTAGAAAAGGATTGGCATTATCGTTTTTTGCAAAACCAGATGTCAGTTATTATGGTGGAAGTGAGGAGCAATATATTAAGGTTTGTGAACCATTAGGGGCTGCAAATGTTGCAGGAACTTCATTTGCGGCTCCTTGGATTGCTCGAAAACTATCCTATTTAATTGATATTTTAGGTTTAAACAGAGAGATTGCTAAAGCAATGCTTATTGATGCAGCAAGGGATTGGAATGAAAATCCAACTCCGGAAGAGGTTGCACTTTATGGACACGGCGTTGTACCTATTAAGATAGGAGATATCGTTCAAACGAAAGATAATGAGATTAAGTTTTTGGTGTCAGATGTAAGTGAAAAGTGGAATACTTATAATTATCATTTTCCGATTCCCCTAAAAGATGATAAATATCCTTATATCGCCAGAGCGACTATGTGTTATTTCCCGATATGTGATAGAACACAAGGTGTTGATTATACTAATACTGAACTTAACCTTCATTTTGGTAGAATTAAAAATGATGGAAAAATAAATGAAATCAACAACGATAAGCAGAATCAAGATGAAGCATTAAGTACTGAAAAAAATTATCTTCTTGAAGGTGAAGCGAGGGACCGATTTAGAAAATGGGACAACGTGAAATATGTTGTGGAAAAACCGAAAGATAGAATGAGCCCAAAGAAATCATACACCAATAAGAACTGGGGAATGGAAATTAAAACAAACAATAGATTAGATCCTAAGGATGGGAGAGGTATTCGTTTTGGTGTTATAGTTACCTTAAAAGAAATCAACGGTATTAATAGGATTGATGAATTCATTAAAAATTGTACTTTAAATGGTTGGCTGGTTAATAAGCTTGATATTCAAACAAGAATTGATATTAACGAAAAAGTAAACGAAGATATTGAGTTTGAGAATAATTAAGATCTAAGGCTCTTTTATAAATGATCATATTCATAGATAGTTACTTTAGAAACGGGAAAATTTACTTAACTCTAAGGGGGTACCAGAGGGGTGCGACATCTTTTTTGTCTACTCAAGGCATACAGAAGTGGTCACGCAACTTGTCAGAAAAGGGTAATTTGATATGTTGCTGTTTCACCTCCATCCACGTTGAGATGGTAATTCTGATGACGAATAGTAGTTTTAAGGGCAAATAAGACAGGTTGACCACTATATGTAGTCATTTTGAAGCAAAAATTAAGCAAAAATCGAGCCGAAAAATTACGTTTTTTGGCTCGATTTTTTTGGGCATTTCATAGATGACATAGGGCATTTTAAATAATATAGCTCATGGTTTCTAAAGAAGTAGGGCTATTGACAGCAAGAACTGTACTTAATTTTGTATTAAACCAATATGATACAATCAATGGATAGTGTCCCTCCTGCGTTTTATTTAGTAGAAGGAAAATCAGTGGAAAGAGCCTGCTCTTTCTGTGACTCTAGTTCCTCGATACGACTGGAGAGTGCCTGATGAATTGCATAATATGACTCGCTGCCGAGAACAATTCTCTTCGGTGCTGGATTCCGGTCAACGCTGTCAATCATTATTTTTACCATTTTCAAAGGATCTCCTAAAGGTGCAGCCGCATTATTTTCAACAACGCGCCTTATAAATGATGCCGGGGAAGTCTCATAAGCATCTAGCTTGTCAGCTAATTTTAAGCTGCCCTTCAAAAAATTAGTTCGAGCCCCACCTGGCTCCACAAGTGTAAGACTGATGTTGAAGGGAGCTAATTCTTGCATTAATGCTTCAATAAATCCTTCAATACCCCATTTGGTTGCATGATATAAGGAACCTCCGGGTGAGGCGACTTGTCCGGCTACGCTAGATAGTTGAATAATTCGTCCGCTGTTCTGAGAGCGCAAGTGGGGTAAAGCGGCTCGTATTAACTGAATAGGACCGACGAGGTTTGTATTGATCTGATGGATAATTTGATCATTGGTAAACTCTTCAGCTGCACCAAAAAGACCATAACCAGCATTGCTGACAATGATATCAATTGTTCCAAGCTGCTGAAAAGCTTTGTTGATAACCTCATAAATTTCCGGTATGTCAGTTACATCTAAATGCGACACCCATAAAAGCTCTCCGTATTTAGCCTTAAGATCATCCACCGAATTCATATCGCGGACAGTACCAGCAACTTTATCGCCCCTCTCAAGGAGTTGTTCAGTCATATGCCGTCCGAAACCGCTGTTAATACCTGTTATAAACCAAGTTCTTTGTTTCATCTCTCTATACCTCATTCTTACTCAAGATTTAATCATTCAGAAATCATATCTGAATAGCTATATTATTGCAATAAAAATTGAAATAAAATATAAAGAACATGCTTAAAATTTGCCTAATCCTGCAAAGTACAAATACAAATACCTGCTATAAAAAAATTTTGATATAATATTTATAATAATCTTAAGAACTATAATCATTGAGTTAGAGAAATGATGTGAGCTAAAGTCATTATTATTCGAATAGAAGCTGGGTGAGAAAGAAGTGCTAGAACAAAAGGAGAGTATAAAAAAAGAAATATTATTTGAAGAGAGTGAATTTACCAAGCAGAAGGCATTGTATACTATGATTGAAACGGCAGAGAAGATTACTAAAGAGGATGGAATCACTAGAACAATAATTCCGTTTCTTTCTATTGTTAGGCACAGTCATGAAATTCCTATAACTCCAGGAGTTATGAATCCAAGTCATAGGAGCCTCAAAAGAATCGCCGTCTATTGGCTTACACATTGAATTTACTACAAGTGAAATTGCTTCTGTAGTGATGGATGCACATATTAAACTTAATATAAATAGTAAAGAACTTTATTTAGGAGCATTCGCAGGAAAAACAGATGAAGAACTGCTGGATTTATTTATAAGACTTTTGAAGCTCTGTGACAGACCTAAAGATAATTACTTTTTGGCGGAGCTTATTAAGCGAGAAATGATATATCGTCTATTGACTGGAGAGTATGGATACTTATTTTTTCAGCAGGTGCTTGTTGAACAGCAGGTGGATGGAATAGGTAAGGCTATAGATTGGATCAAGAAAAATTATAACTGCACTTTTACTGTGGAAGAGCTGGCAAAATTAAATAATATGAGTGTCTCAAGCCTTCACCATAAGTTCAAGGCTGTAACTACCATGGGACCATTACAATATCAGAAAGAGCTTCGTCTTCGAGAGGCAAGACGCCTAATGCTGAGAGATTCTTTGGATATTACTGCTGCTGCCATGGAAGTTGGTTATGTAAGCTCATCCCAATTTACTAGAGAATATAAGCGACTTTTTGGAAAGCCACCACTTAAAGATATAAGTGCTTTGCGAAAAAGTTTTAGAGCAGGTGTATTCGAAAGCAGCATATAAGATTACTTAAATCATTATAAATCGAAAAATCACTTAATAAATCCGCCAGCAGACAAAGGTGTAGCCTGCAAAAGTAGCACAAAAAATGACAGCAATAAAAAGACGTTTTGGCGTCTGGATCCAGGACCTGCTATTTTTGCGCATAGCAAAAAAAACATTGATCCAGGTGAACCAACTCAATCAGTTGATTGATAATAAAAATCAAGCTGCCCGTTTCTTGTAATTGTGATATAATCCTCCAAGAACAGGATCAGAAACCAAAATCGTATCAGCTACAGTGGAAACAGGCCATTCAATTGACGGAATAGGTGTCTGGCATTCAATACCCTGATGCGTCCTTGAAGGATTGTAATATCTATTAATATATTCACTAAGCAAATATTCAAGATGCCTTTCATTAAACGGAATAATATGATCAAGCAATTCCCGACGGAGGATACCACCGACTCTTTCGCAAATACCATTTTGCCAGGGGCAGTGATAGCCAGTCTTTTTGGATTTAATATTTGTGTTATTGAGGAATTGCTGGAAGTAAGCAAAGGTAAAAATGGTATCGTTGTCATGAATCAAATATTCCGGTGTTGCGCCATAGGGCGTTGCCTCCCTGATCTGCTGTGCTACCCATGCAGAGGATGGATTGGAAGTGACGGCAGAATGTTTGATCTTCCTGCGGTCATGACTTATGATAATGAGTACATACAGTACCTTGAAATACAAAGTCGGGACAACAAAGAAATCTATAGCCCAGATGCCCTTTTTATGGTTGTTAAGAGAGGTTTTCCACGACTGAATCTGTTTTCCGCTTGAGGTCTTTGGTGATTTGCCAATATATTTCGCAATGGTGTTGGGCACGGGAGCATCAGAAATACCAAGGTTAACCAGCCGCTCATGAATTTTCTCAGGAGAAATCAGAGGGTTTTCCCAATGAATTCTTTTGATCAGGGCTATGGTAGTGCCTTGTTCGTTTTCAGACTCAATCTTACACATCCACCGTCATTCCGGACTTAAATTCCACGGTGAATTTGTCCTCATAAACGGTGACTTTCTCAATCAGCCGCTGGACAAGCTGCGCAATTTATCTAGATTTCGGCCTGCTGGTACTGTTATTGCGAGCATTGGAAGAATAGATAAACTTCAAAACATTCGTGAGCAGTATGACTTGCTTCAAAAGTGCAGCACTGCTTGAACTAGAAAGGATTTGCATATGGAAAAAAAAGTATTCTTATTTAATAAAATTGCTGCTATTTATGGCCTTTTTTTTAATTGGCAAGTGAGGAACTACCGTCATGTTTTGAATAATATCAAAGAAGAGTTGGATTTTTCCACCTACCAAAGCATCATTGACATAGGATGCGGAACAGGAGCACTATGCAAGGTGCTCCTGGAATATGGTGTGGAGGTGACTGGGCTCGATCCCGCCGAAGCCATGCTCGCCATTGCTGCTAAAAAGACCGGGATAACAAAACCGTTTGGACCGAGTATTCGGTTTATTCATGGCGACGTGCTTAAGGGGTTGCCTTTTAGAGATCAAAGTTTTGATCTGGCCATCACATCTTACGTGGCTCACGGGCTTATGCTAAAGGAGAGGATAACCCTCTATAATGAGATGAAAAGAATTGCCAAGTATACCGCTATTTTGTTTGACTATAACGAACACCGTTCATTGATTACCGACATTGCGGAATGGCTGGAAGGGGGAGACTATTTCAGCTTCATCAAGAACATAAAAGATGAATTGATGAATCAGTTTGGCAATCTTAAAGTCATAAATACTGGCAAGCGTTCTGCAATGTATATTTGTAAAATTGAATAAGAATCTTATGTAAGGGTAAGATAACTCCTAAAAGGAGTGTCTAATATGTACTGGAAATATTCCCTTGGATTTTTGATTGCTTCCCTTGTTCAAGCTGCAATAATTGCGGCATCAGAATTCCTTGGTATTTCTACTCTTGGTGCAAAAATAACTTTTGGACAACTAATTATCCATATTCTTGCTGGGCAGGCTGTTGGATTTTTACTAATGGTTATAATGCAAGTCATAAAGAGTATAGCTAAAATGAATTTTTGGTTGCTTGGTTGTATTTACGGGGCTATTGTTTGGGTAATATTAGTTTCAATCAATTCTGCACAGGGCACTATTAATGCCCCCTGGACACAAGGAACATCTACAATAATAGCAAGTCTGCTAGCATTTTTTGTTTATGGAATATCTGTAACTTACACCATTAAAAAATACGAAGTACTAGGCGTTAAGGATTGATGCACTTTGTCTCGATAACAGGAAAAAGAAAATAACAATAAAAACAAAGCAAGGCACCCTACATTTAAATTCTCGTAGAGTGCCCCGTTCGTTTTTAAGCTTATTCATGTTGTCGCCCCTACGATCAATCTGACCACCCCGGATGAGGAATGCGATCTGGATTACGTGCCCGATAAGGCAATCAGACATGAAGTAAATTATGCTATTTCAAACGGTTTTGGATTTGGTGGACATAATGCTTCACTGCTCTTTAAAAAGTATCATTTTTAAAAAGCATATCTATGAAAACATCAAATTAGAGAAGGGATTTCACGTTGTGCCAAAAAAGATAATATGTTGGCAATTTTGCGGATGCTAATTCAGGAGTAAAAATCACTGCAAAACAGATTTCAGAAAAGGACAGAAAACAAGGAGGATGAGTATGCCAAAATTACGAAAAATGCTAAGCAACTGGGAGGCACCATATATTCAGTCGCTTATGAAATTAATTGAAACCCAGAGCAAGGCAACCCTTGCGACTTGGGCGCTTGATTATTCCGAGCGTGTTATAGTGCCGCTGTGGAGCAAGAACTATCCGGATGACTTTCGTCCGCAAAATGCTTTAAATGCTGCCCGCAAGTGGCTGTCAGGTAGCATCAAACTGCCCCAGGCGAAATCGGCAATCCTTGAGTGTCATGCAGCTGCTCGTGAAGCAGACGGAAATCCTGTTGCACAGGCAGCGGCGAGGACAATAGGCCAATGCGCATCGACCATTCATTCAGCACGGCATTGTATCGGGCTTGCTTTTTATGGAGCGATAGCGGTCGCTTATGATCAGCTTGGGACAATTGTGCCGTGGGGACAAATCGAGCAATGTGCTGCTGAAGAGTGCGAACGTATGGAAGCTGCCCTGCGTGCCGTTGCCGTGGAGAACGAGCCAAACCCGGCAAAGATCGATTGGAAATGCGATTAAGACCCATCGCAGGCCGGGGCATTCATGTTAAAATGATCGGGGGTGACGTTATAGTGAGTTACACAAAGGAGGAATTGGAAGAAGCTCTACAAATTGTATCTTCAACTATCAGCAGGTGTGAAAAAACACAGCCAAAATTTGCGGTGGGTACCTCTCAGCACACTCTCCTTAAGAACAGGATAAAAGCATTATGCATTTCAAAATTATTGATAACACATGAAAATGTTATTGACAAATATACAAAAGAAGAATTGATCAAAGCATTACACCCCGTATCTTCAATTATTAGCAAATGCAAAAAAGCACAGCTTAAATTTGAGGAGCGCACCTCTCACCATACCCGCTTCATGAAAATGATAAAAGCAATGTATATTTCAAAATCATTGATAACAGATGAAATTAGTAAAATAGGTTAAATTCCAGTTTGCTCATAATAAAACAAGGCACCTACGTTTAATTTCGTAGAGTGCCTTGGTAGTTTTTGCCCTAATTCACTCCACATCCGCCGCCATGCCGGACTTAAATTCCACGGTGTTTGTCCTAATTAGACTGATGTCATTCCTATACAAAACAATACCGAGTACTGTTTTCGTAATCAAAAAGAAATGAATACACACATTACTTTGGAAGATATTTTGGTTCTTAAAAACTTATTGATAACCATGCTATCATGTGATACTATATACCAGTAGTAAGTAGTACTTTATTCCGATTATACAGAATAGTAAGAGGTGATTTTTCTGGAAAACCTAACGGAAATGCTCAAAGGGGTGCTTGAAGGCTGCGTCCTTGAAATCATCAGCAGAGGGGAAACCTACGGATACGAAATTACGCGGCGGCTGAACGCTCTCGGATTTTCGGACGTCGTGGATGGAACAGTATATACCATCTTGGTGCGGCTTGAGAAAAAAAGGTTGGTGGGAATTACCAAAAAACCATCCGACATGGGGCCTCCGCGAAAGTTTTTTGCGCTCAACGATGCGGGACGTGAGGAACTGCAAAAGTTCTGGGAAAAGTGGGAGTTCGTATCATCAAAAATTAACGAGTTAAAGGAGAGGAAATAATGAATTTTTGGGAAAAGATCACAGGCAGCGACATGACTAAAGAAATGAAAATTTTTGAATTGCGAGCCGAAAAGCTGCCTGATGATTATCAAGCGGCATGGAAAAAAATCAAGCCCAATCTTTGGCCGCACTCAGATTTCACCGGTCGCAACCTCATGCCAATTCTTGACGGTGTGCTTGGCCTGCTTGAAGAAACAGCGGCGGACGGTCAGAGTGTCCAAGAGGTTTTGGGTGACGATATCAAAGGATTCTGTTCAGCGCTGGCCGGCGAAGAAGGGGCAAAGTCTTATCGTGACAAGTGGCGCAAGCAACTCAACAACAATATCGCTAAAAAATTAGTTAAATAGGAGGATAATATGAGAATACAAAATATCATCGAAGGCAAAAAAGAGTGGCGAGCGCACGTGGCGCGTGTCAAAGAACTCCCGCAAGATTATCAGATTGTTTATAAAGAGATCCAAAAATATTTCTTTAAGGTCGGCCCTGTTGAGCTAACCGAAGGAACGAGTCTGCTCTCGGGGATTGTTGATCTTTTTGAAGAGGGCGCAGCCTTGGGAAAAGGCGTGCTCGAAGTGACGGGCAGTGACGTAGCGGCTTTCTGTGATGATCTAATCAAAGATTCAAAAACTTACGCTGACATCTATCAAGAATCTGTTAACCAAGAAGTTAACAAGGCTATGAAAAAGGTTACGGATAAAAAAGGGGGATATCGGGATAGAAAAAGCAATTGAAGTGAAAGGGCTGCAAAAGTCCTACAAGAAACTTTATGTTCTAAAGGGTGTGGATTTCGAGGTAGAAAAAGAAAGCAGGGGGACGGTTCATCTGCTTGCAATTACCTCATCGTTATGATAGGACGACATTTTCTACTAGTTTCTGACATTCGTGGTAAAGAAGATTTTTGCTGAAGAGTAGGTTCTGTTGAGAAGTCTGCTAAGGGACTGGCAGATCTGCTGACAGAGCCAATTTGTGGAGAAAAGACAGAAAAATATTTTGATAGAGGTACGGTTGAGAGAAAGTCCTCGTCACTTTCGTACAATCTTGAAAATGCACAAACAAAAAAAGAAAAACAACGGTGAGATGAACATTTTCTATATTGAAAATAACCATCCGCCCTTTCAGCTTCTTAAGAAAAAGGTAAGGATCTAAAATAATTTCTTTATTGTCCGAGCTTTTTCCGTCCGTTTTCACTCTTGAATAATTATACTATTCAAATCAACCTATCTGGCAAGATCAATGAGAGTAATTTATGAGTAATTGGATCGTTTGCAGGAGATGCTAATAATTGTAATAAAGCTAAATCTTTAAGGGTGCAGATAATGAGAATACCTATAATATCTTTGATATTATTCTCAACCTTAATCTTAATTACTGTAAGAAGTTTTTTGGCCCGAAAACATCTTAAAATTTTGCTGGGACTTATTATTACCTATATTGGCTTCTTATTTTTTATTTGGCTGGAAAATAAGTTTGGGTTTGAAATATATGATTTTGTCCTAATACTTGTGACCATAACCATCTTTGCTCATTTTTATTTTGGGGAGAATCTTCGGCTCTACTATAAGACAAAGTATTTTGACCGATACCTGCATCTTTTTGGAACAATGGCATTTACATTATGTCTCTATTTGATTATTATCAGGACATTAAAACCGGTCATGTCTCCAAACAGCGTTATTTTTGTTTTCGTAGTAGCTTTAGGAGCTCTTATCGGTGTTATTTTCGAGCTTTGTGAATTTACAGCGGATATGATATTTAAAACGAAAAAACAAAGAGGGTTAATTGACACCGATGTTGATTTAATATTTGATATTATCGGGGCGACATTAGCGGGTAGTTTTGTATTATACTTTCCAAAATTATTTTGAGTTGTTAAGTTCATCTAAGGGATATATCCGAGCAAGAACTGAATATGGCCAAAACGCTGATCAATTCCATGGACACACTCTTTGACGTCGCAAAATACAAAGACGAATACCGAAGGAACTCCGCATGCTCATCGAAACAAGAATTTCCGGCAAGGAGGTCATCGCTGCGGAGGCCGGCAATACCGGCAAAGCCATTGACCTTATGGAGGCCCTTAAGGTCAGCGTTGAGAAGGCCAAAAAAAAAAGGAATTAGCGTAATTGTATGTCTGGTCAACTCAGTGAATACAACCAAAAAAGAAACTTTGCAAGAACGCTGGAACCGGAAGGCAAAACAGAAAATTCAGAAGAGCATCTAAGATTTGTCGTCCAACACCATATGGCCCGTAGGGACCACTATGATTTGCGTCTGGAATGGAACGGTGCTCTTTTGAGCTGGGCGGTGCCCAAGGGTCCATCCTACGATACGCATGATAAGAGGCTTGCTGTACAGGTGGAGGATCACCCTCTTGAATACAGGAACTTTGAGGGGACGATTCCCAAAGGGGAATATGGCGGCGGAGTGGTCATGCTCTGGGATGAAGGTTTATGGGAACCGCATGTAAATGTGGATGAAGGGCTTCGACAAGGCGGGTTGAAATTTGTACTAAACGGAAGACGGCTGAAGGGAAAATGGGCTTTGGTTCGTTTGAAAGAGAAGGCCGGTGAGGCCAAGGTTAACTGGCTTTTACTCAAAGAAAAAGATGAATACGCCAAAACCGACACCGGGATTTCTGGATTTACCACCAGCATCACGACTGGACGCACGATGGCGGAAATTGAGGCTGGTGAAGAGGGTAAAATCACCAGGAACCCCTTCAATAGAGCGGACGAGCAGCTCGCTAAATTGGTAAATACGGTTCCCAGTGGCGAGGATTGGCTCTATGAGTTGAAATATGACGGCTATCGGATTCTGGCGTTTGTGGAAGATAACAGCGTCCGTCTGATTACCAGGAAAGGCCATGATTATACAAAGCGGTTTCAGAATGTCGCGACTTCTCTCATCAATTTGGCTGCCGGAAGGGCGATGATTCTGGATGGCGAAATGACAATTACGGACGCATCGGGCAAGACCGATTTTCAGGCTCTGCAGAATTATATGAAAAATCCCAAGGCTCAAAACCTGACATATATTGTCTTTGATCTGCTTGCGCTGGATGGTGCTGATCTTCGGGGAAACCGCTTGATTGATAGAAAAGAAGCGCTTGAAGCTTTGATGAAGGATGCACCAAAAGGCCTCTACTATAGCCGGCATGTCAAAGGAAACGGAAAGGAAAGTTTTATTGCAGCCTGTGAGGCAGGTATGGAGGGAATAGTCGGCAAAAAATATGATTCTGTCTACAGCGGGACGAGGAATGGTGACTGGATCAAACTGAAGTGCGATAAAAGGCAAGAATTCGTCATTGGAGGATATACGCTTTCGGACAAAAAAACAGGCGGAGTAAGTTCTCTTCTCCTTGGGGTCTATGAAGGTGAGGATCTAGTCTATGCCGGACGCGCCGGAACGGGTTTAAGCGAACGCAATATGAAAGAGCTCGAGGAAAGATTCCTAAGCTTAAATAAGGCGGAATCGCCTTTTAAACTTGCGCCGAAGCCAAGGGCAAATGAAAAAATAACCTGGATTGAGCCCGAACTGGTTGCAGAAATCAAATTTGCCGAATGGACCGAGGATAATCTGTTAAGGCAGGCAAGCTTTAAAGGCTTGCGGACGGATAAGAATCCCAGAGATATAAAGAGGGAATCACCCATCAAGGAATTGGAGAGGTCAATGGAAGCAAACGGTGGCGGTATTATCATCGGAGGAATAAAGATTACAAACCCGGATAAATTGATGTTTGACGACCCTGAAATCACCAAAGCGGATATAATCCGGTATTACGAAAAGGTGTCAGAGCGCATGCTGCCGTATGTTGCGCACAGGATCCTCAGTATTGTGCGCTGTCCCAAGGGAATATCGCAGACATGCTTCTACAAGAAACATCCCGGCTCGGACAGCAAGGGAGTTGTTACAATGCCCGTCCCCACCGGTAATGGAAAAACCGAAGCCTATTTTTATATTGAGAACGTATCCGGGCTTTTATCCCAAGCCCAGATGGGCACACTGGAATTTCATACCTGGGGAAGCCGAGTCGACGAACTTGAAAAGCCAGATATGATGGTATTTGATCTGGATCCGGATGAAGGAATGGATCTAAGCAGGGTGCGTCAGGGGGTACGGAACATCAGAAGTATTCTTGCCGAGCTTTCGTTGAACGCATATCTCAAAACCAGCGGAGGTAAAGGCTATCATGTGGTCGTCCCGTTAAAACCTTCTGCTTCCTGGGAGGCATTTCGTGATTTTGCAAAGCGCGTTGCCGAAGTGATGGAGCAAAAATGGCCTGACCGCTATACCAGCAATGTCAGAAAGGCTAAGCGAACTAATAAAATATTTATCGACTGGATTCGAAACGGAAGAGGCGCTACTAGTATTTCCCCCTATTCCTTGAGAGCGAGAAAAGGGGCCAAGGTGTCTATGCCTATTGCGTGGGACGAACTTGACACAATTGCCCCCGATGGCATCAATATCGTGGATGCGCTTTTGAGAATTGACGGCAATGACCCTTGGAAAGATTTTTTTCAGAATGATCAGAAGCTAATGTAACAGGTAAAAAAACACTTATATAATTTGAACTATAAAAAGGAGTCCGGCAAAAGTAAATACCGAACCCCTTTCTGTGACCAAGTATATTTTTATAAGTTAATTAATGGCTCTGACCAAGCATATTTTGTTGAGATTGTCCAGACGGTTGACCCTGTTGCTGACCGGAAATCATATTTTGGCTCTGTTGAGTCATTTGGTGCAGCTGTGTCTGTGTTTGATCAATAAGGCTGCTCATCTGTTCAAGGACCTGATGAGCTTGAATCTGTTGGTTAGCCTGTGATAAAGCATTCATTGCATTCTGAATAGCTTGACGTAATTGTTGATCAGCCTGTTGTTTCTGTTGCTGGGTTTGATTTCTGAAGTTCTGAATTTGTTGTTGCAATTGACTGGTAGCCTGCTGGCTTTGCTGAATAATTTGATTATTAGGAGCACTTTGCCCACTGATGTTACCAAAAGGAAACTGCTTTAGTTGATTCATAGTATTTTCTATTTCAGTTATTTGACTTCTTAAACCGCCGATTTCTTCGCTTACCTCCATATCCTTTTTTGCTAATTCTAAGAGATTCTTGTTTTTTTCATCCATTACTATTTGACCTCCAAAATTATAATTGAACAAATATATTTTTTACATATAAATAAATATTTATGTAAAAATGATATCCCGGAGAAAGAATCAGAGTCTAGTAAAAGCTCTGTCATGTAAAAATCAAAATATATCAAAAAAGGTCTCCCGGCATAGGGGGCCAAATTTTTTACTGGAATAAGACGCACAAGAGTAAACCCAAAAGAGCAAATGAATGCTAAATGAAAAGTGAGATATCATGCTCTTTTTTAACGGATTATCTTAATAACACATATAATAGGCATATGGAAATATAAGGCAAGAGGGAGGTTTAATAATGTTTTTCTTTCCGTTATTTGCAGGTTTCGCACTTGGAAGGTTATGGAGACGTAGTTATTGGTACTAATCTTATTTTCTGTTACAGGCTAAGGACAGTTATCCTTAGCCCGAACATAGTAGATATTGATTAAGTATAATAATAGGCAAAGAAAATGAAACCTGTTAAATTGCCAATCGATTAATAGTAAAAACAGAGTACTTATTTTGAATAGGTTCCTTGCCCCAGATTCCATCAAAAAGATCACAGGTGATTTCCTGAATCCTATTTGTGGATCGGTAGGAGTAGACCTTTGCGGTATTTGTTCACATCAAAGGTCTTTTTGACTTTGGGAGGAAAATGTGTAAATTAACCAGAAAGTATAAACTTTCTGGCATAAGTTAATTTAGAAGAGCCAGGAGTATTTTTCATTTCCCGTTAAGGAATTGTAATTGTGGGTATGGCCATCTTCAAATGAAGTAGTACCGTGGTACTGATGAGTATGGCCACCGCCGGGTAATGGTATTACGGGACCGGTAGTCCTGGAGAAATAGTGGACATGAACATGGTCAACGGTTGTTACCCCATTATAAGAATGGACATGAGAACTGCCGTAAGGTATATCATATCCTGTTATACCGTACATTCGATGGGAATGTCCAAAATCAAAAGTGGTTTCATTATAAAAGTCGTGAACGTGAGGTTTTTCCATTATTCTTACATTTAACTCCTTTCCATGGAAATCATATCCAATACAGGTATATGATTTATCTTTTATTCTTGTTAATGATTATTCAAAATACTTGATATACAAGTTCAATTATCCATTATTTAAATCAATGGATAATCAAGCTTTTGCATATTTTAAATTGAACTAGAAAATTCTAATATTACCGTGTTAATCCTTGGGCTTGCGCTATATTGGACACCTACATCGCTCAACACTCTCCTTGGAAAATATAAACGACACCTCGGGGACGGGGACGGGACAGAACCCTAGTGAGGCCGTCAGGCCTCTCTTGTGCCTTTTTTTGTCTCTTCCTTTCTTGAAGAACACGTAGTTGTATGAAAGTCCGTCTGACAGAACGCAAAAAATTAGATGGACAAAAAGCCATATTCCTTAAAAGGCTGCTAAATCCATTGGCAGTGCTTTTTTCTTTTTTGTTACAATGGAATATTTTTGGAGAGTCTGGCTTAGAATGGAATAAGTTGTTTGAACTTAGGAGTGGGGCCAGATGAAAAAGGCAATTGTAATATCATGCTTACTTCTGATGATTATCGGTATTATAGGAGCAGGAGCTTATTATTGGGAATGGAATACACTTCACCATGCGGGGGTTATTTCTGAACCGGCAAATTCATTAATGAGTGCGAATGACAAAAAAGACCAGACTCAAAAAGCGAACAGCCAAGTGAATATACTTGTTTTGGGAACAGATAATAGAGGGAATGAAGTTGCGCGTTCGGATTTATTAATGTTCGTTACAGCCAATGTGGATACGCATCACGTAGCTATGATTTCAATCCCGCGCGACACGCGTGTAAATCTTCCGAATGTGGGATTAACTAAGATCAATCATGCCAATGCGGTAGGTGAAGAGCAGGGGGGAGTCCGTGAAGGAACACTGGAAAGTGTTAAAGCGGTAAGTAATTTGCTTGGTGTGCCGATTAATTATTATGTAAAAATTGACTTCCAAGGTTTTAAAAAAGCCGTTGATGCAGTGGGAGGGATTGAGGTTAATCTTCCTAACGCAGTAAATGATGATCTTCGCGGGATTCATTTATCTGCCGGAATAAACCATCTGTCAGGAGATCAAGCGCTACGGTTATCCAGGGCAAGATATGGTTTACCTAATGGAGATTTTGATCGGCAGTGCAATCAGTTTTATCTTCTTTCTACTTTGGCCAATACGATGCTTAACCTCTCAAATATTTCGAAACTGTCGGAGACTATTCATATAGTCTACCAAGATTTAATCGATACAAATATGTCTGCTGCAGAGATGGCTGCCATGGGACTAAACTTCAAGGGGATTACAGAGAATGAAATACAATATTATCAACTTCCCGGCAAGGGAATTTCAGCCCAAGATCCCCTTGTCGGTGCAGTAGTTTATTATTATGAACCTGATCTAAATGGTGTTCAGAAAGTGGTAGAGCAAGCGCTTGCTAATGCTCAATGATTTTTAGCGCAAAAGTTTTTAAGCTAGAAAGGAGAGAAGTTTTTGATTGATGTCCACTGTCATCTCCTGCCGGGAATTGATGACGGAGCAAAGGGAATGGATGAGTCGTTGATTTTAGCCCGTCAACTGAGCAAGGTAGGCTTTCAGAAGGTTATTGCAACTCCACATGTACTTGAGGGACGTAGATTCCTGGATCCCAAGGTTATCCGAGAGGCGACAGTCCGTTTGAACCTTGAATTGGAACGGGAGGGTATCCCTATAGAAGTACTCCCTGGAGCTGAAAATTATATTTTTCCAGAATTACCTCGATATCTCAAGGAAAATAAAATTCTTACTATGGCCGATAGTCATAAATATCTTCTTTTTGAACTCCCGATTCAGGTACTGCCCAGTTATACGGAACAAGTGATCTTTGAATTACAAGTGCAAGGAATTGTTCCCGTATTGGCGCATCCTGAACGCTACGGCTATTTAGCCGAAGCAACAGAACTTCTGGTAAAGTGGAAAAACAATGGGGTTCTTCTGCAAGTGGATTTGCGAAGTTTGGAAGGACTTTTCGGCCGGGGACCACTTAAGTTAGCCAACTGGTTACTGGAAAATGGCTTGGTACAACTGATCGGGACAGATGCCCATTTTGCATATCATCATGAGGACAGGTATAAAAAAGCACTCCTGTACTTTTCCCAGAGAGTTGGGCCCCAGTACTTTGAGCGTTACTTTAAGACGAATCCTCAGGCTATTTTAGGAGGTGAAGGATTGGAGATCCTGAATAAGGAACAAACAATGACTCCCTTTCGTAATAAAGGAAAAGGCTGGGGATTCAAGGCAAATGCGGGAGAAAAAATACGCAGTTTCTTTGCCAGCGGTAGCAATGAGGGATCTTCTCGATAAGTAAAAACCTAGATTCAGCATCTTAATACAGGGAGCCTAAAGTGAAGTAATTAAAAAATACAGAGAATAAAAGGAACGGGACAGGCATAACTAATAACAGACAACAAATAACAAATAACTATTAAGTGTATTTCTTGGTTGTTTTGACATTATGAGGAGGAAAGAATGGAACAGGAAATCGACCTGAGAAAAATTTGGGAAGTCATTAAAAAACGCTGGTTGATCCTCGTCGCCATTCCCCTCTCGGCGGCTTTGATCAGCGGCGGGATTAGTTTTTATGTACTCAAGCCGGTCTATCAATCCTCAACTACTCTCATCGTGGGCAAGAAAGCTATCGATTTAGAGGAACAGTCTGCCAGACAGCTTTTGGAAAATAATGTCCTAGAGGCTAATAGGCAGCTTGCAAAGACCTATGGCGAAATCGCCAAGAGCCGAACTGTAAGGGAACAGGTCATCATCGAGCTCAATTTAGGATTAAGCGAAGACGAATTGAATTCAAATATTAGCGTTAGTCAAATTAATGAGACAGAAATCCTTCAGATCACTGTCTCAGATACAAACCCTCAATTAGCTGCAGATATCGCCAATAGCGTAGCGCGGAAGTTCGAAGCGGCAGTCATGGAGATCAAAAAAGTCGATTCAGTCAGCATTGTCGACAAAGCCGTGGCCCCCATTGCTCCAGTCAAGCCGGACAAGATCGTGAATATTCTCATCGCCTTTATAGCAGGTTTTATAGGAGCCCTCGGGCTATCCCTTTTGCTCGAATATCTGAACAACACGATCAGCAGCAGTAAGGAAGCAGAAGAACTCCTGGGGCTGTCGGTGTTGGGAGTTATACTCGATTATCGGTATGACAAAATTAGAAAGGAGAGACCATGCGAGAATATAATCTCAGAACCTTAGACAATCCTAAATCCCTGACAGCGGAAGCCTATCGCACCCTACGTACGAACATCCAGTTTGCCAATGCCGATAAAGTAATCAGGCGTATCCTCTTTACTAGCGCTGGATCCGAGGAAGGTAAATCATCCATCGTAGCAAATCTTGCAGTCAGCATGTCCCAAGCCGGAAAAAACGTCATCATTATTGATGCTGACTTGCGTAATCCGTCACAGCACAAGATCTTCGGGCTATCTAATCTGTTGGGGCTAACTATCACCTTGGCAGAAGATGTACCCGTTTCTGATTTTATCGTTAAAACTCCACACGAAGGATTAGATATCCTGACATCCGGTCCAATCCCCCCGAATCCTGCCGAGCTTCTAGATTCCCGGCGTATGAAACACATTTTGAATGAAATAACCCAAACCTATGATTTCGTGCTTATCGATTCCCCGCCAGTCATTCCCGTTACAGACGCTTCAATTCTAGCCCAGTTGGTAGATGGTGTCGTCCTTGTCTTGGCTGCACGGGAAGTTAAGCGGGAATATGCCCTGCGCGCCAAAGAACAGCTCGAGAAAGTAGGAGCTAAAATCCTTGGTACCATATTGAATAAAGCCAAGGTGCAATCCAAGAAGCAAAATTATTATTACTAAAAGAATTAAAAAACACTTCGTGTATGAGATGCGATGGATAAAAGCGCATAAAGATTCATTGTTGCTAAGCCTTTAGGTCTAGTTTTTTTTTGTTTTTCTGACAAAAGGACATCCTTGATGATAAATGCCGAAAAAAATTGGAAATTCATTGGAATTAACAGCTTGAATTTTGAATAATCTTTAGGAATAAGAGGTGTGGAAGGAGCGAGGAGATGTTAAGGGAAAAAAATGGGATCATTGAGCCCATTTCATTGTTGATAGACCTTTTCCTAATAGGTATTGGTTTTTACCTCATTATCAAGCTCGCTATCAATTCGGATTATATTCCGCTAAAGTATTTTCTGATTTTCCTGTCTTATATTCTTTTTTGGACTTTAAACTCTAATGTAATGAGAGTATATGAATCGAGACGCTTTATGTCTTTTGAACAGGAACTATTGAAAATATTTAAATCACATTTTCTCTCCTTTATATTGACAATCTCTTTTTTAATTTTATTTGATCCGAAATTCATAGGTGACCGTTTTATTTTTTATTTTGTAGCCATCGCTTTAGGACTGACCTTCAGCGTTCATATCCTGATTCGGCTGATTTTGCAATACGGGAGACGATCGGGATATAACACCAAGTACAGTTTAATTTTAGGAAGCGGTATTGCTGCTAAAACATATCTAGAAAAAGTTAAAAACAATCCTCAATTGGGCTATAAAATTATTGGTTATTTAGCGCCCCAAAGAAATGGTCTGGAGATACCTTATTTAGGAACTTACTCTCAGTTAGAATCAGTTATGAATCTTCATATCGTGGATACGACGGTTGTGACAGCGTCAGTCACTGAAGAAGGAATTGAGGAGAATCTTGCATTACTCGATATGATGGGGAAAAATGTCGTGATTATGGTCGATGATATGGTAGCCAAAGTTGCCAGTAGCAGATCTTTAGATTTTGGTGGGCTTTCGATGGTTGCCTTCGATAGTCATCCAAGAAATCCTTGGCAAGAGATGGGTAAACAATTCTTCGATTTCGGAGTAACCTTGGTAATCTTATTATTGATCAGCCCACTCATGTTAGCCATAACCCTGGCAATTAAAATTTCCTCAAACGGTCCGGTCATTTTCTCTCAGGAACGGGTTGGTCTTAATGGACGCATTTTCAAGATGTATAAATTCAGATCGATGGTCGTGAATGCGGAAGCGTTAAAAGCAGAGCTTGCTGACCAGAACGAAATGAGCGGCCCTGTTTTTAAGATTAAAAATGATCCCCGAGTAACAACAGTAGGAAAATTTCTTAGAAAGACTAGTTTAGATGAATTGCCGCAATTATGGAACGTTCTTAAGCAGGATATGAGTTTGGTTGGACCAAGGCCGCCACTTCCGAGTGAAGTAAATATGTATGATCCGAAGCATCGAAAAAGATTAGCGGTAAGGCCGGGAATTACCTGTATTTGGCAGATTAGTGGGCGAAATCATGTCGACTTTAATCAGTGGATGGATATGGATGCTGAGTATGTCGACAGGTGGACGTTTTGGTTGGATATGGTGATCTTAGCAAAGACGGTGCCGGTGGTTTTAATGAGGAAAGGTGCGTGTTAGGTGAACATGAAAGATATAAGAGTAAAACGTCCTAAATTATGTTTGGTCTCGTCTTCAGGGGGGCATTGGGAACAGTTGAAGAGATTACAGCCTCTGCTAGATAAATACGATGGCTTTTATGTTTCTGAGAAGACGATTTTTGAGTGTGATGCTAAGTACCTGATGTATCAAACTGATTTAAAGGATAAGTTTATGATCCCCAAAATGATCGCCAATAGCTTAATGGTTCTTTTCATATGGATAAAAGAAAAACCCGACTTTGTAATTACCACTGGGACAATCGTAGCTTATCCTTTTTATTTTTTATCTCGGGTTAGTAAAAAAAAATTTGTCTTTATTGAGACATTTGCCCGGGCAAAAATGCCTACTCAAGCAGGTCTTAAGATGCATAAGCACACAGATCTTTTCATTGTACAATGGGAGTCCCAAAAGCAGTTTTATGATAATGCTGTTTACGGGGGGTGCCTATATTGATTTTCGTTTGTGTGGGTTCAAGGCACTATCCTTTTGACAGGTTGTTTAAAAAGTTAGACGAGCTCATCGAACAAGGCCTGATAGATGAAGAAATTTTTGCTCAAATAGGCACGTCCAAATATATTCCAAGACACTTTGCCTATAAAGATTTCTTAAATCGTGATGAGTTTGAATCAAAGATTGATGAGGCCCAAATCGTAATTTCTCACGGAGCTACGGGTTCATTTATACAAGCATTAAATAAAGGCAAACAAGTAATAGGCGTGACAAGATTAGCAAGGTATGGGGAGCATATCGATGATCATCAAATACAAACCAATGAAGCTTTTGCAGAAAATAAATATATATTAGCTGTCTTCGAAATAGATGAATTATATGATGCCATTAAATCTTATAAAGATGGAACTGCTGATGTGGTAAAATGGGAAAATTTAAATCCAAACGCGATTATCGATTTGATTGACGGATTTATTCAGGAAAACTTGAAGTGAGGATACATTAAATGAATCAAACATTAAAAAACATTTTATTAATACCAATGAATATTCTTTTTAAAATAAATCCAACAACTGAATTAAAATTATTATTTTTTCTGAAAAAAGGTTACAAACTCAATTTATCTAATCCTAGAACCTTTAATGAAAAAATAAATTGGATAAAACTTTATTATAGAAATGATTTAATTCCCATTTGTGCAGACAAATATACTGTTCGCCAGTATGTTGAAGATTGTGGTTACAAAGAGATTCTAGTTGATTTACTATGGGAAGGTTTTGATGCAAATAAAATACCTTTCGATAAACTTCCAAAGCAATTTGTATTAAAAGTAACCCATGGCTCAGGACTAAATATTATTTGCAGAAATAAAGATAAATTAAATATCGAACGTACAACAAAAAAGTTAAATAAATGGTTAAAACATAAATATCTTCCTTGCTATGGAGAATGGTTCTATAGAAAAGTAAGACCAAGAATTATCATTGAGAGGTTCTTGTCGGAAGACGGTGATACTTTACCTATTGATTATAAATTGTACTATTTTAATAATATCAATGGCGCCGGTGGTATTGAATTTACCGCAATACATACGGATAGGTTTACGAACCATAAGATGACAATGTATGATGCTGATTGGAATAAGATGAACGGAGTCTCATATGGATATCCCTCTGAAATAGATTATCAGGCCAAACCAAAGCATTATGATGAGATGGTAGAAATTACGAAGATATTAGCAAAACCTTTCTTACATGCACGGATAGACTTTTACATAATTCGAGATAAATTGTACTTAGGTGAAATAACCTTTACCTGTAGTGCAGGATTTGCAAATATTAAGCCTTATGAATTTGATGTCAAGATGGGAAGTTGGATTAAATTACCTGACAAAAGTGAACTTATAGGAGTAAATTTATGAAATTCTATATTTGGTTTGAAAAATTTATGGATTTAATTTTACGCCTATTATGGATATTGGTCGTCTGGATTCATGAGATGAAGAACATAAGGAAGAAGAAAAAACTATATTCAGAAATTCAACTGCAACCTCATCAGATTCAAGAAATTGATAGAATGTGGAAGCAGGCATATGGCAGGAAAATACCAAGGACCTGGAACAGATTATACCAAAGTTATATGGGTCAATTTGATGCTAAATACTTTCCAGAAATATTATTTACAACAAAATTAGAATTAGTGATGAACCAAAGACATGTTTGCAGAGTGCTATGTGATAAAAATTTGTTAGGAATCTTATTTGAAGATGATGAGGTTAAAGTACCCAAAACAATTGTCTCGAATGCCTGGGGTTATCTTTATGATGGAAGTCACAACATAATAACTGAAGAAAAGATGTTAGAGGTCCTAAAAGATGTGGGGAATATTGTTATTAAGCCAACCATTAACACTAACTCCGGTATCGGTATAACCATGCATAATATCCAAAATGGTATAGATTTATTATCAGGGGAGAGTGTTAAAAACATCATTATAAAATTAAATAATAATTATATCATCCAAGAAAAGTTAGTCGCACATTCTGATTATGCAAGACTTTATGACAAATCGATTAATACAATACGAATTATTACATATATTGTCGATAATTCTGTACATCATGGTCCGCTTGCCTTACGTATTGGACGAGGAGGGAAGTTTATTGATAATCTTCACGCTGGAGGTATTATGATTGGTCTTACAGATCATGGAATTTTAAATAAGGTCGGATTCAGTGAAATGCAAGATAGATTTTATAAGCATCCGGATTCAGGTGTTGTTTTTGAAGGATACAGCGTCTCTTCAACTTTGCAAATTATTAATGCTGCTAAAAGGTTACATGGGCGTATTCCCGGAATTGGTATAATCTCATGGGATTTTATGATAGATAAGGATGATAATGTGGTAATTATTGAGTGTAATCTTAGTTCTCAATCAATATGGTTTCCTCAGATGGTCAATGGTTGCAGCTTTTTTGGAGATGATACTGAGAAAATGATCAACTTAATTTCAAAGAAAAAATGATCACTATGTTAAAAATTTTAATTTTAAATACCATTGGTTTAGATTTTGAAGGCATCACGAATAGTATCACTTCTTATTTGGAAGCAACAGAACGCTCCGACATGAAGATTGACTTTGCTTTAGTCAGCCAGAACTTTCATCCGGAGATGCTTAGGATTATACGAGAGATGGGATGCGGCATACATGTGCTTCCGTTACGAATGAAGGAAACTTTCCGGTATTTTTTAGCTTTGCGCCGCTTGATAAAAAGAAATCAATATGACATTGTTCATGCTCATGGCAATAGTACCACATTAGCTATCGAGATGTGGGCTGCTAAATTGGCGGGTTGTAAAGTAAGGATTGCCCATAGTCGTAATACATGTACGAATTATCCTAGATTAAATAAGTTACTGCGGCCGTTATTTAATTTGTCCTATACACAGGGCTTTGCGTGTGGTATTCAAGCGGGCAAATGGCTCTTTGGCAATAAAGATTTCAGAGTAATCCCTAATGGCAAAGATATCTCAAAGTTTGCTTATAACCCAAACAGAAGAATTGAGCTACGAACAAAATTAAAATTAACCGGTAAGGTTGTTATAGGGCATGCCGGCAACTTCAATTATCAAAAAAATCATGAATATTTAATTAAGATATTCAAGGAGTTGGCTTGTGAAGATAAACATTATGTACTTTATTTGATAGGTGAGGGTTCACTTCGTCCACAGATAGAGAAAATGGTTGAAGCGTATGAATTAGAAGAACAAGTTATTTTTACCGGGAGTATATCCAATATGGCTGATATGCTGCAAGCAATGGATATTATGATCTTTCCGTCTAGATTCGAAGGCTTACCTAACGTGGTGTTAGAGTGGCAGATTGCCTGTCTGCCCTGTGTGATTTCTGACGTAATCACAAAAGAATGTAAATTAACAGATTTGGTTACCTATATGCCGCTGCAAGAAGGGCCGTCTGCATGGGCCGAAAAGATTCGTTCCATAAAAATCCCTGACAGAGAAAAGATAAAAGAGGGTGTATTAGAGCAAATCCAGGCGGCTGGTTTTGATATTCAGGAAAATGCCAAGCAATTAAAAGAAATTTATTATAAGTTAGTTGGAGGAGGTGATGAAATAAATGATGGAAAAAGCAAATCGTATCATCTTTATCAGCAATGAAGTAGCCAACGGGGGTGCGGGGCGCGTTATCAGTGTTTTAGCAAACGCCTTTGCAGGAAAAGGGTATCATGTTTCGGTATACGCTTTTAATAACAGGTATGAAACCTATCCAATGAATCAATGGGTTGAGCAAATCTTTTTAAAAGTAAGATATACACAAAAACTGATCAATAAATTGGACAGGATTCGGCAACTGCGAAACGTATTTAAAAACAACCCAGGTGCTACTATCGTTGCCTTCGAATACTTTGTTAACATGCAGACGATCATTGCGGGTTTGAGATTGAAAAATAAAATAATTATCTCCGAAAGAAATGATCCGACCCAACAGGATAATAAAAAAATGATTAAACCCCTCAGATCCTTTCTATATCGATGGGCAGACGGTCTGGTATGCCAGACACCGGGTGCTAAGGCCTACTTTCCAAAAGCGGTTCAAGAGAAAACAGTTGTTATTGCCAACCCTATTATGGAAGGACTGCCGGAATTGTTCTGGGGAGAAAGAAGAAAAGAAATCGTTAATTTTGGACGTTTAGAAAAGCAAAAGAACCTCTTGCTGTTGATTGATGCATTTGCATTATTTCATAAGGAGTACCCCGAATATAGGCTATCCCTTTATGGAGACGGCAGTGAAAGGAATCGAATAGAAACCTATATTGATCAAAAACACTTACGGCATTGCATTACTGTGCACAGAAGCATTCCAGATATACATGAAAAAGTAATCGAGTGTACCATGTTTGTTTCCTCTTCGGATTACGAAGGCCTTTCCAACTCTATGATCGAGGCGATGGCCATCGGTCTCCCATGTATTGTCACTGACTGCCCTTGCGGCGGAGCGAGAATGATGATTAATTCCTATGAGAATGGGATATTGGTTCCGGTGAGAGATGTGAAGGCCATGTTTGAAGCAATGAAATATATCATAGAAAACCCAGAGAAAGCAGCTGCTATTTCCAGGAATGCTACAAAAGTCAGTTTAGATTTGGCAGTGGGTAAAATAGTAACTGAATGGGAACGGATGATGTGATACATGATTTTATCGAATAGAATCAAAATAGTGGATATTTTGATCGTTTTATACATCTTTGGTTCTATAGTGCTGGACCCAGGAGATAATCTGTTAAGGCTGATTAAAGTCTTACTTGTTATCCCCTGCATTATCTATATTATGAAGTCACAAAAACTCTATCTTAATACTTATGTAAAATGGATGCTAGCCTTTAGCATATTTGCAGGGTTATCCTTTTCTTGGGCACTTTCTATCGATAATGCTGCTTATCGCTACCAGACGTTGGTACTGAATTTTATCGGAATTTATTGTCTGCTTGTGTATATTAAAAATCAAACTGACAGGATTACTTTGATATTAAATACAATGGTCTTTGCCCCAATGATTCTGGAAATGCGAGTTGTTATGTCTTTTGGGCTTCTTGCGTTTCAGGATACCAGAAACCTGGATAGTATAATGAGTTCCAATTTAATCGGGATGCGTGCCGGGATCGCAGTTGTGCTGGGTGCTTATTTATTTTTGACAGGTAAAAAATATAGAATCATTTACCTGTTCAGTATGGCCTTGAATACAGGGATTGTAATTTTGTCCGGATCGAGGAAAGCCATATTGTTTATGCTGATTCCGTTACTTTTGTATTACATCTTCAGTCAAAGTAATATTTTAAAACGCCTCAGAAATGCCCTGCTCGCAATTGGGTTGGTCTGTGTAGCCTTTTATGCGATTATGAATATTCCCTTTGTCTACGACATGGTTGGTTCTCGCTTTGAGACGCTGATCTATGGATTTATTGGTACTGGTAAAACAGATGGAAGTACGAGCATGCGGTTAAAGATGATCGAGTGGGGCCTGGAATGGTTTAAGATGAAGCCATGGATTGGTTATGGTATTAACAATTATATGAGTCTGCTTGGAACAATGAAAACTTATGCCGGAACAACCGGTGTCTATGCTCATAATAATTATATTGAACTGTTAGTTGATCTGGGGATGATTGGAACAGCAATCTATTATTTTATATATTTCAAGATGTTGGAGAAAGCTGTTCGCCTTAAAAAAAGGCTTGCCCCCTTACAATTGATCATGGTCACCATCTTGGTATCCATTATTGTAAATGAATATGGGATGGTATCTTATATCGATATATATACGCAAATTATCCTGGCACTCACCTGGACTTTACTTTTTAGACAAGAAGAAAAGGTAAACGGAAAAGGGGGCGGTTTAAGATGCTAGAGATATCAAAACAGCTTTTTTTTAACTGGAATAACAGCAAAATACATTATTGCCATTGGAAAAGCAATGAGCACCTCGAAGAAGGTCTAAATGGTTTGACAGATTTAGATGTACTTGTTTCTTTGGACAACAAAAATCACTGTGAAAGCATACTGAGGAACTTAAATTTTATTGAGTGTAATCCACAATACGGTTCTCGATATCCAGGCGTAGATGATTGGATTGGCTATGATGCCCAAACGGGCAGATTGATCCATATTCATCTACATTACCAAATCATAACCGGCCATCGAGGTCTGAAAGAATATAACTTACCTTGGTCGCAGGAGGCTCTTGACACAAGAATTAAAGACAATCGTACAGGTGTATATATCATGGAGCCAAATATGGAGATCATGACCCTGTATACACGTATTGCCCTGAAAGCATCATTAAAGAAGATTTACACTGCAAAAAGAGGCAATTTTAAATTAGACATCGGCACTTTAAAAGAAATAACTTATTTAAAAAAAAGAATTAACTTAACACCATTAACAATTTTAATAAAAAAATTTTATGGTAGTGACAAGTTGTTAAAAGAATTTATTGAAAGACAGACCCTTACTTCCGAAGACTTTTTGTCATTACACAAGTATATAACTAAAAGTATGATACCTTGTTGTACGATGAGCACATTTACGTCACTTGTGCAGAAAAATTATTTTAATATCGTGCTTCCTATCAGGAATTTATTAAGAAAAAAAGTTAAAAGGTTAATTATCTATAAAAAGACACCCCAAACTGGTGGAATGATGATAGCGTTTATTGGGCAGGATGGTTCAGGAAAAAGTACTGTGACGGATGAAATACTGGAATGGTTAACATGGAAGTTAGATGCCAATAAGTTTTATCTTGGCAGTGGAGAACACTATTATTCATGGCAAAAAACTTTAAAGAAAAAAATTGAAAACAAAAAAATCTATAAAATAGTAGCTGTGTTATCTGCTTTACTTACGTTAAGTAATCATATATCTGCTGCCAGGAGAACATATAAATCGCTCAACAAAGCAAAAAAATATGTTCTGTGCGGAGGTATTGCTATCTTTGACAGATATCCCCAAACAAAGCATTTTGGTATTAATGATGGTCCTAAGATTAGAGTTAACTATGTAGATAAAATTAGCAATCCATTGTTAAAAAAATATATACTTTACTGTGCCAAAGTGGAAGAGAATTATCTTATCAGGGCTGAAAAAATTGTTCCTGGACTTGTATTTAAACTGATTTTACCACCTGAAATATCGATCAAAAGAAAACCAGAGGAAGATTTTGATACCGTAAAAAGAAAACATGAAATAGTTAAAAGTTTATCATTTGAATATTCAAAAGTGTATTACATTGATTCGACCATGGAATATGGTAAAGAGATAAAGGAGATAAAAGAATTAATATGGGACAACCTGCGGAAACAAAGATAATCGAATTTAATGGGTTAGCAGGATGCGGTAAAACAACATTGGCAAGAGAATTAAAGGAAGAGTTAATTAGAAGGGGATATCGCGTCATTCTATTCGGTGAAGCTTATCATATATTTAAAGAGCACCCATTTAAAAACATAATTAGATGTTTTGAATGGCCGTTATTTCTTCAATACATAAGATTTTTTTTAGTAATAGGAAGAAAAAAAGAAAATACATTATTTATATATTGGGCTGCATTAAGAATTAGTTTGATCTATCGATGGTGCTTGAAAACCGGAGAATATAATTTCATTTTATGTGATCATGGTTTAATTCAAAATATAATTTCATTATTAGGATTTGATCAGTTAAAACATTGTGAAAGGTTTAATCGGTGTTTCACTTCTATCTTAAAAGCTGAGAGCAAGATTTATATCGTAAATTGCAATGTACCCATAGAATTATCCAGTAAACGGATACACATCAGAAAAAAAAACACAGGAAGATTGGATGTAATTAGCAATGATTTGGACTTGAAAAAGTTATTGCGAATAACAGAAATTAATTTTATTGCAGTACGCAACAAAGTAAAAACCATCCAAAAAGAATGGCCGATTATTGATCTTGAAACGGATAAACCAATACAAATAAACATACAAAGAATGTTAAACTTATTAAGTCAAAGGAACCAATACGAATGATTTTCGAAAAAACTATACGTAAACTGACAGATAACGCATATGTTTTTTCCATGTTAGCCAGAATTATTGGCGTAATGACAGGGTTAGTCCATTCCATACTCTATACCCGGTATTTAGGGGCGGAGTTGAGGGGTGAGGCTTCTGTTATTTTGAATTATGCAGGATTGATTTCTTTAGTTCTCTGTTTTGGTGTATATCAGGCGTATCCTTTTTTTAAAAAAAAGACTGGTCAGGATATTTATAGAGAATATATCAATTATGTTTTTGGACTGTTTTTCCTCTACATCATTATAAGTGCTATCTTAATTTTTCTTTTGGATTTACCGACGGATCTTAAAGTTGTAACTTTACTAATCCCATTACTGATGGGAATTAAGCAGTTAAACTATGTGGTCTTAATAGAAAATCCTAAATTGCGAAATACTGCCAGTATTCGACTTGACTTGTTTGATATCGCTTTTCTTGTTATTCTAATGATCTTTACAACAGCAAACTATTTTCTTTGTATCACTTTCTTAATAGTAAAACATTTAGTCTACTTTATCATTGCAGTTTCAAATTTAAAAATCAAAGTTAAAACTATTCGTCCCAATTTGAAAGGGATTTCTCCCTATATAAAATACGGCATTGTTCCAATGGTTACAGTTATTTTTATGGAAATAAATTATAAGGTTGATGTGCTTATTCTACAATATTTCAACATAGATATGGCTCAAATAGGTATTTACTCGCTGGGTGTACTGTTAGCAAATAAATTATGGATGATACCGGATGCGCTTAAAGATATATTACTATCTAAGCTTACTAAAGGAAGAACGGCTGAAGAAGTGGTCAAAATTAGCAGGATCTCATTTTTTATGATGCTTCTTTTTATTCTAGCTGCCGTGTTTTTTGGCAAACCAGTTATTTGTCTATTATATGGAGCTGAATTTAGCGGTGCCTATTTTGTTACGATGATATTATTAGCAGGAGTTTTAGGTATGGTATTTTACAAAATGGTTTATTCATACAATGTGGTGAATGGTCATAAAAATGTGAATCTGGTTCTTTTAGGTATAGCTGCAATTTTAAATGTGAGTTTAAATATTATCCTTATTCCATCATATGGCATAATGGGAGCTGCAGCTGCCTCTTTTGCTTCATATATAGTTTGTGGGATAAGCTTTTTAGTATATTTTTGTCTGAAAACAAGAACACCGTTATTAGATATGTTGATAATCAAGCGTAAAGATATTAAGATGATCTTTAATTTTATAAAGAAATAAGTATGGTCTGGCAAATACCAATAATAAGGACAAAGTTTAATAGCATAACTATGATATGAAGGCGATTTTCTTCTTCAATGGAAGTGATGGAAAAGAAGATTGCAAATATAAAAAATAATTGAATGAAAGATAAGGAGGATAATAAATGAGAACCCACAAATGGCATTTCTGGAGACCAATGTCAAAATGTCTTGCCATGGTTATTGTGCTTACTTGGATAACGCCCATTACCTATGCTGCTGAAAAACCCCAGGGTCAAGGTGGTTTTTTTCATAAGGTCAGGGTAATCGACACAATGAATATCGGGATTCCAAACCTAGGGGGGCTGACCTTCCTACCCAAAACAAATCAATTTGAGGTTATGAACACGAATCCATCGGACCCATCACTCTCACAATTTACTGATTTATTGTCAGTTACGATGGATGAAAAACTTGAAGGATCAGTTCGTATTCCGGTTGCCAAACTGGACTCTGTAAATACCGCATATGATGAGGATTTTGGCGGCTTGTTGATCTTAGAACAAAGCGGACAGAGCCTTGTCCTGGTTCCAACGGGAACTGACGGCAAATTGCAGCCATCTATGCTGACCCGGCAAAATATTCAATCTTGGAGATTGAAAAAGCCAAAGGGCATGACCGTGGATCATACCGGAAAACAGATATTTATTTTGGATTTGTCCGGGCCGAGTATAATTAAAATCACGCCAGCAGGCAGCAAGGGGTTGGAGAATGCATCTATTACAACGGTGGATCTTCGGCAACTTGGCATCTTAAAGCCCCATGGGCTGGCCTTTGATTCGGCAACCGGTCATCTTCACCTTTTTAGTCAAGATAACCAGACGCTATATGAAATAGCGCAGTCCGGAGAGATTGTAGCCACCCGCAACTTATCAACTTTTAAACTCACTAACCTGAAAGCTTTGGTTTTTGCGCCAAGCTTTGATCAGACTGATAATCCGCAGCAAACAAGTCTTTATCTGGCAGACAGTAGCCGTATCATTGAGTTGTCCTTATACGAACCGGTTGTTATGGCTGCAAGTACGTTTAGTTCAGTGCTGTACCATACCATCGACACTTCTAGTTTAACACCGCCGAGTCCTGATCCATGCGGCATCGAATATTTACCATCATCAAATACGCTTTTATTTTGTGATTCCGAAGTGGATGAAATGACCAATCTATGGGCAAACGCGAACCTATTTGAAACCACGCTTAGCGGTACAATCGTTAGAACTTCTAATATAAGATCTTTTACCAAAGAACCAACGGGCATTGCCTATAACCCTGCCAACGGGCATATGTTTATTTCGGAGGACGATGGGCATAGAATATTTGAGGTGGCACCCGGCAAGGATGGTTTTTTTGGCACTTCAGACGACACCCGTTCAGTGTTTATGACCTCATATTTTGGCTCGAACGATCCTGAAGGAGTGGCATTTGATTCTTCGTCCAACACCCTTTTTATCGTTGATGGTGTCAATGAAGAAGTTTATCTAATTAAGCCGGGTATCAATGGCCAGTTCGATGGTGTACCGCCATATGGTGATGATCTTGTGACAAACTTTGACACTACAATTTTAGGAGTACACGATCCAGAAGGAATTGGCTTCTGCCCAGCTACAGGCCATTTGTACATTTCAGACACAGCATCGAGGACTGTTGTGGCAGAGGTTACCGTAGCCGGTACTTTGGAACAAACGATTGATATCTCTGCAGCTTCAGCCCGAAAACTTTCGGGGATAGGCTTCGGACCGAGCAGTACCGATCCGGCATCTGTGGCTATGTATGTAACTGATCGCGGTGTAGATAACAATGTGGATCCAAATGAAAACGACGGAAAAATATATGAGTTATCCATACCAACGAACAACAATGCGCCAACCGTGAGTATAATCGGTCCTGTAAACGGAGCCTCTTATATGAGTGGCGACGCCATAAACTTCAGCGGAAGCGCCAGTGATACGGAGGATGGGAACCTGAGTGCGAGTATGACATGGACCTCATCGATTGATGGTTTAATCGGAAATGGCAGTTCATTTAACGTTAGCAATTTGACTATCGGTACTCATACCATAACAACCACAGTATCCGACAGCAACGGAGTGAGCAGTTCAGCGAGTGTTACTGTATCAGTAGACCCCATACCCCAGATTAGCAAGTTTACGCCAACCGACGATGCAAAGGTTAGCAGTATAAATCCGAATAAAAACTACGGCTCAATAACTACATTGGAAGTGCGTAAAAGCACATATACGCTCCATAGCTATCTTAAGTTCAATGTAACCGGATTAAGCGGTACGATGAAGAACGCTAAGATAAGGGTATATTCTGTTGCAAGCAGTAGAGATGGAGGTTCTATCTATGCTGTATCCAACAATTACAATGGAACCAGTATTCCCTGGTTGGAAAGTGGATTAACTTACAATAATGCCCCGAGTATAATAGGGGAGCCTTTGAGTACAAAGACGAAGGTAACAATTGATTCCTGGGTTGATTATGATGTGACAGCAGCGATTACAGGCAATGGAGAGTACAGCTTTGCTTTAGCAAACATTTCATCCCAGTATACCAAATATAATTCCAGTGAAGCTAGCCTCAACCTACCTGAACTGGTAATCGAGATGGAGTAGCAGGGATATTGTTAATATGTAGTTAACGATATTATGAAGGAAGAGTCCCTAAGGGCTCTTCTTTTTGTGCCGAACAAAAAAATGATTTATTGATTCTTGTATAGATTGGACTGGAATAAGATTACATAGGAGAGCGTTTGTCCAGATGTTTTTCTCCGAAGATCAATCAACGGAAATGGAGAATGATTAATGATTATGTATGACATAACATTTAAAACGTTATCCCCCCGATCTCAAAAGCCATTAAGTATTGAACGTCCGCTCAACATCACCGTAGCGGGGACGGGTTATGTTGGCTTGGTTTCAGGGGTATGTATGGCCCATAGAGGACATAACGTCACTTGTGTAGATATTAATGAGAAAAAAATAACAATGCTGCAACGGGGAACATCTCCAATTTACGAACAAGATTTACAGGAATTGATGTACCTTAATGAAGCGAGATTAACTTTTACGACAGACTATAAATCTGCTTACAAAAATGCAGATGCCATTTTTGTTGGTGTAGGAACCCCTGAACAGCCTGATGGTTCTGCTAACTTAGTATACATAGCAACAGTTGCAAGACAAATTGCGGAAACGGTAGAAAAGGACTGCCTCGTAGTGGTGAAATCCACAGTTCCCGTGGGTACCAATGATAAAGTCGAGAAGTTTATTCAGGATTTTTTAGCAAATGATGTAGAAGTACAAGTCGCATCAAATCCAGAATTCTTAGCTCAAGGCACGGCAGTACGCGACACGCTTGAGGCGGCTAGGATTATTATCGGCACAAATAGCCAAAAAGCCAGGGATACGCTTATAACAATCTATGAGCCGTTTGGCTTGCCGATCGTATCCGTGTCAAGACGCTCTGCTGAGATGATTAAATACGCCGCCAATGATTTTCTAGCATTAAAAATATCCTATATGAATGATATTGCAAACCTTTGTGAACTGGTCGGCGCCGATATTGAAGAAGTCGCCAGAGGGATGGGGTATGACAGCCGGATTGGCAGTAGATTCCTAAATGCGGGTATTGGATATGGCGGGAGTTGCTTCCCAAAAGATACGAAAGCACTAGATTATCTGGCAACTTTGCATGGGTATAACATTAGAACAGTTAAGGCTGCTATCGATGTCAATAACGATCAAAAACTCCTTCTGTATAAGAAGGCTTGTCAGCGGCTTATCACCTTTAATGGTTTGAAAGTAGCAGTATTAGGGCTAACCTTTAAGCCCGGGACTGATGATTTAAGAGAAGCCCCATCGCTAGCAAATGTACCTTTATTATTAACGCAAGGGGCGGATATTTATGCCTATGATCCGGTTGGTACGGAGAACTTTAAAAGACAATTTTTTAACACGGGTTTAGAACAAGAAGTGAAGTATGGCAAGAAAAGCATACATTATGTAAGGACAGCTGAAGAAGCACTGGATAGTGCAAATGTCTGCTTTATATTTACCGAATGGGAAGAAATTAAAGCACTGGAGCCGGGAGACTATAAGAAGCTCATGCGTACACCTCTTGTTTATGATGGCCGGAATATTTACGATGTAAATGAGATGAGAGAAAGCGGCGTTGAATACTATTCGATTGGCAGAAAATAATGGTATTAAGTGAGGATATTAGTTAGGAAAGCTATCTATCTATTATAAAAGGAGAAGTTGATGACCATGATAGAAGGATATAAGGAATTAGACCCGAGTAAACTTTATTTAATTACCGGCAGCGCCGGATTCATTGGTTTTTTCTTATCTAAGAAGCTTTTGGAACAAGGATGCAGAGTCGTTGGCATTGATAATATGAACGACTACTATGATGTGAATTTAAAGGAGAGCCGACTTAAGCTATTAGAAGAACAAGAACAGTACACTTTTATAAAAGAGGATATCTCAGATGGAGAAACCCTTAAGGAGGTCTTTGAAGAGTATAAGCCCGAGATTGTGGTGAATTTAGCAGCACAGGCGGGAGTACGATATTCTATTAAGAACCCGGATGCATATATTCAGAGTAATATTATTGGTTTCTATAATATTTTGGAAGCCTGTCGTCACAATCCTGTCCAACACTTAGTCTATGCATCGTCAAGTTCAGTCTATGGCGCTAATATGAAAGTGCCGTTTTCAACAGAGGATAAAGTAGACAATCCTGTTTCTCTCTATGCTGCATCGAAGAAATCCAATGAATTAATGGCGCATAGCTATAGCCAATTGTATAGCATACCTTCTACCGGCTTGCGGTTCTTTACTGTATACGGCCCGATGGGAAGACCGGACATGGCCTATTATGCTTTTACTCAGAAGATATTTAATGGCGAGGCCATTAAGGTATTTAACTACGGGAATTGTTATCGAGACTTCACCTATATCGATGATATTATAGAATCAATGATGAGGATACTTTGTAATCCGCCAGCTAAGAGAGTAGATAAAGACAGCATCCTCGATGGGTTACAATACGCAGTTTACAATATTGGTAATAATCGGCCGGAACAATTGATGGATTATATCGCTGCTTTAGAGAAGGCGTTGAGTAAAGCGGTCAGTCGAGAGATTGTTGCGAAGAAAGAGCTCCTTCCAATGCAACCTGGAGATGTAAAGGCCACGTATAGCGACAGTACACCCCTAGAGAGGGATTTTGAGTTTAAGCCGAGTACAACTATCGAGGAAGGGCTGCAACGGTTTGCGGATTGGTATGTTGATTATTATCGGATATCCTAATTTCTTGGAAGGATTGACAACAGCAAACTAGACAGATCCGTTAGAAAAAAGACATGAGGAGATTTCTAGAGATAATGGAATAAATGAGTTATTTGAAAAATACGTTTTAGCATAAGAGTTAATTTAGGAGGGATTTAATTGAACGCAATATTACTGCCAGGAGATTTTGTCCGGGAATCCCTGGAATTACACCTCTTTTTTGGACGAATTATGAAAGAGCACTCCATATTTCTCGAAGCTGGTTTTGTGGCGAAGGATGCAGCATTCGCGCGGCAAGCGGATATGTTTAAGACCCAATTTGCTGAATTATTAAGGGAAGCTGTTTTTTTGGCAAACGGGGTTATCAGTGAAGAAACATTAAGCTCAGGGGAATCAATAACAGATAAAACGCTACGAGCAGAACAAATTACTGAGGAACTATCCGGTATTGCTATTGAATCAGTTATTACGAATGAAGAATTCGGACTAACCCCTAATACCGGAATAAATCCAGCACAACTGGAGGCACAAGTCACTGTCTTAAATCAGAAAGCCATTAGTTTGACCAATGCATTGGTCCAGTTTAAAACCAACATACTTAACGGAATGCTTCAATGTAAATTGTTCACTTTTAATTTTCCTTTATTAATAATCCATATCCGAAGAGAAGCCTTATTTTACATAAATCATTTAGAACGGTTGCAACGGCACATGGCAATTGATTTTGTTCAGGAGGCTATTGAAGAAGAAAAATTTTGGAATAGGCAAATGGCGGAGCATGCACAGTTTATTCGTCACTTATTAGATCCAACTGAATCTAGCCTAATAGTCAAAGCAGAGGGCTTTGATAGGGAATTTCATTCACTTGAGCAAAGAGTACCAGCAGCCCAAAAAAAGACAGACATAGGACGTCTGACACGGGAAACTATTACGGCAACCCGAGCATTAAGGGATTTTAAAGCAGCAGGTACAGAAGGGCTACTAACATGTAAGATAAAATCAATAATCATTCCACTCTTAGCAGATCATGTATTAAGAGAAGCCAATCATTACCTTAGAATATTAAACAGGTCAAAACGGGATTTACAATTATAACACCTTAGATTATTTCTATCATTTCAAAATAGACAGCATATTTGAATCAATAGAATGGAATTGGGATACTGTTCTAAGCTAAAATACAAAATCGGGGTTTGATCCCGTTTGTTTTTTTATGGACAAATTATCGTCAACTAATTCATGTGTTTTTAGCAAATGATATCTTTACTTGTATAGACGAGTAAATGAAATAAGAAAATTATTTCAGCATTGCAGAACTAAACAAAAAAATTCAAGGAGGATGATTGAAAGTGGTGGATTTGAAAGTCCTGACTCAAGCGATGTCCGATTTGGACGAAGACGTGTTAAACAAGGCGATTGATGAAGTACTAAGCAAAGAAAACAATGCAGCAGAAGTTCAAGAAGTTGTTAAAGCCTGTCAGCAAGGTATGACGCTCGTAGGTGAGCGTTATGATTCGGGCGAATATTTTATCGGGGACCTGGTCTTTGCCGGGGAAGTGTTACAAAGCGTAATGGACAAGCTCAAACCGGCTTTAAGTGCAGGGTCCTCAGCAAAAGGCGGAAAAATTGTCCTGGCTACCGTTTTCGGAGATCTTCATGACATAGGTAAAAATATTTTTAGATCCATGGTTGAGGCCGCAGGTTTCGAGGTGATTGACCTGGGGATTAATGTTCCGGTTAGCCAGATCGTGGACAAGGTAAAAGAGGTTAACCCTGATATTGTCGGATTAAGCGGTGTACTGACCTTGGCGCTGGACAGCATGAAAGAAACAGTTGACGGTCTTGCTGAAGCAGGCCTTAGAAATTCAGTCAAGGTAATTATCGGCGGAGTACCGGTTAATGAGGTTGTTTGTAAAAGCATAGGAGCCGATGGTTTCTCGACTAACGCTGCTGAAGGCGTAAAAATATGCCAGAGATGGGTGGGTTGATCAATGAGTGAAGTTGTGAATCTATATCAAGAGCGTCTGGACCGGGTTTATAAAACCTTGAGGCTGGAACAAGCAGACCGCGTTCCGGTGTTAGGCACTTATGGTACCTGGAGTGCCTATTATGCAGGATATACCGATTCTGAAACCAATTGGGACACAGATAAATGCGGGAAAGCAATGATGAAAGTGGCGAATGATATTCCGTTGGATATGCTTCATCAGCCCTTTTCCAGACCTGGCGGCGTGTATCAGGCGTTGGGGAGCAGTTCATTCCATTATTTAAGTGACAGCAATATCGTTCAGTATTCCGATGAGGGTGCGAAAATAATGAAAGATGATGAATATTCCGAATTTACTAAAAATCCATTCAGGTTTTTGGTAGAAAAGGTTTTGCCGCGAAAATATGCCGAACTGGCCAAAGACTCCCCGATGAAGGATTTGGCATTTGCCAAAGGCGCCATGAAGTTCGGAATGTTTGGCGCCCAGAAGGGAGCCATTAAGGGTTCGCTTGCCGCACAAGGAATGCCTGTGTTATTTGACGGTATTATTTTACACCCGATGGATTGGATTGCCGATTTCTTCCGGGGCATTAAAAACACATTTATGGATATCCGCCGTCGTCCGGTTGAGCTCGCTGAAGCCATCCAAGCGTTTACACCGTTGGTCATCAGACTCGGTATGGGTCAGGTACACATGGGACCGCCGAGTCCAAATCCCAAAGTTCTTCTTATGCCGCTGCATTTACCTACGATGCTCAAAACAGCGGATTTTGACAAGTATTACTGGCCGTCATTTAAAATGATTATGGAATTCTTCGTTGCCCATAATGTCTATGTCATACCGTTCTACGAAGGGGATTGGTCACGTTATTATAATCATCTTCAAGAACTGCCTGCCAAGAAAACAATGGGCTGGTTCGAACATGGCGATCCCAAAGAGCTTAAGGATAAACTCAAAGATACCATGTGTCTTATCGGAGTTTTCCCGGCGACTTTACTGCAGTATGGCACCAAGGAAGAGTGTATTGCCAAAGCGAAAGAATTATTGGATGATCTGGCGCCTGGCGGAGGATACATTTTTGGTACTGATAAAGAACTTATTGCGCCTCAGGATGCGAAAGCAGAAAATGTTATCGCCGTAAACAAGTTTGTCATGGAGTATGGTATTTATAAATAGGAGGTACCTCGCGATGGAAGAAAAGTTATTGATTTCTTGGAGTGATATCGTTAAGGAGCATCCGGAGCTCGCAGATAAAGATCCAGCAATGGGCATGAATTGGGATATCGGGCAGGAAATGATTTTTGCCTATGTCACTTTCCTGGCGCTTTTTTAAAACGAAGAAAATATATTACCACCCGGGAAATAGGAACAAGAATATCATATGAAGCAAAGGCTTAAAGCCAGGAGAATATCCTGGCTTTTTTATCCGGCCTTTTAGGTTATATTTTTGAACAGATCACGCGCCCCTAATTTTCATTTGTTTTTTTACTGATAATAATTTTGAAAATTTAAAATATATAAATTACCCCCTTAGTAAGCGCTAAGATTTTTTAAATTTTACCTATGATATATTAACTTGTATAGACAGCAAATTTTATTATCATAGACTAAAAAAATAGCTGTAAAAAACTTAAGGAGGATGGTTTGAAGTGGTAGATTCGAAAGTCCTGATTCAAGCGATGTCCGATTTGGACGAAGACGTGTTAAACAAGGCGATTGATGAAGTACTAAGCAAAGATGACAATGCCGCAGAAGTCCAAGAAATTGTTAAAGCCTGTCAGCAAGGTATGACGCTCGTAGGCGAGCGCTATGATTCAGGCGAGTACTTTATTGGGGATTTAGTCTTCGCCGGGGAAGTGCTGCAAAACGTCATGGACAAGCTCAAACCAGCTTTAGGCACAGGGTCCTCAGCAAAAGGCGGAAAAGTCGTCCTGGCTACTGTCTTCGGAGACCTTCATGATATCGGTAAAAATATTTTCAGGTCCATGGTAGAAGCCGCGGGTTTCGAAGTGATCGACCTGGGGATCAATGTTCCGGTTAACCAGATCGTGGACAAGGTAAAAGAGGTAAACCCGGATATTGTCGGATTAAGCGGCGTACTGACTTTGGCGCTGGACAGCATGAAAGAAACAGTTCACGGTCTTGCTGAAGCAGGCCTTAGAAATTCAGTCAAGGTGATTATCGGTGGCGTACCGGTTAATGAGGTTGTTTGTAAAAGCATAGGAGCCGATGGTTTCTCCACAAACGCAGCTGAAGGTGTCAAAATATGCCAGAGATGGGTGGGTTGAGCAATGAGTGAAGTTGCGAATCTGTATCAAGAACGTTTAGACCGAGTATTCAAAGCCTTTAATCTGGAGCAGCCGGACCGTGTACCGGTACTGGGTACTTATGGGTCTTGGTGCGCCGAGTTTGCAGGGTATACGGATGCAGAAACCAACTGGGATATAGAAAAAGGCGGCAAAGCCATGATGAAAGTAGCCAGCGAAATCCCGCTGGACATGGTTCATAACTACTTTGGCAGGCCTGGCGGCGTTTATCAGGCGTTGGGGAGCAAGGCATTTCATTATCTGAGTGACAGTACTGTCGCTCAGTATTCGGATGAGCATGCCCAAATCATGACAGCTGATGAATATCCGGAGTTTGCCAAAGATCCGTTCAGGTTTTTAGTAGAAAAGATCTTGCCGCGGAAATATGCCGAACTGGCCAAACCTTCACCGATAAAAGACTTAGCATTTGCCAAAGGCGCTATGAAATTCGGCATGTTTGGGGCACAATCTGGGGGTATTGTAGGCGCGCTTGCCACGCAATACGGAATGCCTATGCTATTTGACGGTGTTATTTTACACCCGATGGATTGGATTGCTGATTTCTTCCGGGGCATTAAAAATGCCTTCATGGATATCCGCCGTTGTCCCAATGACTTTTTGGCGGCTATTGAGGCATTTACGCCGTTGATTATCAGGCTTGGTATGGGTCAGGCTCTTATGACGCCGCCGAGGCAATATCCGAAGGTTCTGGAATTACCGATTCATTTGCCCACAATGTTGAAAACTTCTGATTTTGATAAGTTCTTCTGGCCGGCGTTTAAAACGATTATGGAGTTTTTTGCTTCCCAGAACATCAATGTCGTACCAATTTATGAAGGCGATTGGTCTCGTTATTACGATCACCTACAAGAGCTGCCTGCCAAGAAATCCATGGGTTGGTTTGAATACGGCGATCCGAAAGTAATCAAAGAGAAACTCAAGGATATCATGTGTATTTCCGGGCTTTATCCTGCGACCTTGCTGCAATTTGGCACGAAGGAAGAATGTATCGCCAAGGCCAAAGAATTAGTGGATATTCTGGCCCCGGGCGGCGGATATGTATTTGGTACGGATAAGGAACTGATTACAGGTAAAGCGGAAAACATCATCGCCGTAAACAAGTTTGTCATGGAGTATGGTGTTTATAAATAGGAGGTGCTTCACGATGGAAGAACAATTGTTGATTTCTTGGAGTGATATCGTTAAAGAGCATCCGGAACTCGCAGATAAAGATCCTGCGATGGCTATGAGCTGGGATATTGGACAGGAAATGATCTTTGCCTATGTAACTTTCCTGGCGCTCTTTTAAAACAAAGGAATAAGGAACTAAATATAAATTAAGCAAAAGTAAGTAAGACAACCGGGTTTGGTCCCGGTTGTCTTTTGTTCACTTTGCATAATTGAGGAGTAAAGTGAAAGAGAAATTCCAATTTACTCTGAGAATGTCTCAAGAAATTTTTTGGTTACCTTAGACAAATATCTGTCCTTTACCCATACCACTGCAGGTTCCTTTTCAAGGAAAGATTCCTTAATATGTAGAATTTTTATCTTGTCATAAAAAACAGGGTTGATGCTGAATTTGGGGACTAAGGTCAACCCAACTCCCAAAGTAACCAAAGTCAGCAGTGTAGAAATATCAGGGCAATCGAATATTACATCAGGCATTAAGCCGTACGCATTAAACTTTTCGAGGATTTCCTCATATAAACCTCTTCCCTCAATTCTTCTCAATAGAAGGAGAGGATAGGTAACAATATCTTGTAAGCTTATAGTATCCTCAGGAAAAAACATGTTCCAGTCTGATGGTATTACAACCACAAACGGCTCTTTGGGCAAACGTAGGGCCTTAATTTCTTTGGATTTAACGGGAAGTAATAGCAAAGCAACTTCAATTGATCTTTTCTCCAACATTTCTTCAAGAAAACGCGAATCGCCCAGCAATAATTTAAAATAAAGTTTTGGATATTGATCCTGAAGGAGCTTAATTCGGCCAGGCAGTAAGGAAACGCAAGTTGACGACGCGCCAATGAGTAGCGTTCCTCGAATTCCATCTCTGAATTCTTTGACTTCTTTTTTAGTATCTTCCATTAAATTCATCAATTCTACTGCGCGTTGATACAACAATATTCCAGCCTCAGTCATTTCCCAACGTTTGGAGTCTCTGATAATTAACGTCGTTCCCAGCTCATCTTCGAGCTGCTTGAGTTGTTGGCTCAGAGGGGGCTGGGCCATATTCAAAGCCTTTGCTGCCAGTGTAATCTGTCCTTTTTCAACAATTGTCCGAAAGTAACGTAATTGACGTATATCCATGAGTACCCCTTTCTTGATTCGATACAAAAATCATATGCATATATCACTATATATATATTATACATATCAATGGTTTCCTGATAAACTAATTTTTAGAAAATACAAAAAATTATAGAAATGGTTCAAGAGGACAAATATCTTTGAGCCAAATAAATCAAGTATGAGAGGAGTTTATTTATGACGGAACAAACAGAAAAAGGATGGCAAAGCTACCATACGGTATGGGCAATGTTGTTTATTGGCTGGGTCGTATCATATGCTGATCGCGCATGTACTGGTCCGGTGGTGAGCTGGATGATTGCCAATAAGGTGGGTTTTTTGAGCGCTGCTGCAAACCCGTATGCCCTTGGCGGATTACTGGGAAGCTTATTTTTTGCCGGATACATGCTGACACAATTTCCTGGAGGATACTTCGGAGACAAATTTGGTTATCGCACAATCATTGTTATTAGTATCTTCTGGGCGGGAATTACAACACTTTTAACCGGTTTGATTGGCGGCTTGATGGTTTTTGTTGCTTTACGTGTATTAACCGGGTTAGGCGAAGGCGTTCTTTATTCAAATGACCGCTCCTTGGTTGCCCAGGTGACTCCCCCTAAGAAGCTTGGTTTAGGAATGGGTGTCGTTATGGCCGGGCTTACTGTGGGGCTGTCGGCGGCTTTGGTTGGAACAATATATTTGATAAATGCGGGTAAGTCTGTTTTAGGTCAAAATGCATGGAAAATGCCGTTTATCGTTCTGGGGATAGTTACCATTGTCGTGGCTATAATCATGCGGATTGCTTTAAAGCCGAAAGATAAAAGCGTTTCTGAAAATTACATGAAGGCCATAATCAATTTATCTAAATATTCCATAGTTTTCTTGATTGTCATTATGGCTATTTATTTTGCGGCAAATACGGTAGGATTAAGTGATATAATGATTGCTGTCATTTTATCCTTCTTGGCCATTGTATTTTTAGGCTATATTGTCGTTACTAAAGGCGGCGAGGTTGGCCCTGTACTAAAGGATAGAAACCTTATTCTTATCTACCTTGTACACATCCCCTTATTATGGCATCTCTGGTTTTATAGTTTTTGGGGCGGTGCCATTGTCAAAGATTTTGGTGGCGGAACGCTCACTGCGGCGCTTCTTGTTATATCATTTAATGCCATTGCCGGAGTCATCGGTTTTCCTTTGGGCGGCAAAATATCCGATATGGTTTCCCATAAACCCAATGGCCGCCGCAATACATTTATCGTCATGTTGGCGCTAATGACATTATTTATTTTTATCTTCACAGCCTATGTAACGACCGGTGGAAAAGATATGGTTATTCAATCCATTATACTATTTCTTTCGGGTTTGATTTACTTCGCTTTATGTCCGGTCGGACACGCCCTAGCTTCAGAGAACGCACCGGCCAATTTACGTGGCGCAGCTTTCGGCACATTGAATCTTGTTTCTGAGATCGGTGCTATTTTGGCTCCGGTAGTCTCCGGTGTGCTTCGCGGAAGCTCAGGAAATTGGGGGTCAGCTTTGATTTTAGATGGTATTTTAATGGGTGTAGCTTGTCTCTTGGTTATCGGCGTGCGTACTAAAATTTCTTCAAATAATGGGTTGGTGGGTTGATCAATGAGTGAAGTTGCGAATCTGTATCAAGAACGTCTAGAACGGGTATTCAAAGCCTTCAATCTGGAACAGCCAGACCGCGTACCTCTGCTTGGCACGTATGGTTCCTGGTGCGCCGAGTTTGCAGGGTATACCGATGCAGAAACAAACTGGGATATGGAAAAAGGCCGTAAAGCCATGATGAAAGTGGTCACTGAAATCCCGCTGGACATGGTTCATCGCTACTTTCCCAGGCCAGGCGGTGTTTATCAGGCATTAGGGAGCAAAGCATTTCATTATTTGAGTGACAGTACTGTCGCACAGTATTCGGATGAGCATGCCCAAATCATGACAGCCGATGAATATCCGGAGTTTGCCAAAGATCCGTTCAAGTTTTTGGTAGAAAAAATCTTGCCCAGGAAATACGCCGAACTGGCCAAACCTTCACCGGTAAAAGAACTGGCATTGGCTAAAGGCGCTATGAAATTCGGTATGTTTGGGGCGCAATCCGGAGCTATTGTCGGTGCAATGGCCGGTCAATACGGAATGCCCAAACTTGTTGATGCTACGATTATCCACTCGATGGATTGGATTGCTGATTTCTTCCGGGGCATTAAAAACGCCTTCATGGATATCCGACGTTGTCCCGGGGAACTTTTAGCAGCAATAGAGGCGTTTACACCGTTGGTCATCAGGTTTGGCATGAGCCAGCTTAACATGGTTCCACCGAAACAATATCCCAAAGTTGTTTATATACCGATGCATTTACCAACGATGTTGAAAACATCGGACTTTAACAAGTTTTACTGGCCGTCCTTTAAAAAGATCATGGAGTTTTTTGCTTCCCAGGATATCAATGTCGTTCCAATTTATGAAGGCGATTGGTCTCGTTATTACGATCACCTACAAGAGCTGCCTGCCAAGAAATCCATGGGTTGGTTCGAATACGGGAACCCTAAAGAGATCAAGGATAAACTCGGAGATACCATGTGTATTTCGGGACTTTATCCGGCAACTTTACTGCAATTTGGTACGAAAGAAGAATGTATCGCCAAGGCCAAAGAATTAGTAGACATTCTGGCACCAGGCGGCGGATATGTATTTTGTACCGATAAGGAAATCATCACAGGCAAGGCGGAGAATATCATCGCAGTAAACAAGTTTGTCAAGGAGTATGGTATTTATTGATAGGAGGCGCTTCATGGTAGAAGAAAAATTGTTGATATCCTGGAGTGATATTGTTAAACAACATCCGGAACTCGCAGATAACGATCCTGCGATAGGTATAAATTGGGATATCGGACAGGAAATGGTTTTTGTTTATGTAACTTTCCTGGCGCTGTTTTAAAACAAAGAAAATACGGAAGAATTAAAAGACAATCGGATTTGATCCCGGTTGTCTTTTGTTCACCTGCATAATTGAGAATAGGTGCAGTAATGGACTTGTTAAGTAACGTAAACCATGTGGTTACAAAAAAATGTTGCAACTATATAATAGAAATGCTTTTTAGGCTGCTACCTCAGAGAAGATATATAACTAACCGGGCCACCATGTCAAAACAATTTGAACGGTAGCATTACGGATGGCATAAAAAATTTAACGCGAATTAAACAATAAAAGAAGTTAATATTGTATAATATATGCGCTATTGTTAAATTCTTAAGATAGTAAAAGACTTAACAGCCGTATTCAGTCTACCATAAAACATTCAGTAAAATATTTAATGTATGTAAACATTTAAAACATTTTTTATATACAAAGTGAGGAAAGGGGAGATAGGCATTTAACCAGCATATTACCCGGCGGTTGAAAAAATGACGGGAGGAAGACGAGTATGGAAGAAGATCTTAAAAAATTGGACGTAGTAGTTCCGGATACATTCTTTCCAGTTGAGAAACTAGTTAAGTATACTCATTTAGGGTCTGTAAAAACCTATCCGAAAGGAAGTACGGTTGTTTTTCCGGGAGATAGAATGCTAACTCTAGGTTATGTCATTTATGGAAGGCTTAGAATCAATAGGTTCATTGAGGATGAACGGGAAAAGTTGATGTATTTTGCTGGGAAGTATTGTATATTGAGTCTTTTATTCACAGAGTTCAGTCGCATCTATGCTGTTGCCACTGAAGACAGCCAAGTTTGTTTTTTTACCGAGCAGCAAATCAGACAAATCTTTCGTATAGATGACGATATTGTAATTGATGTTCTTAAGAACTATCAATCGAAAATAAATTATTATTTAAGACAAGTAACAGAAATGAATTATTTTAATCCTACTGTCAGAGTTGTAAGGTTGCTTTACAAACTTTGCCTCGCCAGTGGCATCGAAGTGAATGATTGTATAGAAATCAATATTGACCTATCGATGAAAGATATATCGGAGATTACGGGGACGCATTATGTAACAGTATCTAAGGTATTGGGATGGTTAAGAAGGCAGAATATCCTGGAAAAAAAGAAGAGCAAAATAATTATCCGTGATTTACCAAAGCTTTATATGCTGACACATGAAACACATGTTTTAGAAGTAGCGCATGAGAAAAGAATAAGACAATTGAAAAATAGGAAACAATAAAAATTAGTTATTTCTAATTATTTTAACAACAGGCAATTAAAGTTTTAAACCGGTTTAAAGCTTTAATTGCTTGTTGCTTTTATAATGTATCTGTAATGAACAAAATCTACTTCATTAACTGGGAAGGAGGTGAAAAATTATGAGCACATTTTTGATTTTTATCGCCGGCGTGTTATTTTTAGGAGGAATTATTTTCATTAAACCCCGTGCCAAGCGTGAATTAATGTGGAAAACGGTTCTGAACTGGAGCTTATTTGTACTATGGTATGCCATTACTTGGACTGGTATTTCCTTTGTTTACATTAATGCCAGTGTTGGCCACGTCAAAGCAACAAGTACGGCAATATTTTTATTCCTAGGGATTTCTGTGGTACTTGCGGTTGTTTTGGCTCGTCTGTTAGGTTTTATTGGCGTAAAAAAAGCAAGCAATGCAGTACAAGCTTAGAAAGGAGGTAATAGCATGGTAGAAAAAATAGAGCAAAAACAAAAATTAGGAATGAACCGCCGCAATTTTCTGAAAGCTGGAATGGCCGCAACAGCAATGGGCGTCATAGGAGCGATCAAGGCTCCTGCTAAAGTGGCGAATGCTGCTACCAGTAATGTTAATTATTCTGCCGGAGCAAAAGGGCAATGGTCAAAACTCCATCCCGAGCATAACTATGGCGGAGCTAGCGTCCGTTTTGCGGAAAATAATGATCAATGGCTAGGGACATCCAAGCTTGTTGGGACTGTAAAAAATACCAACGAGGCTGATATGGGGTTTAATTTGGCCCGGAGGGGGCTAATTAGTGATAGAGCCCATAGAGGAGTTTTTAATTTCGTTCCTAAACATCCTCAAGGAGGAGCAATAAGTGCGACTCTCGGTTTGGTTGCCTCAGAAGCTGCAGTAGACGGCAAACCGGCGCCTGAAAAATTACCGATTCCCGACCCTGAGCAAATGTCCCAGCATATTAGAGACCTTGCCTATTTTCTGAGAGCTGATGAGGTTGGTATTGGACAAATGCCTTCTTATGCCTACTATTCCCATAAAGTTAATCCCACAAAGAATTTGACTTACCAACCGGTAGAGGAATGTGTTTACCCAGTAACACAACGCTATCCCTATGTAATCGTCGTAATGGTTGACCAACATCTGGAGACTATGTTGGGATCCACCGGCTATGACGGAGTCAGTGCATCTCAATCTATGCGCAGTTATCATGCTACGGCGAATATTGCGGTTATTATTGCAAAATACATCAGAAGTCTCGGCTATAATGCTAGAGCCAACCATGCAGGAAACTATATGGCCGTCATGCCACCTCTAATATTAGCAGCGGGATTGGGCGAATTAACCAGAACGGGAGATTGCGCAGCACATCCCCGGCTAGGATTCCGCCTTAAAGTAGCCGCTGTTACCACAGATCTGCCACTGCTTCCCAATAAACCAATCGATTTTGGTATGTTGGATTTCTGCAGAGTATGTGGAAAATGCGCGGCTGAATGTCCATCCAAAGCCATCACGCATGACAAAGACCCAATTGAATATAACGGTTACTTACGTTGGAACAGCGACATGAAAAAGTGCACGGAATTCCGTGTATCCAATGAAGAAGGTTCTTCCTGCGGACGTTGCATGAAAGTCTGTCCCTGGAACTCCAAGGAAGATTCTTGGTTCCATGAAGCTGGGATGTGGATTGGAAGCAGAGGGCAAGCCAATTCAAAGCTTCTCAAGTCAATTGACGATATGTTCGGCTATGGTACTGAACATATCGAGAAGTACAAGTGGTGGTTGGAGTGGCCGGAACTTTATAAGATACCTGCCAGTATCCCGGCTCCGGCCCCAACAGCTCCTCCTGCTCATTAAAATTATTTTTTCGTAATAGAACAATGCGCTCTAAGCGACGGGTTTTTAACCCGTCGCTTAATTTTATTCCATTACTGGAGGAGACCTTCTCCCATTGCTTCTTCACGTAATATTTTAACATGAAATGTTTTAGAGAAATTTAGTATGTGTAAAAAATAAAGCAAAAATCTTCTTTAAGGTTTGGCATTATTAATAAGAAAATATAAATGGAAATATTTTTAAAATTGTATCACTGGATATAGTCAATCATTTTAGCTGAAGTAAAATACAACTGAAATAATAATACCATTTAGGGAGGAGATACTACATGGGAAACAATTTTAACAGACGAAGTTTTTTAAAAGCTTCACTCATGGGTACTGTCGCTGCGGCTGTTGCAACGGCTGCGGTGGCAAAGGAAACATTTAATCCCTTAGTTGCAGAAGCGGCAAACATTGTAGCGCCTGTTAAGGAGACTTCGGAATTTCCTTACACAGTGGATCCAAAGTATCAACGTTTGCCAGGGAACAAGATTTACTACATGAAAATGTATGATCCGGAAGAAAACAAGACGCCGATACAATTTGTTCACGATGACGTTTCGGCAACAACCGGAAAGAAAGACACCGGAAAAGATCTGCCGAGAATTAACGCTGAGACCCTTGGTATTAAAGGCCGGCAGGCAACAGTCTCTGAAACAGGCGTTCTATTTTTTAGCCAATATGATGGTACTATTCTGCCGCTGCGGCACAAAGAAGTCGGCTGGCGCCAATTAGACGTAGCCTTGAGTGTTGCAGCTTGGTCGGTAGAGCTTTGGTACAACGGGCATACTGCACTCGGCAGCGGCCCGGCCGGAATAATCCAGCATTACCCCATTAATCCTGAAACCAATGAAATGGCAAAGGAGCCTGTGGTCTTCCAAGGGATGTTCAATTGGGACAATACCATGGCTGAAGACAAACGGAGTCAAGGGATGCAATGGAAATTCAACTCAGCGGAAGAAGCTACAAAGATTGTGAAGAAAGCAGCCCGTTTTCTAGGGGCGGATCTCGTCGGAATTGCGCCCTATGATGACCGCTGGACCTACGGTAACTGGTGCAGACAAAAAACCATGCCGTTCAAATTGCCAAACGGCAGAACGGTGTATATGCCGTATAACCTTGACAAATATCTTAAAAACCGCGAAGTGGAAGTATTCGGACAAAGTATTTTTGAAGCTGATTGGGTGAAATATGCCGGTTTCCAACCCAAAAATGTAATTGCATTGGCTTTTGAAATGGATTATGAGTCCTACCGAACGGCGCCATCATTCATTGAGGGCGCTGGGATCGGCAAAATTTATTCCAATATGGGAGAAGTTTCTTTTAAACTTGCAACGTTTTTAAGAGAGCTTGGGTACTATGCGGTTCCATCGGGGAATGACACCGGAATGAGTGTTCCCATCGCTGTGCAGGCTGGTCTGGGGGAAGCAGGAAGAAATGGAATGCTTGTCACGCAAAAATACGGGCCTCGGGTTCGTATCGCCAAAGTCTATACCGATTTAGACATTATTCCTGACAAGCCGAGAAGTTTCGGAGTCCGTGAGTTTTGCCGCCTGTGTATGAAGTGTGCGGATGCTTGTCCTTCTCAGGCCATCTCTCACGAGAAAGAAGCAAGGGTTCTGCAGCCCCAGGATTGTGGTACTTCTGAAGTTCCTTATACATCAAAATGGCACGTTGACGCACACCGCTGCAACTCTTTCTGGGCCTATAACGGTGGGAGCTGCGGAAACTGTATTGCGGTCTGTTCCTGGAATAAAATTGGGCAGTGGAACCATGATATAGCCAGAATTGCTACCCAAGTCCCGTTGGTTCAGGACGCGGCACGCAAATTTGACGAATGGTTTGGCTATAACGGCCCCGTAAACCCTGAAGAACGAATTGAGTCAGGCTATGTCACGAACATGGTCAATGATTTCTGGAGTGACACCGAGCCGACAAAGTAAGAGGAGGGATATCCCACATGAAGATTTACAGTGTTTTAATTTGGATGGGTATCGGCATGTTGATGCTGCTGATTCAATATGGTATATGGAAATACTTAAAGTTTAAAGGGGAAAATACAATTCCTATGCAGTTATGTGCTTTTGCTGCCAATTTCTTGTTCGTTTTTGCTTTGGCTTGGGGTTATTCCAGCTTTGTTGAGAGTGAATACCAGGCCGTTGCTATGGGCTTTCTTTTCTTTGGCGGCGCGGCTTTGATACCGGCTGCAATAACGTATCGGTTGGTTAACCGTCCGTCAAAGAAGAAGGCAGACAATTCCGAAACCATCTCGGCTTAATCAGGTAAAAGGTTAAAATGACTCGTTAAGACGTATATAGCCACTTGCCTTGCGGGGTTTTAAGTGGCTTTACGCCTTTATCATCGACGGTTTGTTGAAAATTAGAAAAGGATGAAAAAAGTGGAGAGGAAGAAGAAAGATCTTAAGTCCTATTATTTAATGGTTCTATTCTTTACGGCGGTTGCAGCAATCATTTATGGTGCTTGTTTTACCGGAAAAGCAGTTGATTACCCTGCACTTATCCAGCAGGACTTCCCGGGAGTTACCTCCATTGAAAAAATCTTAGGAACCCAGCGGGCTTATAAGATAGATGCCGCAGGGAAACAATATTATGCGGTTTGCGACTCGGCAGTGGGATATCAATCCAGGATTGAAATCATGACGATTCTTAACGATCGTGGATTGGTTGAGAAAGCGATTGTCACCCGGCAGGCAGAGACACCGGTTTTTTTTGAAAGGCTTTATAGCCAGAAATTTTTTGATCAATTTAACGGTCTTTCTCTTCGGGAGCCCATTTACCTGGGAGGCGCCTATGGTTATTCCGGTTTCCTGGATAAAAGACAAACAGGAAATTTTGTTGACCGGGTAACCGGCTCTACGGTATCGTCGCATGCTGTTGCCGAAGCTGTTAACAAAGGGACTTTGTATATCGCGTCGCAATTTTTTAATAAGCAATGGACGAACCCTTATGACGTTTACCAATTAAACAGTAAGACTTTAGCGATGATTGCGGTTTTTCTTATCGCGCTCGTCGCAACTTTTATCAAGAAAATGTCCCGTTTCCGAATTTGGTGGCTTTTAATCATTATTGGTGTTATGGGTTTCTTTGTCAAAGAGTTTGTGACGGCAAATAATCTGTTCGCAATCGTAACGCTGCAAATACCCCGCTTGACCAATTTGGGATGGTATGTGATTATGGCCGGATCGTTGGGCTTTGTTATCCTCTTTGGGAAGAATATTTACTGTACATGGGTTTGTCCTTTTGGAGCTGTACAGGAGTTTCTGAACAAAGCTGCAGGGTTTAAATCCTTGGGGATTTCGCCGCAGGTTACCAAGATTCTGAAGTTGGTAGCCCCGACCATCCTATGGCTTGCAGTCATGCTGGGGACCTGGGTTGGCGACTATGGAACCTTGGATTACCAGCCTTTTAGCGCCTTCTTTTTGTTTAAAGCTGTATGGGTCATGTGGCTAATGTTACCTGTTTTTATTTTCATCAGCCTGTTTATTAACCGGTTTTACTGTCAATTCTTTTGTCCCGTAGGCTTTATACTCAATTTATTGAATCGTTGGCGGAATAATGGGGTGAGAGTATGGAATCAAATATGGAACCAACTATGGAACAGAATATGGAACCAAAGATGGAAAACCAACAAAAGCTAAAAATAAAGGATTTGTTATTTATCGGCTTAATCATCATGCTTGGTGCTGCACATGTTATTGTAATGCTTCAATCGGTTGGGATTATCCGTGCAGATCGCTGAAAAATCGGCAAGATACGCAGTATCAAGTAGTAGTTAACATGGAGGTTTAAGAAATGAAGCAATTTGAACTAGGACAGTATAAAGGATTAAATCTTGAAAGTTTTGATGTATCAGTTAAAGAGGATGAAATGAAGGAAGCGATGGACGGTATTTTGAAATCTTTGGACGAAATACGCGTCGAGAAAAGGAATGAACCGATTGAAATAGGCGATTCTGTGATTGTAAATATTGTGGGAACAGAGATGGGTATGCCTTATCCGAAAGTGAAAGAAGACGGCTTACAATTCAAGGTGGGTGACGATAATGTTTTACCGGAGTTTTCAGCTAAGCTGCTCGGACAGAAGATGGGCGATACCGTCGTTTTTGATACGACAATACAACCAGTCTTAATTGAATTCCAAGCCTTATGGGGGCGTGAGATCACATTCTCCATCGAAATCATTAAAGTATTTATGATTCAAAAGCCGGAATTGACAGATGAAAGCATTCAAGAGATTGAGCCGAAGGTAAAAACGCTGCAGGGATTCAAGAAAATGCTGAAGAATAAAATCCTTCAGGAAAAAAGGGCTAGAGCACACGTTGCGAATATGAGTAAAGTCATGGGGGCAGTGGCCGAGAACTGCAAGTACGAATTTGATCAGGAGATATTAGATCAAGCAGCAGAGGATTTGTATCAGGATTATACCAGGGAACTGAAAAATGTTTTCAACATGGAACTCGTCGTTTACTTAATGCAAAGAAAGATGTCCTCAGATGAGCTGTTGGCTGAGTGTAAGGAGGAAGCCGCAAGAAGAATGCTTGGAGAAAAAATTTTAGACGCTGTAATCCAAGCAGAAGGAATCCGGCTTACAGACGGAGAAAGCGTAGATGAAGGAGAGAGACTGGAAAACTGTAAAGACATCCAGTCTCTGCGCAAAAAAGCAATGGATTTTTTGCTGCATGTGAATTTAGCACAATAGTTTTCTTAAATCATTATGTGAGGTAATCGGCATGTATACTGTTGATTCTTGTGTGTACTTACAATGGGTGGACCCGCCTGTTGGCGAGAACGTCATAGATCATGCGATGAGTAAAGGAATTAAAATGTTATATAAAAAAGGAACGACCATTCTGCATGAAGGGGAGATGGTGCATAATGCACACTTTGTATCCAAAGGCTGGGCTGCTTATTACTTGCACAATCTCCACGGAGAGTCAAGAATTGCCTGCTTGGTTGGTCCCAAAAGAGTATTCGGCTTAGGACCAACATTTGATAAGCTGCCGATTAATTTTAGTGTTAAAGCGATTGAGGATTGCGAGATCTATTTGGTTTCAAGGGCCGATCTGATCCAAGCAATGGTCGATGACTTAGAGTTAGGAATTGAAATGGTCGCCAACGTAACCAAGAGATTACGGTGTGTTTTTGAAGGTGCTAATATTTTTTCTTCTTTGTCATCTCCAAGAGAAAGGCTTATTTATTTTTTTGTATCCTTGCTTCAATCCCGGGAATGTAAAGAACACGGAGATTGGTTTGAACTGCCGGTGAATTTGTCCCACGAGCGGATAGGAGAAATTATCGGGGCCTCAAGGGTTACAATATCTCGAATCATCAGTAAGTATAAAATTACAGGTAAACTAAAAAGTTGTAAGAATAAACTTTATGTTCACAGGGAGCTGATACTCGAGGAATATGGAGAAATAGGAATTTAAGAAACGGATACCGTTAGGAAAAAATATAGAATTTTATACCACTGTCAAAAGCCAGGAGAAAATCCTGGCTTATTTTTTGAATATCAAAACCAGATTTCATTTTGTTATCGAATCCTTAAACTGAAAAGAATATTAGCAGGAGTTAACAAAAAACTTACCATGCGCTAATAATTTTTTTTTTTTTTTAGTGTTATGATCTCGTTGACGATAGATTTCTCACAAACCGTTCATCTGGTCAATTCAGATTTACAAACAGATGTATTTGTTTGTGGTCGGTTGATTCAACGTAGGTGTAAGGCTTCTGAGAAATGCAAATTGTATGGAGGAGGTGAAAAAAATGGGAACTTTCTTAGTTTTTTTAGCCGGAATTTTGTTTTTAGCTGGTATCCTCTTTATTAAACCCCGGGCGAAAAAGGATCAAAAATGGAAAACTGTCCTGAACTGGGGATTGTACGTTATTTGGTATCTGATTACCGCCACCGGAATCTCTTTTGTTTATATTAATTCCATCGTAGGACATGTTAAGGCCACAAGTACTGCAATCTTTTTGTTCTTAGGATTATCAGTTGTTCTCGCCGTCGTACTAGCCAGACTTTTAGGCTTTCTCGGTAAACAAAAACGTACAAATTCAAGCGTAGAAGTATAAAGAGGTGAAAAAAATGTCCAGGTTTTCTGATCATGAAGGAAGGCAACAACAGCCAAAATTACAGATGAACCGACGCAACTTTTTGAAAGCTGGTGCCGCTTCTGCTATTGGCATGGGGATTCTCGGAGCGGTAAACGCTTTACCAGCAAAGGCTGCGGATGCAGTGACAAATGCTTCAGTGCCTCAGAACGGCGCAAAGTCCAAACTTCATCCCGTTATGGATTATGGCGGTGCTTCCGTCAGATTTGTCGAACACAATGACCAGTGGCTAGGCACATCGAAGCTTGTCGGTACGGTCAAAAATACCCACGAAGCCGAGATGGGATTTGCTCTGGCTTGTCGCGGCAAACTTACGCCGGAATCTCAAAGAGGGTACTACCACTTCCAATTTGTTATGAAGCACCCCTTAAATGCTGCTATCGGCGGTTTTGCTATGAATCTTGCTCCTGAAGAAATGGTTGACGGAAAGCCCTCGCCGACCAAGTTGCCGATTCCCGACCCCGAACAAATGTCCCAACATATCAAAGATTGCGCATATTTTTTACGGGCTGATGAAGTCGGGATTGGTAAAATGCCTGCCTTTGCATACTATGAGTTCAAGTCGCCTCCTATTGCAGATTTGATGAAAGATGACTTGTCTAAATCAGAACCTGTTACAGAGAGCCTGCCATATGTCATCGTTATCATGGTTGATCAGAACCTGAAGACCTTGATGGCATCTACCGGCTATGACGGCATCAGCGGTTCCCAATCATTCCTTGGTTACCATGGATCCGCCGTTATTTCGGTAATTTTGGCAAACTATATCCGTAATCTTGGTTATAATGCCAGAGCGCATCATTTTTCCAATTATGCCTTGATCCTGGCTCCATGTATGGTATCCGCAGGACTGGGAGAGATGACAAGGACAGGTGACTGTATAGCTCACCCAACAATTGGATTCCGCAACAAAGCTGCCGCTGTGACCACGGACTTGCCGCTACTTCCGGATAGGCCAATTGATTTCGGCGCTCAGGATTTCTGTAGGGTGTGCAAAAAATGTGCCGATAATTGTCCTTCGGGAGCGATTACCCAAGACGAGGATTATATTGAAAAGAATGGTATTTTGCGTTGGCAGAGTGACATTAAGAAATGCGTTGAATTCCGTGTAACCAATAAAGAAGGATCCATGTGCGGACGCTGCATGAAAGTATGCCCATGGAATTCCAAAGAAGACTCCTGGTTCCATCAGGCCGGTACATTTATTGGTAGTCACGGTGAAACTGCTTCTAGTTTGCTCAAACAGATTGACGATATATTTGGCTATGGTACTGAACAGATTGAGAAGTACAAATGGTGGTTAGAGTGGCCTGAACGTTATTAACTCATTGAGTATGTAAGATTCAAAGAAGAATTTAATAGGAAAATGCATATGTCTCTGGTAGCCCTTCGGATATAATAGTGGAAGGAATAGTCCTAAGTTGTTATATCCGAATGTTATCAGAGACAAATTGCTATGTAAAAAAATGAACGATATATTCATAATTTATGTAACCAATACACAATATAAAAGATATAATCTTTGATATTAATTTCGTCTTCTAATAATTGACAAACTCTTTATAAAAAGATAATTCCTGGTAAACTAAGTTTAGACCCAATTCTTCATTTGTTTTAGCAGGTGAAGGCATAATATCTAATCTTTTTGTATTATCTAAAACTAATTTTATACACTTTTATCAACCTCCTGCTAAATCTAATCTTAGCATAAGAATCGATAAAGGATATTAGTATATGCAAAAGGAGGAATTAGATAATGGATGATATTAATAAGAAGCAAATTCCCCGACCTTATATGCTTGAGAATTTTGAGCAAACTGAAAGACTAGAGAAGTACCTGCATCTGGCACATAAACGTATATTTCCTAAAGGAGCAATTGTTCAAGCTCAGGGTAAAAATGCTAATTCTATTCTTTATGTCAAGTCTGGATGCCTGGGTGTAAGCATTGGTTCAGATGATGGCTGTACCAAATTTCTTTTTCATATTAATGAAAAAACGATCGGGGCAGCAATCAATTCAAATGAAGACAATAGCGAAGTTCAGGTTTATGCGATCAGAAAAAGTACGGTTTATTTTTTTGCGCTTGAAGATATTCTGGAAATATTTGATGAGGATAAACAGGTATTTCTAGGAGTTATTCAGAATATTCTTGATAAGTCTTATTGTCTTATGGCTAAAACAAGGGATTTAAGTTATTACCGGCCGTCAAGCAGAATATTACGGTTTATATATAATCTCTGTATCTCTGAAGGGAAGTTTGTTGACAATTATTACATTATAAACACCAAACTAACGCAAAAAACCATCGGAGACATTACTGGAACTCATTATGTTTCAGTGAGTAAACTGTTTAAGATGCTAGAAGAGCAGAGAATACTCAAAAAAACAAAAGATAGAATTTACATTTACAATCTTTCAAAATTAGCTTCTATGATTGATGAAGTTTTAAAGTACTGACTTTTGTTAATGGTAAAAAATATATACCAAGGCCGACTCAGAATTAAACTTTTGGGTCGGCCTCTTGTTATGTTATGTGTATCGTAACACAGAAAATTCAAACATTATGCTTTATATTATTAAGCGGATGACGTATGAAGTTTAAAAAAGTATTCACAAGGAGGGGATATGGCGTGAAAAATACATGAAAAGTTCCCATTAATGATTGTGTTTATTAGGTTCAGGTAAAAAATGGTAAAAAAGCAAAAATTACAAAGAGAAGGAAAAGTAGAAAAGAAGGGAGACGTGGTCGATAGTATGGGTGGAATTATCGCATATATTTTGGGTCTTGCTACTGTATTGCTTATTCAATTATACAAAAAGACTGTGGAGAAGAAGAATCGCAAGTTTGGCATCTGGAACTGGGTATTATCAATATTTGTTACACTCTATGTAGATTTTTTAGTATATTGGCTCTACATGGGAGTATGGGAGGGGCAACCCAAAGCCGGAATAGTCGGATTATTCCTGATGGGTATTATTGGGGTCGTTATTGTTGCTGTTGCTCAATTATTGGTCAGCAAATCTTTTGTAAAAAATACGATTGCCAAATTAATGAAAGGAGAAAAAGCATAAATGTCTAAGAAACTTAGCAGAAGGTCCTTTCTAAAAAGCACTGCACTGACTGGAGCTCTGACCAGTATATTGACACTTACGCCCGGAACAAGAGAGAAATTACTCGGAGACGGTGCCGCGAGTGCGCTGGAATACCCCAGAGTGGATAAACCGCCTTATGAGGTTGAAGGTGAAGTTGGGCGGTTTGATAATAGAAATAACGCCCATTCCCGCGGGTATTGGGACGAAAGCCAGTCGTTCTATATGTTTGGCCCGCAAGGGATGACAGCGCTTCATGATACTGTAAAAAACATCGCTTCCGGTACACCAAAACCGGGATTTGATCATCGTGATCTGTCATTATTTATGAGTTCCGCGCTGATGTTTAAAGTTGGTAGCTTTGCTGCTTCGCATCTATGGGAGCCGGAGCTTCCTCCGGGATTAACACAACCATACAAGTGTAGTCCGGAAGAAGCAGCCCAGACCGTGAAAATGGCCGCTAAGCATTATGGCGCAAGCGTTGTCGGGACATGTAAGCTTAATAGAGATTGGCTTTATAGTCACCGGTATCACGCCGAGAATTGGAAGACGGATGCTAAACGTCTTTTTGAAAAAGTATTCGGTCTTCAAAATGGTCTGTTGGGACCGGTGATGACACCCGAAGAAAGAAAGAAATTACAACTGCCGAATGTAGATGATGAATTGCCTCAAGAGATGAATAACGTTATCGTCTGTGGTATTGAAATGGACTACGAGGCTTACCAGCGTACCCTTTCCTGTGTTGAAGTAGCTGAAACGTATCGGGCGTACAGCTTTGATAAATTCTTGATTATGCACTTGGCTCTCTTTATTAATTATATGGGTTACCGTGCTTGGCCATTTGGCAGTTATGGACCAGGATTGGGAATTCCGATGGCTGTTGATGCAGGGCTAGGGGAAATGGGACGGAATGGTCTGCTTATCAACCCAGACTTTGGACCTCGCCTGCGTATTTGCGGTGTGATCACCGACATGCCTATCCAGCCGGATAAACCTATAGATATGGGAGTGACCAAATTCTGCGAGACCTGTGCGGTTTGCGCTGATAACTGTCCTTCCGGGTCTATTCCCAAGGATAATCATCGTACTGCCGAAGCCGTATATTCCACTACAAATTCTGGTGTCAAAAAATGGCCGATCGATGCTTGTAAATGCAAAGCGTATTGGGATGATCACAATATAAGTGCTTGTGGTAACTGTGTTCATTATTGTCCATATAATAAACCCAAAACTGAAATGCATAAGTTAGCAGCGCATTTGGCACCGACGCTAGGGTCCACGCTTGTTAAGATGGAAAAAATGTTAGGTTATTCAGAACCCAAAGATGTGGCAAGCTGGTGGGCGCAGGATCCTAATAAATTCTTTCCAAGGAAGTAAGTAGAACGATAAAAGATATGCCGGCCCTCAAGCGGGAGCCGGCATATCATTATTAGGTTTTTATGTACTTCATTTGTCAACCCAGTTATTAGTCATACTTCTGGAGGAAGCAATAATGTTGAAACGCATAATGATAGTTGTTGCGGTTGCCATGTTGATCGGGGTTTTGGCATATTCCAATATGGCAGCAGAGAAGGACGAGCTCCTTTACATGAAACAAATTTTGCCGCAAACAAGCTTCGAAGAAATAAATAACAACCCTCCAACATTTAAAGCTGATCAAAGCAACGGTAAGGATCATTATTATGTCGTTTTTGGAGAGGCCAATGGTTATGGCGGGCCATTGAAGATAGCTACAGTAATCGATCCGCTGGGGGAGATCCAACAAGTTGTGGTGGTGGAGAGTAGAGAGACCTCCAGTTTTTTGAACAAAGTCTTAAAGGCAAAATTCCTGGATCAGTTCAAGAACATAAAAGCAAATGATCCGATTGAACTGGGTGCTGACATTGATTCCGTCACCGGGGCTACAGTAAGTTCCAGGGCTATCGCCAATGCTGTACAACAGGGAAGTCATGAAGTGGCCGTCAATCAACTTGGTCTAAGTATATCGGAAAAGCCGGAATCCTGGAAGTTTGGGTTAGCGGAAGCAAGCGCAATCATTCTGTTTTTAGCCGTATTGGTCCTAAGCTTAGTGTTGAAGAAGTCCAAGATACGGTATATTACCTTACTTGCTGCAGTTGTTATCTTTGGGTTCTGGCTTAAGATCCAGATCTCCTTATCTTCTATCTCGGCATTATTGATGGGGTATTGGCCCCCTATACACAGTAATATGATTTGGTATGTAATCGTACTAGGTGGTTTAGGGATCGCTCTCTTTTCAGGACGCAACCTATACTGTTACTGGCTGTGTCCTTTCGGGGGGGTACAAGAATTAACAAGTATGGTAAGAGGTCGCAGCAAGTGCCGAAGAGTATCTAATCAGGCCCTGAAATTATTGCCTAAGATACTGTTGTGGTCAGGTTTACTTTTAACTTTTCTGTACCGGAACCCGGCGATTGGCAGTTATGAACCATTTGGTACGTTGTTTGGGCTTACAGGGACTGTTCTTAATTGGCTATTATTGCTTGTGATTATAACAGTGTCTATCTTTATCTATCGGTTCTGGTGCGATTGCTTCTGTCCAGTAGGTGCTTTTTTGGATATTTGCGCCAAAATCAGGCGTAGACTCGGAAAACTGGTACACTCACCTGAGAAGGTTACCCGGCACCAAATGCCGATGAATAAAAACGAGTAGGTGTAATTAAATCAACGAGAGGGAGAAAATGAATAATAAATACAATATTGGTAATATCCTAAACCATGCTTTATGTGTCGTTACCCTTGTATTAATCGGTCTGATCTTTTGGCAGAACATAGATTCTAATTCTGTTGCAGACTTAAATGCTCAGAAAATTAATATGGAATCCCAAACTCTTCAGGAGCCTGAAATTCCAGAAAATATTGATATGCATAACTTTTCAGTAGAATAAAAAGTTATAATTGCGATTCAACCCATGATTTGAAGTCTTTAGGGAAATAGATATTCCGATCGATGACTTTGATCATGCCTTTGTTTTTTAAATCAGAAAATTGTTTCGTAACAAATTCACGCGTAGCACCAATAGATTCGGCGATTTCCTGATGAGTAAGGACGTAAGGGGCTTTATACCAATGATCATATTCTAAATGATTAAGCGAATAAAGATTACGTAAGAAGAGTAAAAACCGCTGTCTTGGATTAAAAAACCAAAGAGATTCGAAATTTTCTACAAGCGCAATGGCGTAATTACTCAAGTAGTTCATAAAAGCAAATGCCAGAACCGGGTTGTCATTAATTTTTTCAAAAGCTTGGTCTTTAGTGATATAACAAATTGTGCTGTCTTCCCAAGCTCTTATCTCAAGGGGAGACGATTCTACTCCCAAAAGTACGGGAACGAAACCGTAAATTCCTCCAGCTTGAATGATGCTCACTGTTCTTTGTCTTCCGTCTTTACTTAACATCATAGCCTTTAATGTTCCTTTTTCGACACACTGGATATATTTTATTTTTTCACCAGTGTTTATGACTTTTTCTCCTTTGCTTACAGTAAAACGTTGACCATTCTTCTTCATAAAATCAAATAATTCTTCAGATGAAGGTTCCCACGGAAAATGCGAATAATCAAACACTGTAATCACCTCGATAATATAAATTCCCCTGAATTTATCATATCATGTCTGTTTCTGGAAATATGTGAATCGATACACAGTTTGCATTTTTTAAAAGTAATATAATCTACAGAAAAGCAAAGGGATTGTCGGAAGACCAAAATAATTTATATTACGTTAAAGTACAGTTCTCTAAGTAATATAACCTAGCGCTTGTGAATTATTATAAATTAAATTTGATCCAAAAAATGATAACTGAAAATTTAGAAGAATATAAAAAAATCTAAGCGCGAACTAAAGCATACATTGTTAGCATGTGATATATTTACTTGTATACACAATAAAATGGAATGAAAATCATTCCAGGCTAAAAGCTGCAGACACAACCGGTAAAATGAAAAATTCAAGGAGGATGATTTGAAGTGGTGGATCTGAAAGTTCTGACCCAAGCAATGTCCGATTTGGACGAAGACGTGCTAAACAAGGCGATCGATGAAGTGCTAAGCAAAGACAACAATGCCGCAGAAGTTCAAGAAGTTGTTAAAGCCTGTCAGCAAGGTATGACGCTCGTAGGTGAACGTTATGATTCGGGCGAGTACTTTATCGGAGACCTGGTCTTCGCCGGGGAAATGTTGCAAAGCGTAATGGACAAGCTCAAACCGGCTTTAAGTGCAGGTTCCTCAGCAAAAGGCGGAAAAATTGTCCTGGCCACAGTTTTTGGAGACCTTCATGATATCGGCAAAAATATATTCAGATCCATGGTTGAAGCCGCAAATTTTGAGGTGATCGACTTAGGGATCAATGTTCCGGTTAACCAGATTGTGGACAAGGTAAAAGAAGTAAACCCAGATATTGTCGGATTAAGCGGTGTACTGACTTTGGCGCTGGACAGTATGAAAGAAACAGTTGATGCGCTTACTGAAGCAGGCTTTAGAAATTCAGTCAAGGTGATTATCGGCGGAGTACCCGTTAATGAGAATGTATGTAAAAGCATAGGGGCGGATGCCTTTTCAACAAACGCGGCTGAAGGCGTAAAAATATGCCAAAGATGGGTGGGTTGATTAATGAGTGAAGTTATGAACCTCTATCAAGAACGTTTGGATCGTGTTTTTAAAACCTTAAGGTTGGAACAAGCAGACCGTGTTCCGGTACTGGGTACTTATGGTACTTGGAGTTCTTACTTTGCAGGGTATACCGATGCAGAAACCAATTGGGATACGGATAAATGCGGTAAAGCCCTAATGAAAGTGGCAGATGAGCTTTCAGTGGATATGATCCATATGATTTATAACAGGCCGGGTGGCGTGTATCAGGCGTTGGGGAGCAAGGCATTCCACTATTTAAGTGACAGCAATATCGTCCAATATTCTGACGAGTCTGCCAAAATGATGAATGATGATGAATATCCAGAATTTATTAAAGATCCATTCAGGTTTTTAGTAGAAAAGATCTTGCCGCGAAAATATGCCGAACTGGCTAAGGATTCCCCGATGAGGGATTTAGCATTTGCCAAAGGTGCCATGAAGTTTGGAATGTATGGCGGCCAAAAGGGAGCTATAGAGGGTTCGCTTGCCGCACAATACGGAATGCCTTTGCTATTTGACGGCATTATTTTACACCCATTGGATTGGATTGCAGATTTCTTCCGGGGAATTAAAAACGCATTCATGGATATTCGCCGTCGTCCGGCGGAATTCGCTGAGGCTGTCCAGGCATTTACACCGTTGGTCATCAGGCTTGGCATGGGCCAGGTGCACATGGGTCCGCCGAAACCAAATCCAAAGGTCCTTCTTTTCCCGCTGCATTTACCTCCGATGCTTAAAACAGCGGACTTTGACAAGTTTTACTGGCCGTCATTTAAAATGATCATGGAGTTTTTTGCTGCCCATAATGTCTATGTCATACCGTTCTACGAAGGCGATTGGTCGCGTTATTACAATCATCTTCAAGAATTGCCGGCCAAGAAAACAGGGGGCTGGTTCGAACATGGTGATCCCAAGGAACTTAAACAAAAACTGACAGACACCTTGTGTGTCATCGGGCTTTTCCCTGCTACCTTGCTGCAATATGGCACGAAGGAAGAATGTATCGCCAAAGCAAAAGAATTAATCGACGGTATGGAAGGCGGCGGTTACATTTTTGGTACCGATAAAGAACTTCTTGCACCAGCTGATGGCAAGGCAGAAAATATCATCGCTGTAAATAAATTTGTCATGGAATATGGCATTTATAAATAGGAGGTGCTTCACGATGGAAGAACAATTGTTGATCTCTTGGAGTGATATAGTTAAACAGCATCCGGAGCTCGCAGATAAAGATCCTGCGATGGGTATGAATTGGGATATTGGGCAGGAAATGATCTTTGCATATGTAACTTTTCTTTCACTCTTTTAAAAAGACAATAAGAAAAACATTGGTACAAAAAGATATATCAAAAATTGCAGATTATTTACACAGCCTAAAGCCAGGAAGAAATCCTGGCTTTTTCTGTCCCTACAGGGAGGGTTGATATGCGCCTCTTAAAGTATGAAGGTCTATATCAGAGCATCAATTTTTGACGGGGTGAAAATGAGCTGTTTATCCTTGACCTCAGCTGTCCCAGCGAGACGATAGCCTTTAGGTCCGCTGTTCATTGTGGCTGCAACAACCCATGTATTTTTGTTAGCTGCTAAATTCTGCTGTGTTACTTCCATTTTGTAAATGCCGAAAACTACTGTGTCGTCTACAACTTCGCCTTTGCCTGCAATGATTGGGTGAGGAATGCCATCTGTACCTAGCGTAACAAGGGAGAGGAAGGCCGAACCCTCAATGACTGCTTTGATCTCTTCATTAATAACCATCTCGTCATCTCCTTAATATTTTTTGATCGTCTTTACTTTAGTTTTACTACCTAGTACAATATTACCATCTGTATTTTATTTTTCAAGTACGCAGAAAATGATGAGTAGGTAAGGAAGAACTGACTATGAAAAGCGATCAAAACAGCAGCGCATGCAGAAATAACTGCCCATGTATGGAGGACTGTCCATTAGGAAGCGCACTAAGGTTAATAGGCGGAAAATGGAAAGTGCCTATTTTATGCGCGCTTAATCAAGACGGTATAACAAGGTATAATGAACTGAAACGCAAGATTAGAGGCATAACAAATACGATGTTGGCAAGTTCATTGAAGGAATTGGAAGAAGACGGTCTTATCTACCGCAAACAATATATGGAGATGCCGGTGAGGGTTGAATATGCATTGACGGACCTTTGTAGTGACTTGATGCCGATTCTAAAACAACTTGCACATTGGGGGATTCAGGTTCAGGAGTCCGAATAATACTAAACAAAAACTAAGAAACTCTGTGCGTAAACTCCGAAACTATGTAAAATAAGGCAAATATTTTTGGGGAGCATTAGTCTGAAATAGTCTATTGCTCCTTTGTTTACATTTGACTTTTCTGAATATTCAGAAAAGTATTTGTTTAACATACACAAAAAGTTGACTGCTATAAACTGAATACGAGCGCTCATGTTTAAGATATGATCTGTATTTTAAGTAAAGGAGGAGAGGTATAGACTCACGAGTCTAAAAAACCATGACTTCATTGCGCAAATGTATAGCATCTAAGGGACTTTTAACATGATCTTTTTTATTTTCACAAATTGGAATGGAGTGAACAGGATGGAAAATAACCAGTTAGAAAATGGCTCGGTAGTAGACAAGATTAAATCCGTTCAAATCAGCAGACGTTCTTTATTTAAATTTGCCGGGCTTGCTGGAGGTGTAGCGGCACTCGGGGGAATTGCTGCCAGCAGCTTTGGTGATGCAAAGTCCATTGATACGATGATGGGATGGGAATCAGAACAAGGGGAAGTATATTTTAATCGTGAGCCATTTAGAGTAGATAAGCCTGGCTATGAGATTAAAGGACCAGTCAATCGTGTGGATCAAGACGTTGATTCACCAACCTTTCGTCGTCTGTACTATCAGGAAGATGCTTTACTAAGCCAAAAAGGCGAAGAAAATTTAATGCCCAGATTGAAGGAATATTACGCAAAGCATCCTGATAAACTGGAAAGCGATAGAGCATGGTTCACCAAACTTCTTCCGAACCTCGCTGAAGAAGAGAAAAAAATGAATAAGGATATGTGGGGGATTGCAACCGCATGGAACAAGGCTTGGACCAGCATGCTTGCTCCCTTAGTAGGGGACCCAAAAGAGTGGGACTTTAAGGGTGTAATCAAAGAACCATTAAAAGTTAAGGATCCAAAAGAAACAAGCAAACTCATTAAAAAAATGGCAGGCCTCTTTGGTGGGACTTTAGTGGGTATTACGAAAGTCAATCCGAGGTGGATCTTAGGCTGGGGTGGTGGCGTGGACCCCAGGATGCTTCCAATTTTAGCTGCGGTAGGAATCGATCCAATAACGCCAAGAGGGGTAAGAGGTGGTCCCATAGACATCCCGGATTGGTGGCAATATGCAATTGTCATTGCTGTACCCCATGAACCTAATTTAATAGAAGCAACACCGCTTTTTTACAGTCCATTTGAGGCATATACGCGGTCAGGTCTTGCTGCTGCAAGACTTACAGGTTTTATCAAAGCTTTGGGCTATCCTGCCAGATATAACGGAAACCCAATTATAGGGTGGGATGAACTTTTACCCACACCGTTAGCAATTGATGCCGGATTAGGTGAGATGGGAAGGCCCGGCATATTGGTTACACCTGAATTTGGACCCTCGGTAAAATTGGCTGTTGTACTGACAAATCTTCCTATGGAGCCAGATCGGCCAATCAACATGGGCTTAAAAGATTTCTGCGACAAGTGTGGTATTTGTGCGGAAAAATGTCCTGGTGGCTCTATTCCAGCCGGACAACCCGAACTGCAGGACGATGGCGTGGTACGTTGGATGTCAGACAGAGAAAAATGTCAGAACTATTATGCTTCTGTTCCCGTCAGGCATATGTGCGGTGTTTGTTATTCTGTGTGTCCGTGGCGCAGATATGATAATGCATTGCATAAGTATAGCCGTGAATTGGCTGTAAGAGATCGAACCGGAATAGCACATCAAATCATGCTATGGGGGCAAAAGAGCTTTTATCCGAGTCCGTCAAAGGACGATTATAATGCTCCGACGTGGGCGACTTATAAAGACGTGCCTTGGTGGATGAGAACGGATATGTTCTTTGACGGAATACCGGAAGGCATCTTTAAGAAATAGGAGGGATAGCGGATGAGCCTTTATTCGTTCATTGCAGGAATGGGAACAGCAGTAGCTGTGTATTGGTTGTATTCATGGTCGAAGCAGCGTGGTCAAAGCTTAAATTGGTGGAAATGGTTAGTCGTTTGTGCGTGGGTTTTATTACTCTTTTTAACGGATATATTTATTTTCACTAGTCTCGGTGAAAATGAGTCACGTGCTGCTTTAATGGGAGGAGTCTTTTTGACTGCAATCACTGTAATTTCAGGAGTCGGGATCTGGCGTTGGTTTTTTACTGTACCGAAAGCAAAAATAACTGATAATGCATCTAAAATGTAATTATTTTTGTTCTCAGTTTTAAGGTAAGGCTGAATGGTTTGCTGCCCAGAGAGAAAACAAAAACATAATCGCTGGGCAGTCGAACCGTTGCCGTAAAAGCGTGGTTGGCAGTTCGAGAAGATTTGAGGGACACTCTTGTAGCCGGATCTAACAAGACTTGGAACTACATGCACTATGTTTCAATTTGAGGCGAGAAGTGCTGAGAAAGGCGCGTAGTGCGGATATAATAAACGATGGTATACCGGGAGATGTGTAATTTTGTCTAAAATTCATTTAAAAAAACTGTTCTTATTTATGTTTTTTGGATCTTTAATGATCGCATTATTGTTTAGTTTTAAGGGCAGACAGATGGATGTCCAGCAATTCTTACCCTCTATGCTGAGCGATGCTCAGGAGTTTAAAGCGATTGAAACTCACCCTCTGACCTATGCAGGCTATAAGAATATCAACGGTCAGTATACGCTGCAGGGATACGTAGTTTTTGGTCAAGGAAACGGCTATGGCGGTCCTGTATCTGTCTTAACGGCTACAGATTCCAATGGTAACATTTTAAAAGTCCAGGTTGTAGGGTATGCTACGGAAACACCATCCTATATTCATTCAGTTTTGAGTGGGGATTTTCCGAAACAATTTATAGGTAAAGCTGTAGATGAACCGCTGGAAATTGGTCGGGATATTGACAGGGTGACGGGCGCTACGCTTTCATCGAGAGGGATTACCAATGCAGTCCACCAGGCTAGTCACGGGTTGGGTAGAAACCAATTTGGCTTGAATATTTCAGAGCCTTCGGAGAATATTAATTTGGGGATCAAAGAAATAGGTTTGGCTTTATTAATATTTGCAACGATCATAGGAGTGCGTTTGAAAATCAAGAAGCTGCGATGGATAGTTATTATATGCAGTATATTTTTTACAGGTTTCTGGTTTAACTGTTCAATTTCGCTTGCAAACATTGCCAGTGGATTAATGGGATTCTTCCCAGCTTTTAAACAAAATCTTTTTTGGTATATTTTGATCGTCGGGATTCCATTAATTATCTTCTTAAGCGGGAAGAATCTATACTGTTATTGGTTATGTCCTTTTGGAGGAATTCAGGAAATACTGGCAAAAATCGGAGGCGGAAAACTAAAATGTAATCATAATGTAGCGACATCGCTGCAAAAAATTAAATACGTGTTAGTCTGGATCGTGCTGATTTTATGCTTCTGCTTGAAATCACCCAGTGTAGGGGGCAGTTATGAACCCTTTGGAGTCCTTTTTGGATTTCAGGGGGTGAGTGTGCAATGGATACTGCTCAGCATTATCCTGGTTGTATCGTTGTTTATTAGAAGATTTTGGTGTTTATACTTTTGCCCAGTCGGGGTGATAAATGAAATCATAATGAAAGCAAGACGGTTCGTAAATTCCCTTTTCCAAAAGAAACAGGAACAAGGTATTCTAACGAATAAAGGAAGGTCACTATGAGGCACCTTGGCTCTAAGGAAATATTTTTCTGTACTTTGACAGCGACAATCTTATTTTTAGTTATACTCTTACTATTTAGCAACATAAAACAACTTTTATAACCATTCACCAGCGTTAATTAAATTGACGCTCGCCGTTAGATGTCCATTATCTGCATACTATATCCACGAAGAAAAATAATATATAATCAAGGTAAGGGTAGTTCTGTCTGCCCATATCTCTAATTATCAGGAGATTTAGGCAGGACAAGGAAACAACATAATTACATTTTCACATATTAATTAGTCTAAGTATAAGGCTAAGTACAAGGGAGTGTAATCATGAGTGATAATGATCTACCATGGCTGAAACACACAAAATTATTCCGGTCGCCAATAGATGGTTGGAAGAAAGTTTTTGCGGATAGAGAAAGATTGTTATATCCCAAAGGAAGCATTATTATTAAACAAGGCATTACGATTGAGAAGCTATTATATATTTTTACAGGGACGGTTGAATATTCGAAAGTTGACGAAGAAGGCAATGAGGTTCTCATTGATGTCTTGGGTGCAAATAATTTATTTATGATTGCGCCATTGTTTACCGGTATTCCCCCTCTCGGTTCATTTACGGCTGTTGAAGACACAGTAGCCGCTGCAATTTCAATTCAGGAAATGAAAAGTTTGATGAAGTCTGATTTTACGCTTACTGAAGAGCTGCTCTACGACCTTTCAATGAAAAGTAATAACCATATAAGCCGGCTGCAGAAACATTACACTTACAAGGTAGACCATAGAATTATCGAAACTTTATGTGCACTTGCAGATCAACAAGGGATGCAACTGTTTATCAATCAACAAGATTTGGCTGAACTTGCAGATACAACAAGAGTAACGGTGTCAAAATTATTTCGCGACTTAAAATCTGAGAACATTATACGGCCAATATATGGAGGGATCATTATACAGGATTATAGCCGTCTAAAAAACTGGCAGAAACATATTTAAAGATCTACAATTAAGACCAGCTAGTACCTTGTCAACCTTAAAACTGTAATATAATGGGGAGCAGATTTCTTTTAAGACAAGGCGGAGGATTGAGGCATACCGAGCGTATGGTGATTGACGACAACGCAGTATTAACAGAAATCTGCCGCCAGGATATATAGATTTAGGGTTGACATGGTACTAGTATTTTCTCCTGATGTCATACGGATATAATGTTGGGGATTCAATGAATTTATTATTGATTTGATAAAGAAAAGATTTTTTAGGAGGTTATTAAATGCCAACTTATGACTTTATCTGCGAAAAGTGTGGTCACAAGTTTTCTGTTTTTTGTAGTGTTAGTTCAAGAGACAAACAAATATGTCCGCAGTGCGCTGATGATAAAATAACTCAGCGGTTTACAACGGTTAATGCCTATGGAGTTAAAGGTGGTAAAACCTGTTCATCTGGGAAATGTAGTCCTGGCTGCAAATGTTAAAATCTCACCATCTTTTCTCTTGACTTTTCTTCAATTTCATTTAGAATAAGACGTAATAATCATACATTCTTTTTTGGTGTCTCTTATCGAGAAGAATAGGGAATCAGGTGCAATTCCTGGACGGACCCGCCGCTGTAAATAGCTGTGATGACTGTACGATGCCACTGAGAAATCGGGAAGGCACAGAAATCGGTTAAAGCTATGAGTCAGAAGACCTGCCAATGAAGATATCAACATGAAGCAATGGTAAAGTTTCAGTTTGAGAGTTAGTATCTCTCAAAACTGGAACTTTTTTTGTATGCATGTCGTTTACATAGTTTAGATTTTTATATGGAGGCTTTCATCCGATGGAACCTGCGGTACAGCTTAAAATAGAATCTCTTGCTTTTCCGCCTGAAACAAAAAAAGTATTAAAAGATATTGACTTAACCATTAATCAAGGAGATTTCATTGCTATTACAGGGGAAGCTGCATCGGGCAAATCGATGTTGCTTCATAGCATCACCGGAGCAGCGCCTCAATTTTTCAATGGGCAGTTAAACGGTACCATTAAGGTGATGGGGCAAAACATCCATGAAATCCCCTTAGCAAAAATGTGCGATTACATCGGTTATATGATGCAGGAGCCGCAAAATCAGATTGTCAGTATCACGGCGGCGGAAGAGGTTGCTTTCGGCATTGCCAATATGGAACTTCCTTGGGAGGAAATTAAGAATAGAGTCAAAAAAACTTTACAATTCGTTGGACTGGAGGGTTTTGAACAAAGAAATACGGATGGGCTGTCCGGCGGTCAAGCTCAAAGAGTGGTATTGGCAAGTGTTCTAGCGATGGAAACTCCTATTCTTGTTTTAGATCAGCCCACCGCAGAATTAGACGGAAAGGGAAAACAAGACCTCTATTCTCATATCGCTTATTTAAACAGAGAAAAGGGAGTTACCGTGATTATGGTAATGGACCGGGCCTGCGATATTCTCCCCTATACCAATCGTATTCTTATCATGGCTGAAGGAGCCATTAAAGAAGAATGCAGCCCTGATGACTATCTAGAACGGTTAAATAAAAAAACTAGCCCAGCAAAAAATATTACAGCAACAGATAAAAAAATAATTGAAGTGAAGGATCTAACCTTTACCTATAAAGGGGATTTTAAGGGATGTGAGAAAATTGATTTGTCGATTAATCACGGCGATTTTATTGGGTTGATTGGACTCAATGGTTCAGGCAAAACGACGCTCTTAAAGTTAATGGAAGGTCTGCTTGTCCCGGATGCTGGTGCAATTCAGATATTTGGCAAACCCCTAACCAAAAGAAATTTTGCAACCATACGCAGTCAAATAGGTTTTCTGTTTCAAAACCCTGATCTTCAAATTTTTTCGAATACAGTAAAAGACGAGGTAGCATTTATTTTAAGAACAAGGAAACTGCCGAGAGGGGAAATTGAAGAGAAAGTGAATGGAATTTTGACTGAAGTCGGGCTGTTGGCATACGCCGATATCCATCCGCATAGGCTCAGCCGTTGCCAGCGTCAGAAACTGGCAATTGCCTCTGTTTTAGTAGGAGATCCTGAGATTATCATGGCTGATGAACCGACCTCAGGCTTAGATGAAGAACAAAGTGTCGTGATCATGGAGCTGCTCTCAGCATTTCAGCAGCAAGGTAAAACAGTTATTCTCGTTACCCATGATCTGGGTTTGGCCAAACAATATGCCAATCGTATTGTGGCAATGCACAAGCACCGTCTGGCATTGGATATTCCGGCCCAAGAGATTGGTTCTTATGAAAAGACCCTTAAAGACATCGGGTTAGATTTCCAGAAGGAAGGCGTTGATTATGGATTTCATTGAAAAAATTGATCCACGTACGAAGTTGGTATGGTGTTTAACACTGATCCTTACGGCTTTGTTTTCGCAGAATCTGATTCTGGAAATTGGGATGATTGCATTGGTAATGATTACGGACTGTATTTTTTCTAACCATTTAAAAAAATATAAAATACTGCTGCCAATAATGCTTTTAGTAGCCTCGCAGATTGTTGTCATACAGCTATTGTTCTGCCGGGATGGAGATATTCTCTGGAAATGGGGTATTCTGTCTGTTTATACAGGCGCTATTCCGGCTGCTGCTTTGGGTATTTCCCGCACGGCAGCCGTGACTTTGGCTGCTGTTCAGTTTACGACCTGGACTTCTGCCATAGATGCGGCTTTAATGCTTATAGTGTGGGGTGTTCCTTATCGTTATGCTATGTTGGTCGTTATGACAAAACGTTTTTTTCCTCTGATGCAAAAGGAGTATCTGGCAATTTCAGAGAGTCAATCGGTTCGGGGTTATCCCTCGGAAGGGATTAAAAATAGAATCAAAAATCTTCCGTTAACGTTTATGCCGTTGCTCTATCGCACAGTCCGGCATACTTCAGATATCGCTCTTGCAATGGAGTTAAAAGGCTATGGCCGAAGCAAGCAGCGGACGTTTGGCAAACATTTGCATTTAAAAAGCTGGGAAATGATCAGCATGACGGCTCTTGTCCTATTTTTCATTACTGTTAACTTAGTACCTTGATAACTTCAAAATGCATGTAAACAATTTAACGAGAGGGAAATATACAAAATATTTTTAGGAGGACATTATGAATAAAAATTTTTTCAGAACCGACACAAAAGCGCTCGTGGGATAAAGTCCGTATAATGGT